>NZ_AP024269.1:4702500-5027392 GCF_016629525.1 Kaistia sp. 32K
ATCGGCCGAACCGGAGGCGCTTATCTATCCACCTCACAGTGGATCGTCAAGCGCCAAATCAACAAAACTCAGAGACGAGTTTTCCGTTCGCTGGCAGCGGTGCCGCCCGCGTTCTTGAGCCGGGTTATAGGCCCCAACCTCAGAACCGTCAATCGCCAATTCGAACAATTCCTGCAAATTCCGCCCCGCAAAATCTGCCCGTGTGGATAAGCGGACGGCCGAGGCCCAGGAAACCGCAGAAACCAGCGCGTTCGCGCTAAGCGGTTGAGATGTCTTAATTTTCGTTAACCCGCCGATCCGTTCAGTAGGCAGGGAGGCAGGGAGGCAGGGAGGCAGGGAGGCAGGGAGGCAGGGAGGCAGGGAGGCAGGGAGGCAGGGAGGCAGGGAGGCAGGGAGGCAGGGAGGCAGGGAGGCAGGGA
The DNA here is from genome assembly GCF_016629525.1 of Kaistia sp. 32K. Taxonomy (GTDB): domain Bacteria; phylum Pseudomonadota; class Alphaproteobacteria; order Rhizobiales; family Kaistiaceae; genus Kaistia. The sequence continues at coordinate 4,702,920 of NZ_AP024269.1, forward strand.
GGCAGGGAGGCAGGGAGGCAGGGAGGCAGGGAGGCAGGGAGGCAGGGAGGCAGGGAGGCAGGGAGGCAGGGAGGCAGGGAGGCAGGGAAAGCCTGCGGCCAGGATCGGCTGGCCTGCAAGCGACGGATCCAGCCCCAAGAAGATGCCCGCCCAACTGAGCTCTCGCCTTCCCGCAGCATTGCAGGGCCGGCGATGGCCCCTGCTCTATCCACCGCGAGATCGACATGCCGTATTTGCGGCCGTGCGAGACGCGCCAGCGCCTTGCGGCCGCTTGGCGCGAGGTCCGATGAGTCGACCTGGACCGAAGTGGCAGAGATCCCAAGAAAGCCGGCGTCTAGCAGCGTGCTCGGCCAGCCCAGCCGGTTGGTGGATTGAAACGGACCGTTTGCGGATGCCTCACGCGCGTTTCTGAATTTCGGAAGCCCGAGGCCGTTGCGATGGCCCCCGCCGAGGCGCCGCGAGCCGGATGCCGACAGAATTGACCGCGCGAAGGTCGCCGTCGCGATCAAGGTGCGGTCCTGAGGGACAGACGGCACCCTTCTAGCTGACGTACTTCCTTCATCAGTGACCGACGCCGAGCGCGTCACCTGAAACAAGAACCCTCACCTTGCCCTCTCCCGTGTGCGGAAGAGGGTTTGGGTCGGCGCCCCAAGAAAGCGCGGCCACAAGCGCAAGCAATCTCCTGCCCAACTGCCGGAGGGGGTGGGCAGGTCCACGAAGGGAGGAGACAACAAGGTCAGTCCCTCGCGCCAACGACAAGCCCCTCACCCTACCCGCTCCCGCGAACGGGAGAGGGTTTGGGCCTGTTCCCTTCATCGACCTGGAAGCGCGATGAAAGACGATCTCGCTGCCTCCCGAGCGTTTCTCCATGTGCAGGACACTGAGTGCCCATCACTGACGCCTGACCGCTCGCGCCTTTCCGGGAAAACTGCCGAAACGGCACGCCGCCGGCCCCTCCGCGACAGGGCACAAGCCCGCAGGCAATGCGGCGTCCGGAAAGCGGGGCTCGCTGTGGTCGCCCGGCACGAGGCGGCCTTCCAGCCCGCACAAACGAAAACGGCGACCCGAGGGCCGCCGTTTTGTCTGAAGGGAAGCGAAGCCAGAAGGCTCGCTCCTCATGGTGGGTCGCGACTTGCGGCGCGAAGGCGCCCTAGCGCTCCATGAAGATTTCGCGCTTTCCGGCGTGGTTGGCCGGGCCGACGATGCCTTCCTGCTCCATCCGCTCCATGATCGAGGCGGCGCGGTTGTAGCCGACCTGCAGGCGGCGCTGGATGTAGGAAGTCGACGCCTTGCGGTCGCGCAGCACGACGGCCACGGCCTGCTCATAGGCGTCGCCGCCGCCTTCCTCGGCCATCGCGGTCTTGTCGAACACGGCGACGTCTTCCTCGGCCGGAGCGGCCACTTCCGCCTCTTCCTCGTCGCCGGCGGTGACGGCGTCGAGATATTCGGGCCGGCCCTGGCGCTTCAGATGGGCTACGACCTGCTCGACCTCGTGATCGCTGACGAAGGGCCCGTGCACGCGCTGAATGCGCCCGCCGCCGGCCATGAACAGCATGTCGCCCTGGCCGAGCAGCTGCTCGGCGCCCATCTCGCCCAGAATCGTGCGGCTGTCGATCTTCGACGTCACCTGGAAGGAGATGCGGGTCGGGAAGTTCGCCTTGATCGTGCCGGTGATGACGTCGACCGACGGGCGCTGCGTCGCCATGACCAGATGGATGCCGGCGGCGCGGGCCATCTGGGCGAGCCGCTGCACGGCGCTTTCGATGTCCTTGCCGGCGACCATCATCAGGTCGGCCATCTCGTCGATGATGACGACGATGTAGGGCAGGTTCGAGAGGTCCATGACCTCCTCTTCCTGCATCATCTCGCCGGTGGCGCGGTCGAAGCCGGTCTGGATCGTGCGGGTGATGACCTCGCCGCGGGCGCGCGCCTCGGCGACCCGTACATTGAAGCCGTCGATGTTGCGCACGCCGAGGCGCGACATCTTCTTGTAGCGCTCCTCCATCTCGCGCACCGCCCATTTCAGCGCGGTGACGGCCTTCTTCGGATCGGTGACGACCGGAGTGAGCAGATGCGGGATGCCCTCATAGACGGAGAGCTCCAGCATCTTCGGATCGATCATGATCAGGCGGCATTCTTCCGGGCGGTGCCGGTAGAGCAGCGACAAAATCATGGTGTTGATGGCGACCGACTTGCCGGAACCGGTGGTGCCGGCGACCAGCAGATGCGGCATGCGGGCCAAATCGGCGATCACCGGCTCGCCGCCGATGGTCTTGCCGAGGCAGAGGCCGAGCTTGGCCTTGGCTTCGGCGAAGGCTTCGCTCGCCATCAGCTCGCGCAGCCAGACCGTCTCGCGGGTCTGGTTCGGCAGCTCGATGCCGATGACGTTGCGGCCCTCGACGACGGCGACGCGCGCCGACACCGCGCTCATGGAGCGGGCGATGTCGCCGGAAAGGCCGATGACGCGGGACGACTTGGTGCCGGGCGCCGGCTCCAGCTCGTACAGCGTGACGACCGGGCCGGGATTGGCGTCGATGATCTCGCCGCGAATGCCGAAATCGCGCAGCGTCTGCTGCAGGAAGTTCGAGTTCTGGTCGAGATATTCGGCCGAGAGCTCGAAGGGCGGCTCGGAGACCGGCGGCTCGGCCAGAAGGTCGAGCGGCGGCAGTTCATATTCGCCGGTATGGAAGCTGACGACCGTCTCGGCGCGAACGGGAGCGGCTTCCGGGACGAGCGCGAGGGCAGCCGGCGCGACCTCGGGCGTTGCCTCGGCGACCGGTTCCGCGGCGACGGGCGCGGCGGCGGCCTCGAAGGCGCTTTCACGCCGCAGGCGGCGGGAATTTCGCGAGCGGGCGCTGAGGCTCTGGACCGGCGTTACCCAGATCGGCCATTCGAACCAGACCTGGATCGAAGCCTGGACATGACCCGGCAGCAACGTTTCCGGGGCGCGCAGCGCCGGCGGCACCAGGCTCGGAGCCGGGACGACGACAGCTACCGGAGCCGGAGCCACGGCAGCCGGTTCGGCCACGACGGGAGCGGGCTGCGTCGGCGCTGTCGCGACCGGCGGCACGACCGGCGCTGAGGCGACCGGCGCGGTGGCGACCGGCGGAACGGCCGGCGCGGTGGCGACCGGCTCGGCCGGGCGCACCGGACGGGTGACGCGAGGGGCCTGCGCCACAGGCGCTTCCGGCAAGCCGATGGCATGCGCGGGCGGAACGGCGCGGCCGACCTGGATCAGGCGCTCAAGACGACGGATGTTGGAAGGCCGTGCCGCCTCGACGATCTCGGCCTGGCGATCGAGCTGCGGCTCGGGAGCGGCCGGTGCTTCGGCCACTTCGGCGACCGGAGCGGGCTCCGGCGTGGAAACCACATGCGGCGGCACCATCGAGGGAACGACGGGGCTGGTGTTGCGCAGAACCGGCGGGGCGACGGGCGGGACGGTCGCGACCGGCGCGGCCTTGGCCGAAGCCGGCAGGACCGGCGCGGGAGCCGCCGTCACCAGCGCGGCGGGAACGGGCGTCTGGACGGAAGCAGCCGGCACGGACGGGGCGGGCGCGGACGAGGCCTGAGCGGCGGGAACGGGCTGTTCCGCCGTCTCGCTGACGACCTCGGCGGCATCGGCCGGAAGATCGGCGTCGCCGGCCTCACCCCCCGCATTGCGCGGACGGCGCAGATAGTCGGGCGTGCGGGTGAAGCGGGCGTTCATCCCGGCCGTGAAGGGCTGCAGCCAGGTCGGCAGCGGCTCGCCATCCGGCCCGACCATCGGCGCCTCGGGCGCGGCCGCCGGGGCCGCGGGACGCGATGGATTGGGATGATGCAGTGCCTCCCGTTCGCGCGACGGGCGCGCCGCGGGCTCGGCGGAATGGAGGGAAGTATATTGGGGAGGCCGATTGGAAGAACGCATGTTTGTCGCTGACCCTGGTACGCGGTCTGGCCGACCGTTGCTGGTCGTTCAGGCATACGAAGAACAGCGTTAACGAATGGTTTGAACGATCCGTCCAATCCACCATTCGACCCTCCTGTTGCAGCGAGCCCACAGCCGCGGCGCCAGCGCCGGATCGCCCCCTGCCCCGCCGAAACGGCCGGTTCCCGCGCCGAGGCGACCGCGCCGGTCGCGGTGACGAAGCCGCGCTGTCGCAGGCCGCGATCGAGATCCTTGCGCGGCCGCTGCCGGGTCGTCATTCTAGGATGCGGCACGCTATGGTTGCAGGCGCGCCGGACGGGACGGATGTGCCGGGCAGGTCGGCATGCCGGACGATGAAGGAGACGCCCTTGACCATCGTGAAGCCGGAATATGTCGGGGACGGCGGCGTCGCCACCGTCTCCTATTATGCGCCGGACGCGCCGACCCGTTTCACGGATTCGCTCCATCGCACCGGCTTCGCCGTCATCCGCGACCATCCGGTGCCGCGGGATCTCGTCGAGACGATCCATGCCGAGTGGCTCGCCTTCTTCGAAAAGGAAGCCAAGCACGCCTACGCCTTCGATCGCGAGACGCAGGACGGCTATTTCTCGACCGCCGTCTCGGAGACCGCCAAGGGCAACGACAAGCGCGACTTGAAGGAATTCTTCCACATCTTCCCAGGAGGCCGCTATCCGGCGGAGGTTTCCGACGCGGCGCGGCGCTATTTCGCGATCGCCGGCGATTTTGCCGGCGAACTGCTTTCCTGGGTCGAGGCGAACACGCCGGAAGACGTCCGCGCGCGCTTCTCCATGCCGCTCGCCTCGATGATCCGCGAGAGCCCGGCAACCCTGCTGCGCGTGCTGCGCTATCCACCACTGACCGGCAAGGAAGAACCGGGCGCGGTGCGCGCCGCCGCGCATGAGGACATCAATCTGCTGACCGTCCTGCCCGCCTCGAACGAGCGCGGGCTGCAGCTCCTGACGCGGAGCGGCGCGTGGACCGACGTGCCGACCGATTTCGGCTCGCTCGTGGTCAATGTCGGCGACATGCTGCAGGAGGCGTCCGGCGGCTACTACAGCTCGACGACGCATCGGGTGGTCAATCCGTCGGGCGAGGCGGCGCGCCGGTCCCGCATCGCGCTGCCGCTGTTCCTGCAGCCGCGCCCCGAGGTGAAGCTGTCGGAGCGCCATACGGCCGGGAGCTACATGGATGAGAGGCTGCGCCAGCTCGGCGTCAAATAGGCTCGTTCCGGATCAGGGCGACGCGGGCTCCCGGCGGAGCAGCAGCAGCACCCGCCGTCCGCCCGCCTCGTCCGCGACCCAATCGAGCCGGCCGGACTGCGGGAACGAACCGAGCAGCCCGAATTGCTCGGCGGCCGACAATTCCGGATCCCGCAGCAGCGTCGCGAGGCCGAGCGGCCGGCTGACCCGCTCGTCCGACAGCGAGCCGAGCAGGATCCGGTCGCGGCGATCGGCCGATTCGGCTGAAACCGTCGTCGGCCAGAAGCGCAGCACGAGCCGATGGTCGGCATCGACCGGCCGCACCATCGTCAGCACGGCGAAACTCCCGGCATGCGTCTGCGGCAGCGGCGGCAATCCGTCGAGGGGCGCGTCCGGCGACAGGAATTTGGCGAACCCGCCGACACCGCCGGAGGGCGCGATCTGCCAGCCGGCATCTACCAGCGCCTCGCGCAGCGCCTCGACGCCGGCATCCGACTGCAGCGTCAGCGCACCGCCTTCGGAGCCGTCGAGTTCCCAGCGATCGGCCGGGAAAGTGGCCCAGTCGCCGAGGCGCCAATGCGCCGCGTCGAGGCTCGTCTCGACGACGCGCGGCCGGTAGGCGTCGACCGCCCTGGAATAGTTGGTAGCGACCCGCAGGCCGCCGGCGACCAGGAGCGCAGCGAGCACGACGCCGACGAAGCGGAACGGCCGCATCGCCTGCAGGTCGAGCCGGCGGAAGACGAGCGCATAGATCGCCGACAGCGCCGAGCCGAGCGCGAGGCCCGCCAGCACGTCGGACGGCCAATGCGCCGCCAGATAGATGCGCGACGCGGCAATCGCCGTGATCAGCACGCCCGCGAGCGCGAAACCGGCCACCTTCCAGCGGAACGGCGCATTGTGGGTCGCGAGCCAGGCGGCCGAGGCGTAGAGCGCGGCGGCCGAGGTGGCGTGGCCGCTCGGAAAGCTGAAGGCATCGGCGCCGGTATAGATGTCGATCGGGCGGGGAATGACGAAGACGCCCTTCATCAGCGGCACCGACAGCGCCGCGAGGCCCATGGTCAGGATGAGGCCGACCGCCAGGCTGACCTGCCGGCGCAGGAGCAGCCAGACGACGATCGCCAGCAGGACCGCCGTGATCACCACGCCGTCGCCAAGGCTGGTGATGGCGATCATCACCCTGTCGAGGCCGGGCGTCCGCCAGCCCTGCACCAGCGTGCTCACGGCCGTATCCATGCGGGTGATCTGCTCGCGCATGAGGACGTCCTCGGCGAGCGACACGAACGCCACTGCGAGCGCGATCACCGCCGCGCCCATGACGATCAGGGTCGAGGTGCCGGGATCATCGGGATCGAGGACGGCGACGAGAACGCGATCGAAGGCGGTATCGCGCCGCTTGGCAAGCCGGATCAGGCGGCGATAGCGCCGGCCGAGGCCGGGCAGCATCCAGCGCCAGGCGATGTAGCCGAGCCAGATGGCGAAGCCGATTAGGATGAGCGCGCCGACGAGCATCGCCACCAGCCGGCCGGCGATCGAGCCGAGGACGCCGAGCGCGAGGCCCATGCCGGCGCCGGGCAGGATATGCGCCGGCGCCCAGACGAGGGCGGAAAGGACATTGACGAGAAAGAAGCGCGCCGGCGGCATGCCGACGACGCCGGCGACGAGCGGGATGACCGCCCGCACACCCGGCACGAAACGGCCGATCGCCACGCTCAGCGTGCCGAAGCGGGCAAAGAACGCCTCGCCCCTGGCGAACAGCTCCGGCCGCTCACGCAACGGCCAGGTCGAGCGGATCCTGTCCTTGTAGCGATGGCCGATCCAGTAGGAGATGCCGTCGCCGGCTATCGCGCCGAGCGTCGCCCAGAGCAGGATCGGCCAGAGCGACAATTCGCCGAGGCCGACGACCGCGCCGACCCCGATCAGGATCGCCGTGCCGGGCACGAACATGCCGATAACGGCGATCGCTTCCGCCATGGCGCAGAAGAAGACCAGGGCCGCCGCCCAGTGCGGATGCCCGGCGACGAGCTGGATGAGGGTCTGCAACCAGTCGTCCATGGTCCAAGACTAGCCCCGGACGAGAGCCTGGAAAACCCTCGCCGTCATCAGACGGCCTCGGCTTCGCCGACCTGGAGCACCGTCAGGCGCTTCAATTCGCCATTGCGGGTTTCCCAGCTGATCGATTCGCCGACGCCGACGCCGATCAGCGCCGCCCCGATCGGGGTCAGCACCGAGATTCGGCCCTGGCCGATATCGGCCTGCTCCGGATAGACGAGCGTGACCTTGCGCACCATGCCGGCGGTATCGTCGCGATACTCGACCTCGTGGCCCATCCGGACGAAGGGATGCGAGCGCTTGGCGTCGGCGACGACTCGGGCGCGGTCGAGTTCCTCGTTGAGGACCTCCGCCACGTCCGGATGAGAATGCGTGGCCGCCCGCGCCAGCGTCGAAAGCCGCTCATGATCGGCCGCCAGAATGGTGATCCGGGGCCTGAGGCGGCCGGGGCTGCGGGTGGTCATGGTCGTCGTCTCCACTATGGGACCGCTGCGCCTGGCTTGAAGCGGCGAGGATCCCCGAAATGATCTTCCATCGCCGCCTTCCGTTTGGGAAGGGCCGGCGAGGTTCGAGAAGCATCTGCCCCGCAATTCACCGCGAAAGCGGCTGTTGCGGGCGAGTGCCTGAGGCAAGGGCATCCTGTCGAGGCGCGGGCGCGCGAACGGAATCAGGGCTGGCTTGGCGAAGGGTTTTGAAAAGTCATGCTGGCAAGAACCCCGTGTCCGGGGCGAACGCGCGCGCCGAACCCGGGGCTAGTGTCCCGCGATCAGAAGACCCGCATGGAGCAGGGAACGGCGAAAGGGCGAATGGATCAACATGGTGCTTCCAGACATAAGCACACTGGCGCGAAAGTCAAACCAACGCGCCTGCGAGCCGACCCGACCGTCCGAAAACGTCACACGTGAAACAGTCGGCCGCTTGCCCTACCCGCGACGGTCCGGCGCAAACGGGGCGATGTCGACGTCGGGGCGCTTGCCGGAGATCTGGTCGGCGAGCGCCTTGCCGGAGCCGCAGGCCATGGTCCAGCCGAGCGTGCCGTGGCCGCTGTTCAGATAGAGATTGGCATAGCGGCAGGAGCCGAGGCGCGGCGGCCCGTCCGGCGTCACCGGGCGCAACCCCGACCAGCGCTCGGCCGTGGCTATCGCCGCCTCCGGCACCTTGGGGAACAGCATCCGGAGCGAGGCGATCAGCCCCTCGTAACGCTTCTCCGGCCGGGTGAAGTCGTAGCCGGCGAGCTCCGCCGTGCCGCCGACGCGGATGCGGTTCTCGAGATTGGTATGGCCGACCTTCATCGTCTCGTCCGAGACGGTGCTGACCGGCCCGACGGCGTCCGAATCCGCTGAGATCGTCAGCGAGTAGCCCTTCACCGGATAGATCGGCACCGGAATGCCGTGCGGCTCGAGCAGGCCCTTCGACCAGACGCCGAGCGCCACCACGACCGCATCCGCCTCGATCGTCTCGCCGCCGGCGACGACGCCGATCACCTTGTCCCGCTCGATGACGAGCTTTTCCGCCGCGCGACCATAGAGAAAGGTCACGCCGCGCGCCGCACAGGCCTGGGCCAGCGCCTGGGTGAACAGGAAGCAGTCGCCGGTCTGGTCGGTCTCGAGCAGCACACCGCCGATGACGCCGCTGGTCGGGTCGATATTGGGCTCGAAGGCGAGCAGGTCGTCGCGGCCGAGGCTCCGGTGCGGCACGCCGAGCTCGTCGAGCACGGCCAAGTCGCGCTTGTAGCCGTCCGCCTGCGCCGCCTCGCGGAAGGCGACGATCAGGCCCTTCTGCCGGCCGGCATAATCGATGCCGATCTCGGAGCGCAGCTGGTCCGAGCAGTCGCGCGAATATTCGGCGAGCCGCACCATGTTGCGCTTCGAGGTCACATATTGCTCGACGCTGGAGGCGCGCCACATCCGCCAGAGGAACTGGCTCATGGCGAAATCCGGCATGCGGCTGACGATCAGCGGCGCATGCTTGGCGAAGATCCACGCCGCCGCCTTGCCGATCAGGCCGGGAAAGGCCCAGGGCGACGACAGCGCCGGCGAGATCTGCGCCGCATTGGCATAGCTGGTGCCGTGCCCGGCCGAGGTGTTCTTCTCGATCACCGTCACCTGATGGCCGGCCTCGGCCAGATACCAGGCCGTCGTCACGCCGATCACCCCGGCCCCGAGCACGACAATATGCATGACTTCCCCTCGCTCCGATTCGCGCCGCCAGGCGACGCGCCCCCCCGGCCCGTTCAATCGGAAGTCGCAGCGGCGATCAAGCACCAAGCCCTACGAGGACACCCCCGCCAGCGGCTCGTCGCCCTCGTGCAGCACGATGCGGTCGCGCCCTTCGGCCTTCGCCCGGAAGAGCGCCAGGTCGGCCGCCTTGACCAGATCGTCCGGGGTCACCGTTTCCTGCGGCATGATCGTCGCCACGCCGACACTGACGCTGACCCGTCCGTCGCCATGCGGAATATCGAGCTCGCGCACGCCCCGGACCAGCCGCTCCGCCACATGCTGCGCCCCGGCGGGCGTCACGTCAGTGAGGACGATGACGAATTCCTCGCCGCCATAGCGCGCCGCGAGGTCGGTCGACCGGCTGGCGCTCGTCTGCAGCACCTGCGACACGCGCTTCAGGACGTCGTCACCGGCGAGATGGCCATAGGCGTCGTTGTAGCGCTTGAAATGATCGACATCGATCATCAGCACCGAGACCGCCGTCTGCGTCCGCAGTCCGCGCTTCCATTCGGCGCCGAGATATTCATCGAAATAGCGTCGGTTGCCGAGGCCTGTCAGGCCATCGATCCGGGTCAGCCGCTCGAGCTCGAGATTGACGCGCATCAGCTGGCGCTGGCTTTCGCGCAGGGCCCGATAGGCCTCGTCGCGCTGGACGTGATCGAGATAGGCGCGGGTGTGGTAGCGGATGCGGGCGATCAGCTCGACCCGGTCGGGCAGCTTGACGAGATAATCATTGGCGCCGGCCTGGAAGGCCTCGCTCTTGATCGCCGGATCGTCCTTGGCCGACAGGACGATGACGGGAACCGAATGCGTCGCGCTGACGCGACGATAGTGACGCACCAGCTCCATGCCGTCGATCCCGGGCATGACCAGATCCTGCAGGATGACGGTCGGCTTGACGCGCTCGGCCACCGTCAGCGCGTCCATCGGATCGGTGCAATAGTGGAAATCCATGTCGGGCTGGTTGGCGAGCATGCGCCGCACCGCTTCGCAGATCATCACCTGGTCGTCGACCAGCAGCACCATCGACAGATATTTGTCGGCCGGCACCGGTGTCGGCAGATCCGGCGATCCCGGATCCTTCGGGTTCAAATCCTGTTCACCCTTCATGGGATGGCCTTTTCAAACTTGGGCGCGAAGACACGCGTCGACGAGGCGCGACGCGATCGAATCGAGCGGAAGGATTTCCGCGGCGGCGCCCAGCTCGGCCGCCGCCTTCGGCATGCCGTAGACCGCGCTGGTGGCGCGATCCTGGGCGATGGTGAGATGTTGCCGCTCGCGCAGCGTCTTGAGCCCGGTGGCGCCGTCGCGCCCCATGCCGGTCAGGAGGACCCCGACCAGATCGTCCTGCCACCAGCGCGCGGCGCTCTCGAAGAAGACGTCGATGGACGGGCGATAGATATGCTGTCGCGGCTCCGCCGCATAGCCGAGCTCGCGGCTCGACTTGAAGACGAGATGATCGCTGGTGGACGCCACCAGCACCGTGCCCGGCACCGGCCTGTCCCCCTCGATCGCCGCGCGGACCGACAGCGCCGTGTGCCTGCCGAGCCAATCGGCCAGCCCGGCGACGAACTGCTCGTCGAGATGCTGCACGAGGACGATCGCCGCCGGAAAATCGGCGGGCAGCTTGCCAAGCACGGCCGCGACGGCCGCGGGTCCGCCGGCCGAGGCGCCGATGGCGACGAGGCTCGAAGCGGGCGCGCCGATGGCGGGCGGGCTCTTCCGGGCGACCGGCCGGGCGGGAACGTCGCGAACCAGCTTGCCGATCGTGGCGATCCGGGCGAGCAGCACCGAGGCATTTTCCGCCCCGTCGCCGCGCACACCTGCCTGCGGCATGTCGACGGCGTCGAGGGCGCCATGGCCCATCGCCTCGTAGACCCCGGGCACATTGTGCTCGACGCTGGCCGTGACCAGCAGGATCGGACAGGGCGTCGCCTGCATGATCCGCCGCGTCGCCTCGACACCGTCCATGACCGGCATGGTCAGATCCATCAGGAGCAGGTCCGGCAGGTCGCGCTGGCACATCGCCACCGCCTGCGCCCCGTCCATCGCGATCCAGGCGAGCTGGTGCTCCGCCGTCGAGACGAGGATGCGCCGCAGCAGCTCGACGGCGATCGGCATGTCGTTGACGATGCCGATCCTCATCCGACCATTCCCCGGAGCCGGGTCATCATTCCGCTGCCTCCCCGATCAGGTCCACGACGGCATGCAGAAGCGTCTCGTCATGGAAGCTGCCCTTGGTCAGATAATAGTCGGCGCCGGCGTCGAGGCCGCGCGCCCGATCTTCCTCCCGGTCCTTGTAGGAGACGATCATCACCGGCAGGTTCCGCAAGCGCGCATCCTTCTTGATCAGCGTGACCAGTTCAATGCCGTCCATGCGCGGCATGTCGATATCGGTCACCACCAGGTCAAACGGATCGGAACGGACGGCGTTCCAGCCGTCCATGCCGTCGACGGCGACCTCGACCTCATAGCCGTGATAGTCGAGCAGCTTGCGCTCGAGCTCGCGCACGGTGAGCGAATCGTCGACCACCAGGATGCGCTTCCGCCGCCGCGCCGCGGCGCCGGCGCTGCGGCGCTCCAGCGTGCGCAGGCCGCCGGACGCTGCCAGCCTTTCGGCCGAGCGCACCATGTCGGCGACATCGAGGATCAGCACCGGCGAGCCATCGTCCATCAGCGCGGCGGCGCTGATGTCCTGCACCTTGGCGAGGCGCGGATCGAGCGTGCGCACCACCAGCTCGCGCTCGCCGAGGAAGCGGTCGACGATCAAGCCATAGGCCTCGCCGCGATCACCGATGACGACGACGGCGAGTTCGCCCGAATCGAGCTTCGGCTCGCCGCGGCCGAGCACCTCATGCGTCGTCAGAAGCCCGAGCTGGCGCTCGTCGAGGCGGAAATGCGGCCGCCCCTCCAGCAGTTCGATGTTCTCCCGCGCCAGCGAAATCGTCCGGATGATGCCCGTCAGCGGGAAGGCGTAGGGCTCGCCATCGACCTCGACCAAGAGCGTCCGCATCACCGACAGCGTCAGCGGCAATTGCAGCAGGAACTCGGTGCCGGAGCCCCGCTCCGACGTGACGCTGACGAGGCCGCGCACCTGCTTCGCCATCGCCTGCACGGCATCGAGACCAACGCCGCGACCAGAAATATGGCTGACCGATCCCTTCATCGAGAAGCCGGGCAGGAACAGGAATTCCAGGAGCTCGGCCTCGCTGAGATGGGCCGCCGTCGCCTCCGTCGTCAGTTGGCGGGCGAGGATGGCGGCGCGCAGCGCCTCGAGATCGATGCCCCGGCCGTCATCGGCGACGCGGATCTGCAGCAAACCGGCCTTGTGCCAGGCCTCGACGCGGACGACGGCCTCGGCCGGCTTTCCAGCGGCGAGGCGTTCCTCCGGCGTCTCGATGCCGTGGTCGACGGCGTTGCGGAGCAGATGGCCGAGCGGCGCGTCGAGCTGTTCGAGGATGTCGCGATCGATGCTGGTCGAACCGCCGACGATTTCGAGGCGCACCGGCTTGCCGAGGCTGCGGCCGAGATCCCGCACGCTGCGCGAAAAATGCCGGACACCGTCCTCGAACGGGCGCATGCGGCTCGCCAGCGTCTCGTCGTAAAGACGGTTGGCGAGATCGGTGGCGCGGCGGTCGATCAGTTCGAGCTCGCCGAGGCGGGCAACGAGGAATTCGTGGCTCTGCACCATGTGCCGCTGCGCCTCCTCGAAGGCGAGCGCCACCTTGTCCCCGGCCGAAACCGGCAGCGCCGCGCGCAGCTGCTCAAAGGCGCGGGCCGTATTGGTCTGCAGGCGCTTCAGCCGCAGCAGCTCGTCGTGGAAGGGCCGCAGCCGGCGCGCCTCCATCAGCGATTCGCCGGCGAGACCGAGCAACCGGTTCAGGCTCTCCGCCGTAACGCGCACCATGCTGTCGCCGGAAGCGTTCGAGGCGACGGGCTCGGGCGTCTCGGCGCGGGTAACCACCGGCGGTTTCGGCTCCGGTAGAGGCGCCTGTACCTCGACAGGCGCGGGCGCCAACTTTGCCGCCGCCGGATGCGAGGCCGCCTCCAGCGTCGTCAGGAAGGCGGCGATCTCGGTGGCAAATCGGTCCGGATCCGTGCCGTCTTCCTCGCTGCCGGCCGCGATGACGGCCAGGAGGTCGACACCCCTAAGCAGCGCGTCGATGTGATCGCGGTTGAGCGTCAGCCGACCCTTCTGCGCCGCGACGAGGGTTTCCTCCATCGCATGCGCGACCTCGACGGCGGCGACGAGATCGATGATCCGCGCTGCACCCTTCAGCGAATGGGCGGCGCGCATGCAGGCGTCGAGATGGTCGGCGGCGACGGGATCGCGCTCCAGCGCCAGCAGGCCGGCCGTCAGCGCCTCGGACTGCGTCGCGAGCTCCGCCCGGAACAGGTCGAGCATGGAAAACTGGCTGAAATCCTCGCCGCTCATGCGATGTTCCGATCGATCGCGTCGAGAAGCCGGATTTCGTCCAGCAGCCCGACGGTTCGCCCCTGCCAGTTGAGCACGGCGGTGGTGAAGGAGGAGACCGCCTGCCCGACCGTTCCCGGCACGGGCGAAAGCGCGCTCCGCTCATAGCGATGGATGCCGTGCACCTCGTGCACGCTGAAGGCGATCCGGCCATTGGCGCGGCCGATCACCACCATGCGCTCGAAATGAAGGCTGCGATCGCGGCGCTCGACCGCGACATCCTTGTCGATGCCGAGCAGCGTCGCAAACGAGATGCAGACCAGAAGCTCGCCCCGCACATTGACGATGCCGCGAACGACGCCATTGCGCCGATGCGGCAGTGTGTGGACGCGGCGCGGCTCGGCCACCTCCTCGAATACGGCGGTCGACAGCGCCAGCCATTCCTCGCCGATGCGGAAGATCACGGCGGCGGCGCGCTCTTCCTCAACCTCGCTCTCGATCGCCTTCTCGCTGGCGAAATGCAGCGCCCATTCGGCGCGGTATTCCGGCGGCAGCGGCCGGTCGAGCAGCCCGCGCGCGATCTCCGCATAGGCCTCGCGGTCGCGGCCGCGCGGCGCGGCGACGGCATCCGCCTCGACCGCTTCGACTGTCGTCGTCCGGCTCTCGTCCGACATCAGCTACCGCTCCTCTTCGACATCCGGGCCAGCCGGTCGTTCAGTGTCTTGGCGCCGGCGCCGTCGCCCCGGCGCTGCAGCAGCAGGGCGAGATGCGCCAGCGCCTCGCGATGCTCGGGCGCGAGATAGAGCGCCTTGCGATAGTTCTGGATCGCCTCGTCGGTCGCGCCATCGGCATCAAGGACGAGGCCGAGGCGATAGAACGCCTCGGCCGAAGCGCCGAATTCGCTCAAATGGGCGCGGGCCGCCTCCAGCGCCTGCGCCAGCCGGCCGGCATTGGCGGCGCGCTCGATGGCGGCGAGGCTTTCGCCGGCCCGGTCGGGCGGCGGCAATTCGGACGTTCCGCGCGCTGGGCTTGGCTTCGCCTGGGCAGCCGGGCGCGGCTTGGCCGGCACGACAGCGAGCCTGGCCGTCCCAGCCGGAGCTGGCGGTGGCGGCGGCGCAGCACGTCGCGCCGGAGCCGCCGGCTTGCCGGCCTCTTCCCGCTTCAGGCTGAAGGCGAACGCCATCGGCAATCGGGCGGAGGCGAATCCGCAGGCGATCGGCAGCGCCGATTCGGCCGGGCCGACCAGCAGCAGCCCGTCTGGCGCGAGCACGGATCTGAGCTTGTCGAGCGCCCGGTCCTGCGTCGGCCGGTCGAAATAGATCAGAAGGTTGCGGCAGAAGACGATGTCGAAGCGACCGCCCTCCCGCTCCGCGTCGAGATCGAACAGATTGGCGCGCCGGAAGCGGACGCAATCGCGCACGGCCCGGCGCGGCCGGTATTCGCCGTCGACCGGCTCGAAATGGCGATCGCGGAAGCCGAGGTCGCGGCCGCGAAACGAGTTGCGGCCATAGATCGCCCGCTCGGCCGCGGCGATGTTGTGCTGGCTGACGTCGCGCGCCTCGATCGAAAACGCCTCGGCCGGGAAGCCGGCGTCGAGCATCGCCATCGCCATCGAATAGGGCTCCTCGCCCGTCGAGCAGGGAAGGCTCAGCAGACGGAACGACTGGCGGCTGCGCGGCAGCGTCCGGAGATGCTGCACCACCGCCGCAAAGGCGCCCTCGTCGCGGAAGAACCAGGTCTCCGGCACGATGGTCGCGTCGACCAGCGCCTGCCGCTCGGCCGCCGACGCGTTCAGAACCGTCCAGTAGACCCGCAGATCGTCGAGGCCGAGCGCGGACATCCGCTCCTTCAGCGCATGGCGGATGACCGAGGCGCCGACCGCCTCGCTGGAGAGGCCGATCTCGTCCTTCAGGAACTGTTCGATCACCTCCTGCATCAGGCGCTCGCATCGAGCTGGCGGAACAGGATGTCGCGAAGCTCCGGCGACAGCAGCGCCTCGGCCCGTACCAGCTGGATCAGGCCGATCGCATCGGAGGCGACGGGGCCGAGATAGGCGGGCATGCCGGCCTCGACGCCCGACGGCACGAAGTCGGCGGGATCGCGCGACACGGTCTCGATGACGCGCTCGGCGACGAGGCCGAGCCGCCGCGTCTCGCCCTCGGCGACCGGATAGCGGATCAGGATGATGCGCGTGCTGAGCACCGCCGCCGACGGACGGCCGAGCGCCAAGAGGCTCAGATCGATCAGCGGCACAGGGCCGCCGCGATAGTTGATGGCGCCGACGACGCCGGCTGGCGCGCCGGGCAGCACGGTCGGCTCGATGAAGGGCAGGACTTCCTCGACCTGTCCGACATCGAGGACATAGCGATCCCGGCCGAGGCGAAACATCAGGAACAGCATGGCGCGGTCCTCCCGTTCGAACCGCGTCAGGCGCGCAGCTTGAACCGCGTGATGCTATTGCGAAGGCCGCTCGAGACCTGGTTGAGCTCGTCGATCGCCAGCGACGACTGCTGCAGCGATTCGACCGTCTGCTGCGCCGCCTCGCTCAATTGCGAGAGCGCGTCGCTGATCTGGCCGGCGCCGGTCGCCTGCGCCTGCATGCCCTCGTTCGCGATCTCGAAGCGCGGCACCAGGCCCTGCACCTGCTCGATGATCTCCGACAGCTGGCCGCCGACCTGCTGCACCTCGGTCATGCCGCGGCGCACTTCCTCGGAGAACTTGTCCATGCCCATGACGCCGGCGGCGACGGCGGACTGGATGTCCTTCACCATCTGCTCGATGTCGTAGGTCGATACGGCGGTCTGGTCGGCGAGGCGACGGATCTCGGTGGCGACGACGGCGAAGCCGCGGCCGTACTGGCCGGCCTTCTCCGCCTCGATGGCGGCGTTGAGCGAGAGCAGGTTGGTCTGGTCGGCGACCTTGGTGATGGTCGTCACCACCTGGTTGATGTTGCCTGCCTTCTCGCTGAGGATCGCCAGCTTGGCGTTGATGGCGCCGGCCGCCTCCATGACATGGCGCATGGTCGCCTCCATGCGCGACAGGCCGGCCTGGCCACCGCCGGCGAGCGACGCGGTCTGCTCGGCGACCGTCGACACCTCGTTCATGGTGCGGACGAGTTCATTGGAAGTGGCGGAGATCTCCTTCGCCGTGGCGCCGATCTCGGTCGTCGTCGTCGCGATCTCGTTCGCGGTCGCCTGCTGCTGCTTCGACGTCGCGGCGACCTCGGTGATCGAGGTGTTGACCTGGATGCCGGACTTCTGCACCTGGCCGATCAGGGTCGTCAGGTCGTCGGCCATGCCGTTGAAGCCATCGGCGAGCGTCGAGAACTCGTCGCGCCGGGCGAGCGCCAGGCGCTGGCTGAAATCGCCCCTGCGCATCACGGCGACGGCGTCGACGAGGTGGCCGAGCGGTCCCATGATGGCGCGGAACAGCCAGTAGGCGAGCAGCACCGACAGCACCAGCGCCGCGACGAAACTGGCGATCAGCGCCAGCTTGGCCGTCTGCACATTGGCGAGGATCGCCTGCGTCGAGCGATCGCTCTCCAGCTTGTTGTAGTCGACCATGGCGCGAAGCTGGGCCTGGATACGGTCGAGGACCGGCTCAAGCTCGGTCTTGACGACGGCGCGCTGCCGCGACGCGGACTCGACCGTGTAGCTCGCCCTCGCCATCTCGATGAGCGCGTCCTCCCGGGGGAAGAACTCCTCGGTGAGCTTGCGGATCCCGTCGAGATTGATCCGGTCCTGCTCGGAATCGATCGTGTCCTCATAGGCGACCGTCAGGCGGCGCACGAGGTCGCGATTGGTCTGGATCGCCGTGATGGCGCTCTGGCGCGCCGCGTCCGTATCGGCCAGCGCCAGGTCCTGCACGAGGTTCTGCGTGTCGGTCCAGCCGGCCATCATCTCCATGCTGGTGACGAGGCCCGGCACCGTCTTGGTCTCGACGGAGAGCGCCTCGCTCTCGGTGCGGATCAGCGAGGCGAAGGTCACCACCGCCATGATCGACATCACCACCAGCACCGCGGCGAAGCTGCCGAGAATGCGTTGACGAATGGTCAGATTGTTCATCGAGCGTATTCCGTCCTGCAAGCATGGCCCCGGGGCCGGGAGGTTCCCCATCGACGTCCTGGAGCCCGATCGCGTCCGAAATCACGCGCCACCCCGTCGGATTGTCGCCTGACTATATACCGTCCAATCCTTTCATCTCCATTGCGCTCCATCGCCAAAACGCGACGCGAACAAGAAGAACAGAGGCCGAAAACAGAAAAAACGGTTGAGCGGAAAGCAATGGACCAACCCGGGCGTCCAAGATTCTTGGGGCACGCGGCCACGGCCGCGAAGCGCCGCCGGCTTCAGAGCCCCATCGCCCGGTGCATGGAGCGGGCGAGATGCGCCTCCATCGCCGTGACGGCGGCTTCCGGATCCTGCGCTTCCAGCGCTGAGAGGACGGCGAGATGCTCCTGCATCGTGTGGACGATCGCCAGCGACGACAGCATGTAGAGCGTGTCGAGCCGGACGACGCAGATCTGCTCCATCATCTGGGCGTGCGACGTGATCATCAGCGGATTGCGCGTGCCCTCGACCAGCGCGCCGTGAAAGGCGCGGTCGAGCTCGGCCGCGCGCGCGAACAGGACGGATTCGACCACCCCGTCGCGGGCGAGATCGATGATCTCGTCGTGCCGCTGCCGCCATTCGACGATCTCGCCCATTGTTACCCGCTCGGCGAAGCGCCTGAGCGCCTCCGCCTCGATCACCCGCCGCATCTGGAAGCAATCCTTCAGATGAGCGAGGTCCGGCTTGACGATCTGGATGCCGGATCGCGGCAGGACGACGAGAAAACCTTCCTGCTCCAGCCGCTGCATCGCCTCGCGCAGCGTGCCGGTCTGCACCTCGAGCAATTCGGCCAGTTCGCCTTGCGAGACCGTCGCGCCGAGAGCGATCCGGCCCGCGAACAGCGCCTCCTTGAAGCGCTGATAGGCGATCTGGCTGAGCTTGGCAGGCGTCTCGCCGGGCTGGGTTCTGCGTCGTTCCATGGGGTTGCTATAGCACGGCCACCCCGAAGGAGACAGGCGCACTGTTGCTATCAGAATGACGATGTGAATAATCAGATGACAATTCTGATTGCATGTAGACGGCGGCAGCGCCGCCGCCGCGCGCAAGAAAGACCCGCCATTCGCCGCCCCGGCCCGGGGTGACGCGACTTCCATCGCAGAGATCAGGGACGTGCGCCGCACGTCGGGAGCCACACGTGAAGATCACGGACATCCGCGCCTATATCGTCGAGGACGATCACCCGAAATACACCTTCCGCTGGCGCGAGGGCCTCGCCGGCTCCGGCGACGGCACGCCGAAGGGCGAGCGCCCGAAATCGGCGATCCTGCGGATGGATACGGACGAGGGCATCACCGGCGCGATCAAGACCGGCGACGGCGAGGCGATCGCCAGCCTGACCCGCCGGCGGCTCAAGTCGCTGATCGGCGAGAACCCGCTGCTGACCGAGCGGCTCTGGACCAAGATCTGGGAGATCGACCGGATCGAGGAGCTGCACATGCGCGATCTCGGCCTGATCGACCAGCTCGCCTGGGACATCAAGTCGAAGAAGGCGGGACTGCCACTCTATCAGCTGCTCGGCGGCAATTCCGACCGCATCCAGGCCTATGCCTCCACCGTCACCTTCGAGACGATGGACGCCTATGAGCGCCACATCAAGGAATGCATCGACGTCGGCTTCACCGCCTTCAAGCTGCATGCCTGGGGCGACGCGAGAGCGGACGCCAGGCTCTGCCACAATCTGCGCAAATGGACGGGCGATGACGCGACGCTGATGTTCGACGGCTCGGCCGGCTGGGATTTCGTCACCGCGCTCTGGTTCGGCCGCCAGCTCGAAGACGCTGGCTTCCACTGGTACGAGGAGCCGATGCGCGAGTTCGACCTCCGCAGCTACACGAAGCTGACGGAACAGCTCGACATTCCCGTCCTCGCCGCCGAGACCTCGGATGGCTGCCACTGGAACGCCGCGACCTGGATCGACATGGGCGCGCTCGACATGATGCGCACCTCGTCTTTCTACAAGGGCGGCATCACCGGGGCGATGAAGGTGGCGCATCTGGCGGAATCGCACGGGATGCGGGCGCAGGTGCACGGCATGGGCGTCGCCAACGCGCATATCTGCGGCGCGATCCCCAACAACGATTTCTACGAGCAGCTGGTCATGTCGAGCGAGCACATCGCCGGCCTCGCCACAATGGCGGAGCTGCCCATCGTCGACGGCTTCATCACCGTGCCCTCGACACCGGGCCTCGGGCTCGAGCCGGACTGGGCGTATCTGGAGCGCACGGCGCTGGCGATCGTCTGACGGGACAGGGTTGGCCGAGCGCCGCTCCGCCGCTTCGAGCCGTCACTTTCGATCGGACGACTCGGCCCGGCGGCGCTCGGTCTTCTCCCTGCGACGGGCGGACGCGCCATATCGCACCAGGACTCGCGCCAGATTGCTGAACCGTCCGCGATAGAGAAGCTCGACCATCGGCGCGACGCGACGCACGCGCTTTCTCTGCCGACGGGGAAGCTCCGGCGTGATCTCGAGGATGTCGGCCCATGCCTGCTGCATCCGCTGCGGTTCGCCGAAGCGCGACCCGGCAATGAAATCCCCCACCGAAGCGCGGAAGAAACGCGGCGCGACATAGTCCCGGATCCAGTATTGATGCAACCGGGGCTGGTTTGGATAGACTTCGAGAAGCTTGCGGTAGTAGATCATCCGCGACTTCGCCATCCGCGCGCTGAACGAGGTCGACGCGGCGTGAATGCGCCATTGGGTCAGGGGCTCGTCGATATAGACGCTGTGGTAGCCCTTGCGGAACAGGCGCAGGAACAGATCGTCGTCCTCGTAGCCGGCCAGCCGCTCGTCGAACCGGCCGGCTTCGAGAAACGCCTGCCGTTCGATCAGCGACGCGCCCGGCAGGATGAACATGTCCTGCTCCAGGCAATGGCGCAGCGTGACCTTGGGATGATCCGGACAGAAGATGTCGAGGCAGCGATGCGCGACCATCTGGCCGCCGACATCGACATGGTCGAGATTGCCATAGACCAGCGCGAGACGGGCCGGCGGGACTTCCTGCTCGAACGGTCGCCTCAGCACCTCAAGATGATGCGGATACCATATATCGTCCTGATCCAGCAGAGCGATGTGGCTGCTGTGGCATTGATCAATCGCGGCATTTCGCGCTGACGATTGTCCGCCATTCGGCTTGGATATCAGAGTAATCGGCCTGGTCTCGGCCAATTCCCGGACAATATTCGCGCCACCATCGGTCGACCCGTCATCCACGACGATGATTTCGTCAGGTAGACTCGTCTGAGCGAAAACGCTGTCTATTGCCTCCCGAATATATTTCTCGCCATTATAGAGTGGAATGACCGCAGCGATTGTAATTCTCGTCATCTACTCTCTCTCGATAACTGGCAGAAAATTCCATCAACTCGACGATACCACTTGACGCTCAGACAGCGGCCGTCCACCCATGTAATCCGAAGGGTACAACAGCATCCATTTGGTTGACAGGCATATGAAGTTGAAAAAGTTGCGCAAGGTTGTACCGGCCTTTCACATGGTCGACGCCCTGTGGTGCGACCAACATGGCGTCTTCGTGAAAGGGTGGGCGCACGTCTCCGATGTCGCGCCACGCGCCATCCACCTGAAGAGTGGCGCGGCGCGGGTCACGACCACCGAGTTCTCGGATCGACCGGATCTGCTGACCCATTATCCGCGGCTCGATTCAACCCGCTGCGGCTTCGCCCTCTACCTGCCGTGCCCGCCCTTCCGGCCCGTGACGCTGGAGGTGGAAAGCTCCCTTGGCACCGTCGAGATCGACGTCACCGCCCTCCCCCCGGACCATCCGCAGAACGCCATTCCCAACGGGAGCGCGGCCCCGCTGGACCGGTTCGCGGCAGCGATGAAGCAGATCCGCGGCACCGTGCTCGAGATCGGCGCCCGGACGGTCAGCCCGGGCGCGGTTCTGAACGCGTCGCTGTTCGAGCCGGAATGCACGTTCATCGGCTTCGACATTCACGCGGCCCCCGGCGTCGACATCGTCGGCGACGCCCACTTCCTCGGCGACTACGTCGAACCCGCATCCCTCGACGGCGTCCTGTCCTACGCCGTGGTCGAGCATCTCGCCTATCCGTGGCTGCTCGCCGCGGAGATCAACAAGGTGCTGAAGGTCGGCGGGCTGACGATGCACTCCGTGCCGCACTCCTTCCCCCTGCACGAACTGCCCAACGATTTCTGGCGGATGTCGAGCGAGGGATTGAAGGTGCTGCTCTCGCCGAGCCTGGGCTTCGAGGTACTGGCATGCGGCATGGCCGAGCCGGTGCGGATGCTGGTGCAGCCGTCCTTGCGGCAGGGCCCGATGCTGGAGTTCCCGCTGCATGACGGCATGACCGTGTCCTGGATCCTGGCCCGAAAGATTTTCGACCTTCCCGAAGGCGCGGTCGCATGGCCGGTCGCCCGGGAACTCTCCCTGCAACAAGGCATGGCCTATCCGTCCCACACCGACGCCTGAACGATCGCTAGCCCCCCCAAAAACTATCGCTACCCCCCGGAGCGAATGAGACAAAATGAACCTCCGCTTCCCTGATGGCCGGCAGCCGCCGGCAGCCTTCGCGTGTCCTGTCTGCTCCGACCCCGATCCAAAGCCGTTCGTCGCCGCGGTGGATAGTGTCCAGCCGGCGTCGCTGCCCGAGCGGGAACTCCAGCTCTATCGCTGCGATCGCTGCCAGTCGCTGACCTACCACCCCTTTCCGGAGATCGACTACACCCAGCACACCGCGTCCGAACTCACCGTCCGCGACTATGTCGAGTTCAATGGCGCGATCGACCTGGTGGCCAGGAACCTGCTCCGGGTCATTCCTGACGGCAGCGGGACCGGCCGGCTGCTCGACATCGGCTGCGGCTTCGGCTTCGGCATGGACGCCATCCGCAGCATTGCCGGATGGGAGGTCCGGGGCTACGAGCCGTCGCATTACGGGAAGCTCGGACGGGAACAGCTCGGGCTCGATATCGTCAGCGACTTCGCGGCGAAAAACAACGGCTCGAGCGCGCTGTTCGACATCGTCCATTGCTCGGAAGTCATCGAGCACATCAATGACCCCGGCGAATTCGTGGGGATCCTCGCCTCCTATCTGAAAGACGACGGCGTGCTGGTGCTGACGACGCCGGACGCCGCGCGCATCGCGCGGGGAACGGACCCGAGCACCCTGCTCGCCCTCCTGTCGCCGGGCGCCCATACCATCCTCTACAGCGCGGAAGGCCTGGCGCAGGTCCTGCGCAGCGCCGGTTTCGCCCATGTCGAGATCGACCGGAGCGCGGCGAGCATGCTCGTCTACGCCTCACGAGCGCCGCTGCGCTTCCAGCAGCGTTCGCCGCAGGCGGTCGCCGAACGCCTGCACCGGCATCTGCGGGATAGGCTTTCGCGCGCCGCACCGGGCTCCTCGCTGGAAATCGGATTGCGCTATCGCCTCTTCCGCGGCGCGCTGGATGCGGGCGACTATCCGCTCGCCGAGGCGGCCTTCACGCCCAGGCTCGCGGATGCCGCGCCGAGGCTGGACGACATCGAGACGCCGGCGCAGTTCGCGGCGCGCTGGCCGATCTGCATCGCCGCCTCGACCTATTATCTCGGCATGCTGATGCTGCTGCATCGCGGCGATTATCCGGGGGCTGCGCGCCATTTCCGCGCCGCCGCCCGCCTCTGCCAGACCAAGATGACGCTCTCCGCCGCGACGGCCGTGGTCGAGACCGACCTGATCTGGCGGGCCGTCTATCACGAGGCCCTGGCGCTTTCCTATGCGGGGGAACTGCTCCGCGCGCTGGCGCGGCTCGCGAGCTTCGTCGATTTCGGCGGCGAGGCCAGCCCGCCCGTGCCGGCCAATCTCCACGCGCCGGTTCTCGCGCTCCGCAACAAGCTGGCCGAGCTGGGTGACGAGGTCCAGAAAGCAAAAAGGCCACGGAAACCGTGGCCTTTTTGAAGATCCGGTGGGTGACCGGAAGATTGGAGCGGGTGAAGCGATTCGAACGCTCGACCCTAACCTTGGCAAGGTTATGCTCTACCCCTGAGCTACACCCGCATCCGTCCGGCGCGCCGGCATGCGCACCTTATGACCCAAGCCCGGACCGATTGCAAGAGAGCGGCGAGCGGTCCACAGGGCGATCGCCACCGCCATCCGCCGGGCCGGAAAACCGCGGGGAATCCGCGCGGTACGGACGGAACAGCCGGTCGGCGAACCGCTGAGCCGGCACAAAAATCTCGTTAAAAATCACAGATAAACCGAGGTCGCCTCACGTCCAGCCAAGGCAACCGAGACGACAAAAAGCAAAAAGGCCACGGAAACCGTGGCCCTTTTGAGCATCCGGTGGGTGACCGGAAGTATTGGAGCGGGTGAAGCGATTCGAACGCTCGACCCTAACCTTGGCAAGGTTATGCTCTACCCCTGAGCTACACCCGCTTCTCGCCGGCACCGCCAGCGTGGGCACCTTATGACCGAAGCCGGAATTGATTGCAAGAGGGTTTTTCCATCCGATTTGAGCCAGAAAGATGCCATGCCGTTGCCACGATGCGAGACCTTTTTACCGCAGCGCACGCGTCATGCTGTCCCCTCGGGGCGACGCCAGCTGATTTGGAATGGTCAGCCTCAAAAGCCGGTGCTATGCCGCCGTCGAGGGTCAAGCCAGGGGTGGCTGAGATAATGGATCGGGCAGGTTCCCGCGTCGATCCGCATCTCTTGAGGATACCCATGAACAAGCTTCTTCTCGCCGGCGCAGCGCTCCTCGCCCTTACGGGCGCAGCCGCAGCGGCAGATCTCACCTACGAGCCGGCACCGGCGCCGGCCCCCGTCGTGACCGAAGCCGCCTTCGACTGGACCGGCTTCTATGTCGGTGTGCATGGCGGCGCGCTGTTCGGCGACTTCACCGGCGATCTCAATGGACTGAGCAGCACCGGCGGCCTCATCGGCGCGCAGGCGGGCTACAACTACCAGATCGACCATTGGGTGATCGGCGTCGAGACCGACTTCGCCTATTCGTCGCTGAAGGACGTCGCCGAACTGCAGTGGCTCGGCAAGACCACGGCCCGCGCCGGCTACGCCTGGGACAAGTTCCTGGTCTACGCCAAGGGCGGCGTCGCCTATGGCGATCTGAAGTTCGCCGACGAGAGCCAGTGGGCGGTCGGCTGGACGGCAGGCGCCGGCGTCGAATACGCCTTCACTAAGAACCTGACCGCCCGCCTCGAGTACGACTATGTCGACCTCGGCAAGAAGGACATCGGCAACTTCACGCCGGTCGTCAATGGCGGCGCCACCGGTTCCGCGGTCACGGCCGGCCTGAACTTCAAGTTCTGATCGGTTTCGACGGAATGCCCTGGAAAGCCCGGCCTCGCGCCGGGCTTTCCTTTGTCCGGCCTCGGCAATCTCGCTTGCCCGCCCGGCGCCGGCATGCTTCATCTCGGCGTTCCGCAAGGGGATGAAGATGACGGCGACGCAGGACGACCTTTTCCGCTTTCTCGACGAACTCGGCATCGAGACGACAACGGTGGAGCACCCGCCGCTCTTCACCGTGGAGCAGTCGCAGGGCCTGCGCGGCGCGATCGCCGGCCGGCACAGCAAGAATCTGTTCCTGAAAGACAAGAAGGGCGCGATCTTCCTCGTCGTCGCCGAGGAGGACGCCGCGATCGACCTGAAGCGGCTGCATGAACGGATCGGCGCCTCCGGTCGCCTCTCCTTCGGCTCGGCCGAGCTGATGCAGGAATTGCTCGGCGTGACACCCGGCTCGGTCACGCCCTTCGGCGTTCTGAACGACCGCGAGGCGCGGGTCCAGGTGGTGCTGGACGACGCGCTGGCGGCGCCCGGCCCGGTCAATTTCCACCCGCTCGTCAACACCGCGACGACGACGATCGCCGCCCCCGACCTGGTCGCTTTCCTGCGCGCGACCGGCCATGAGCCGCTTTTGCTGTCCTTTTCGCCCGCATCCGCCAGTCCGGATTTGTAAAATCGGGTTCGAAGCGCCATCTTCTCCCCCGACATGCCGGCGCGAGAGCCGGTTCCGCGACGATTGAGGCAATCCTTATGAACCAGCCCAGCTTCAGCATCGGCGACACCGCCGCGACCTCGGCGAATGGCGCCGAGGCGCTGATCAAGGAAACGACGACCAACAACTTCGCCAAGGACGTGCTGGACGAATCCCGCCGGCAGCCGGTGCTGGTCGACTTCTGGGCGCCCTGGTGCGGCCCGTGCAAGCAGCTGACGCCGGTGATCGAGAAGGTCGTGCAGAACGCGCGCGGCACGGTGAAGCTCGTCAAGATGAACATCGACGACCACCCGCAGATCGCCGGCCAGCTCGGCATCCAGTCGATCCCGGCCGTCATCGCCTTCGTCGACGGCCGCCCGGTCGACGGCTTCATGGGCGCGCTGCCCGAGAGCCAGGTCAAGGAATTCATCGAGCGTGTGGCCGGTCCCGCCGGCGGCGCCGAGCTCGAGGCGGCGCTCGCCGAGGCGGATGCCCGCGTCGAGCAGGGCGATTTCGCGGCGGCGTCGGAAATCTACGCCGCCATCCTCGCCGCCGAACCGGACACGTTCCGCGCGCTGGTCGGCCTGGTGCGCTGCGACGTGGCGACGGGCAATATCGACGCCGCCCGCGAGCTGCTCGATTCGCTTCCCGAGGAGAAGGCGAACGACCCGGCCGTGACCGGGCTGCGCGCCCAGATCGCGCTGGCCGACCAGGTCGCCGATCTCGGCGAGGAAGGCGAGCTCCGCGCGCGGATCGAGAGCAACCCCAAGGACTATGACGCCCGCTTCGAACTGGCGTTGCTGCTCAACGCCAAGGACCAGCGCGAGGACGCCGCCGATCTGCTCCTTGACATTTTCCGGCTGAATCGCAGTTGGGAAGATGACAAGGCCCGCAAGCAGCTCGTGCAGTTTTTCGAGGCGTGGGGCCCGACCGACGAAACGACGCTCTATGGGCGTCGCCGTCTTTCTTCCCTGCTGTTTTCCTGAAGGCGCCATTCGGATGCAGGTAGGCAATGCCACCTATGAAGGCCCGGACGATCTCCCCGATGTGATTCCGGTTTTCCCGCTGCCCGAGGCCTTGTTGCTGCCGCGCGGACAGATGCCGCTCAACATCTTCGAGCCGCGCTACATGGCGATGGTCGATCACGCCATGGCGGGGAACCGCATCATCGGCATGGTGCAGCCGCTCGCCCAGCCGGAATCGGAGGATGGCGGCGAAGCCGGCGAGCTGTTCGCCGTCGGCTGCGCCGGCCGCATCACCTCCTATGCCGAGACGGGCGACGGCCGCTACATGATCTGCCTGACCGGCATCAGCCGGTTTCGCATCCTCGAGGAGGTCGAGCCCGAGGAGGGCTTCCGGCGCGCCCGCGTGACGGCGGCGGATTTCACCGCCGACTTCATCGAGGACGCCGGTTCCGAGACCGTCGACCGCACGCATCTCCTCGATACGTTCCGCCTCTATCTCGA
This sequence comes from Kaistia sp. 32K, assembly GCF_016629525.1. Classification (GTDB taxonomy): domain Bacteria; phylum Pseudomonadota; class Alphaproteobacteria; order Rhizobiales; family Kaistiaceae; genus Kaistia. The sequence continues at coordinate 4,730,240 of NZ_AP024269.1, forward strand.
CGCCAATCATCTGGAAGCGGACTGGGACAGCATCGAGAAGGCGTCGAACGAGACGCTGGTCAACGCGCTGTCGATGATGAGCCCCTATGGCATGGCCGAAAAACAGGCCCTGCTCGAGGCGCCCGACCTGAAGACGCGCTCGGAGACGCTGATCGCGCTGACCGAAGTGTCGCTCGCCCGCCGCAGCGGCGGCGCGCCGTCGCAGCTGCAATAGAACCTTTCATCGTTTCGCCGAAACGATGAAAGGTTCTAACTATTCGTTGGTCGCGTTTTCTTCACGCGAACCGGTATCCACTTCGCTCGAAAACGCTCCGGGAGACAGCCATGGTGCATGTCGAACGACCGGCGAGCCGGATCGACGGCAAGCTCCTGGAGCTGCTCGTCTGCCCGCTCACCAAGATGACGCTGGAATACGACCACCAGCGCCAGGAGCTGGTCAGCCGCGCCGCGCGCCTCGCCTACCCGATCCGCGACGGCATCCCTATCCTGCTCCCCGACGAGGCGCGGCCGATCTAAAGGCTGACCTCCGGGCTTTTCGGGTCCGTCGACCGGCTCCGCCATCATCCTGGGGTGCTTCGCGCGAGCGAAGCCTCGAAGGAGGATCCAGCGGAGCACATCGGCTGCTGAAATCCGCCTTCAGGGCGTTCTCTGGACCCTCCTTCGAGGCCCGGCTGCGCCGGGCACCTCAGGATGATGGTCGAGTCCAGGGATGCAAAAAGGTCCCGGGAGGAGCCGAGGCTCTAGGCCTTGCCGAGATGCTTCGGCCAGAATTCCTGATGGACTTCGGCGGCTTCGTCTTCGAGATTGGTCGGGCCGACCACGGTGACGATGCGCGCGCCGGTTTCCAGCACTGCGCGGCTCGGCACGTTCAGCCCGATCCCGGCAATCTCGCCAAGCCGCGCTTCGGAGCACGCAAACACCATGCGCCCGATGCCCGACCAGTAGATCGCCCCGGAGCACATCGCGCACGGCTCGGTGCTGGTGTAGAGCGTGCAGTCGGCGAGAAAAGCCGTGTCGTAGCGCTGCGCCGCCATCTTGATCAGGTTCAACTCGGCATGGTTCGTCATGTCGTGGCCGGTGAAGACGCTGTTTTCGGCACGCAGGATGACGTCGCCCTCCTTGACCAGCACGGAGCCGAACGGTTCGTCGCCGCGGTCCATCGCGGATTTCGACAGGGCAATCGCTTCGCGCAGGAACGGCTCGTGGCTATCCATCAAAGTCTCCCCAAAAAGCTGGCGCAGGAAGCAACCCGGCTGCAGCGCCTAAATCGCCTCGCCGCGCAGCAGGCGCGGGCCGGACGTGCCGACGTCGGAGGCCGTGCCGATAAAGCTTTCCTTCAGGCGCGGCAGCCGGTCGACGAGGCCGAGGCCGACATCGCGAACAATCCGGAGCGCCGGGTTGTCGTTCGAGAACAGCCGCGTCAGACCGTCGGTCATGATGCCCATCTGCACCGTATCGAAGCGGCGCCAGCGCTCGTAGCGCTCGAGAATGTCGAGCGTTCCGGGATCGAGGCCGAGGCGCGCTGCCTCGACCACCGTCTCGGCCAGCGCCGCCGCGTCCTTGAAACCAAGATTGAGGCCCTGCCCCGCGATCGGATGGATCGCATGCGCGGCGTCGCCGACCAGCGCGACGCGCGGCTTGACGAAGGCGCGGGCGAGCTTGAGGCCGATCGGATAGGCGCGGCGCGGACCGACCGGCTCGATCGCGCCGAGCTGATGGCCGAAACGGCGCTCAAGTTCCAACTGGAAAGTGAAATCGTCCGCCCGGACCAGCCGGTCGGCGCTCTCCGTGCTCTCCGACCAGACCAGCGACGAGCGATTGCCCGGCAGCGGCAGGATGGCGAACGGGCCGGCCGGCAGGAAGTGCTCGACCGCGCGGCCGTTATGCGGCCGCTCGTGCTCGACCGTGGTGACGATGCCCGACTGGCCGTAGGACCAGCCGACGGTGCGGATGCCGGCGAGATCGCGCAGGCGCGACCTGGCGCCGTCGGCGGCGACCAGCAGGCGGGCCTTGATCGTCCGGCCGCCGGCGAGCCTTGCCGCGACATGGGACGAATGGGTGACGAAATCGACGACCGATTCGCTGGCGACGAGATTGACGCCGGCGGCCGACGCGGCCTCGGTCAGCGCGCCGACCAGCGCCCCGTTCGGCACCATGTGGGCAAAGGGCTCGCCATCGCCGACCGAGCCGGAAAAGGTCAGGAACACCGGCCGCACCGCGTCGCGCAATTTGCTGTCGGTGACGATCATCTCGGTGATCGGCTGGCTGGTCGCGGCGATCGTCTCCCAGATGCCGAGCTGCTCCAGCATCCGCTTCGCCGCCGCCGCGATCGCCGAGGCGCGGCCGTCGCGCGATCCCGCACCTGCGGGAGCCGGATCGACCACCGTCACGGAAAGCGAGGGGGCGCCCTGCTTCAGGGCCAGAGCCGTGCACAATCCGACATAGCCGCCGCCGGCGATCAGCACGTCGATGACGGGTTCTTCGTGTTCACGCACGCCCATGAGGATCCGTCCCTTCCGGCACTCCGCCGCTTGACTTGACCGGCCATCGGCCGCAACACCAACTCTCGACCCGCCTCCCGCAAGACAAGACCTCAAGACAAGTCCCTGCCCGCATGATCGACGACCTCCTCTCGATACTCGATCTGGAACCGCTGGAACACAATCTGTTCCGGGGTCGCAGCTTTGATCCCGGCTGGCAGCGCGTCTTCGGCGGCCAGGTCATCGGCCAGTCGCTGGTCGCCGCCTCGCGCACCGTCGAGGCTGACCGGCCGGTGCATTCGATGCACTGCTATTTCCTGCGCCTCGGCGATCCCGCAGCCCCGATCGTCTACGAGGTCGAGCGGGTCCGCGACGGCGGCAGCTTCTCGACGCGGCGGGTCGTCGCGATCCAGCACGGCCGCACCATCTTCGTCATGTCGGCCTCCTTCCACATCCGCGAGGAGGGCTTCGACCACCAGATCGCCATGCCGGACGTGCCGCCGCCGGAAGACCTGCCGGTCGACGGGCCGCAGACCGCCGCCCTGCTCGACGGCGCGCCGGAGGGCGTTCGGCGCTATTGGGAGCGGCTCCGGCCGATCGAGCTGCGGCCGGTCGACCTCGAGGGCTATTTTACCCGCGCCGAGCCGCGACTCGGCCACGCGATCTGGCTCCGAGCCAAGACCTCGATCGGCGACGACCCGGTGCTGAACAGCTGCGTCCTCGCCTATGCGTCGGACCTGACGCTGCTCGACACCACCCTGCTCGCGCATGGCCGCTCCGCCTTCGATCCGAGCGTGCAGGTGGCGAGCCTCGACCACGCCATATGGTTCCACCGGCCGTTCCGCATGGACGACTGGCTGCTCTATGTCGAGGACAGCCCCTCGGCCTTCGGCGCGCGCGGCTTCAATCGCGGCAGCCTGTTCGATCGCCGCGGCGTCCTCGTCGCTTCGGTGGCGCAGGAAGGGCTCGTTCGCCCGGTCGAGCCGTCGGCGCACAATTCGCTGGCGCTGACCCGGCCCTCGAAGCCTAATAATTAGGCAAAACCTTCCGATTGACTGCCCAAGAGGCAGAAATTGCGGCCAGACCGGGGCATTGCCTCGGATCGAGGCCGTTCGGCTGACGCGCTTTTGCGCGTTTCGCATTTTTTCCCGACGCCCGCGCTGACTTGGCACGGACCTTGAATGGTCGTTGCCAGCGAACGCCGCCGTGTGGCCGCTCCGGACAAAACCCGGGTCAGTCGCACGGTCCCTGAGCTGCCAGAGAAGGGAATCGGAACACATGCAAATCGTGATGGCGATCATCAAGCCGTTCAAGCTGGACGAGGTCCGCGACGCCCTGACGGCGATCGGCGTCCAGGGCCTGACGGTGACGGAAGTGAAGGGCTACGGCCGCCAGAAGGGCCACACCGAGATCTATCGCGGCGCCGAATACGCGGTCAGCTTCCTGCCGAAGCTGAAGATCGAGGTCGCGGTGGCGTCCGAGGCGGTCGACGCCGTGGTCGAGGCGATCGCCTCCGCCGCCAAGACCGGCCAGATCGGCGACGGCAAGATCTTCGTCTACCAGATCGAACAGGCCGTCCGCATCCGCACCGGCGAGACCGATACCGACGCCCTCTAGCGCTCCCGCCCGCGCCGGGAGGCGCTGACGGATCCGACATCACATCGAACAACCGCCGCGAGAAGGGCGTGTCCCGGGCGCCGGCAGCCGACCCCAGGTCGGTTCGACAGGAGAGGTTCCATGAAGCTTCGAAATGCTCTTTCCCTTGTGGGCGCGGGTGGCGCGCTCCTCGCATCGGCGGTCGTCGCCTTTGCCCAGGACGCCACAGAGCCGGCCGTCCAGGCGACCGACGCGGCCGTTGCCGCCGCCACGCCGACGCTGAACTCCGGCGACACCGCCTGGATGCTGGTCTCGACCATCCTGGTCCTCGCCATGATCGTCCCCGGCGTGGCGCTGTTCTACGGCGGCCTCGTGCGCGCCAAGAACATGCTGTCGGTGCTGATGCAGGTGCTGCTGATCGCCTGCGTCGCGATGATCATCTGGGTCTTCTACGGCTACAGCCTCGCCTTCACCGATGGCGGCGCGCTGATCGGCGGCCTGTCGAAGGCGTTCCTTGCCGGCATCAAGCCGGACACGCTCTCCGGCACGATCCCGGAATATGTCTTCCTGTCGTTCCAGATGACCTTCGCGGCGATCACCGCGACCCTCGTCGTCGGCTCCTTCGCCGAACGCACGAAGTTCGCCGCCGTGATGATGTTCATGGTCCTCTGGATCACCGTGATCTACCTGCCGATCGCCCACTCGGTCTGGCAGTCGACCGGCTGGCTGTTCAAGCGCGGCGCGCTTGATTTCGCCGGCGGCACCGTCGTCCACATCAATGCCGGTATCGCCGGCCTGGTCGGCGCCCTGATCATCGGCAAGCGTGCCGGCCTCGGCAAGGACCTGATGCCGCCCCATTCGCTGACCCTTTCCATGGTCGGCGCCGCCCTGCTCTGGGTCGGCTGGTTCGGCTTCAACGCCGGTTCGGCGCTGACCGCCGGCGCGGTCGCCGGTCTCGCCACGATCAACACCTTCGTCGCGACGGCCGCCGCCGCCATCGGCTGGTCGCTGATCGAATGGGTCGTCCGCGGCAAGCCCTCCATGCTGGGCGCGATCTCGGGCGTCGTCACCGGCCTCGTCGCCGTCACCCCGGCCGCCGGCTTCATCGGCCCTGCCGGCGCCATCGTGCTGGGCTTCATCGCCTCGTTCATCTGCTTCTTCTTCGTCACCACGGTGAAGAACACCTTCGGCTATGACGACAGCCTGGACGTCTTCGGCATCCACGGCGTCGGCGGCATCGTCGGCGCCCTTGCCACCGGCATCCTGGTCAGCCCGTCGCTCGGCGGCGTCGGCGTCACCGACTACCAGATGGGGCACCAGCTCTGGATCCAGGCCGAAGGCGTGCTGTTCACGCTGGTCTGGTCCGGCGTTGGCTCGGCGATCCTCTACAAGATCGTCGACGTCATCGTCGGCCTCCGCGTCCGTCCGGAAGTGGAGAGCGAAGGCCTCGACATCGTCGAGCACGGCGAGCGCGCCTACCACAGCTGATCCGGCCGGGCGCCCCGGCGCCCGACCTTTCCCAAAAACAACACCTTCCCAGAAAAACACTTTCCAGAGACGGCGAGACCCCGGCCCAGCGGCCGGGGTCTTTTTTTCGCCGCACCTCGGGGATGGTTAAAGCCGGCTTAACCAACGGCCGCTTAGGGTCGAATTATCAGTCTTCGAAAACAAGGATCGGCGTCATGCTCGGCCCGACGAGCGCCCGTCAAGCGACCTCTCCCTTTGCCCGCCTGAACGAGCGGCTGGCCGGCGTGGCCCCTGGCCTCCCGCCGATCAACCTGACCATCGGCGAGCCGCAGCATCCCGTGCCCGCCTTCGTGGCGCCGGTGATCGCGGAGAACATCGCGCTGTTCGGACGCTACCCGCCCATGCGCGGCACCGACGCCTTCCGCGGCACCGTCGCCCGCTGGCTCGACCGTCGCTATTCCCTCGCCACCGCCATCGACCCGGAAAGCATGGTGCTGCCGCTGAACGGCTCGCGCGAGGGACTGGTGCTCGCAGCGCTCGCCGCCCGCCAGCGCCGGCCCGAGATCGACCGGCCGGTCGTGCTGCTGCCCAATCCGTTCTACCAGGCCTATGCCGCCGGGGCGGAAGTGGCCGGCGCCGAGATCGTGCTGCTCGACGACGGCGCCGACGGACGCGCCATCCCCGATCTCAGCCGGATCTGCGAGGACGTACTTTCGCGCACCATCGCCCTCTACATCGCGTCGCCGGCCGCGCCCCAGGGCGACGTCGCGACCACAGACGACTGGACGCGGGTCCTGGAGACGGCGCGCCGCTTCGGCTTCATGGTCTTCGCCGACGAATGCTATTCCGAGATCTACCGCGATGTGCCGCCGCCCGGTGTGCTGCAGGCGGCCGACCGGCTCGGCGACGGCTATGCCGGCGTCCTGACCTTCCATTCGCTCTCCAAGCGCTCGAACCTGCCGGGGCTGCGCTGCGGCTTCGTCGCCGGCGACCCGGATTTCCTAGGCGCCTGGATGCGCTTCCGCAACATCGCGGCGCCGCAGGTGCCCGGGCCGATCCAGGCCGTCGCGGTCGCCGCCTATGAGGACGAGAGCCACGTCGCCGAGAACCGGGCGCTCTACAACGCGAAATACGAGGCCGCCGCCGCGATTCTCGGGCCGAACGTGCGGCCGAAGACGCCGGCGGGCGGTTTCTTTCTCTGGCTCGAGGTCGGCGACGGCGAGGATGCGGCGGTGCGGCTCTGGCAGGAAGCCGGCGTCCGCACCATTCCCGGCGCCTATCTGGCGCTGCCGCGCCCCGACGGCTCCAATCCCGGCACGCCCTATATTCGCGTCGCCATGGTTCAGGATCTCGCCACCACCCAGGAAGCGCTCACCCGCATGGCGCGTGTTCTCGGCTAGAAGCGCAAAGGACATGACCGGATAATGCGTTCGACACGATCGGTTTCGCTGCCGCTGCCTTCCGAGGAAGATGACGGCCTCCGCAGGCTTCTCCGCCGCCATTTGAGGCTCTTGACGGGGCTGGCGCTGCTTGCCGGCACGGCCGCCATCGCGGCGAGCCTGGCGACGTGGGCGGTCGACGATCCGTCCCTGTCCTACGCGGTCGACAAGGAGCCGGTGAACGTGCTCGGCCTGCCGGGCGCGATCATCGCCGATCTGCTGATGCAGTTCTTCGGCCTCGCCGTCGCCATGCTGCTGCTGCCGGCGGTGATCTGGGGCTGGCGCGGCCTGTTCGGCGGCCGTCCGTTCCGCAAGACCATGCTGCTTTCCTGGATCGGCGCCAGCGCGCTCGCCGCCGCCGTGCTCGCGCTCGTGCCCGTCACCGCCAAATGGCCGCTGCCGACCGGCATGGGCGGCGTCATCGGCGACATCATCGCCCGCCTGCCCGGCCTCGTCGTCGGCACGCCCGTCGACAACACCGCCACGATGATTTCCGGCGCGCTGTTCGGCATCGCCGCCCTGGCGCTCTTCCTGCATTCGGCCGGCTTCGTCCGCTTCGGCCGCGAGCCCGAGGAGCGGCCGGCGGCGCCGGAGCCCGTGCGCTCGGCGCCGAAGCGGCAGCGCCCCGAGGATCGCTTCGACGATGGCGACGACCTGCTCGGCGAGGAGGAGCGCTCGAGCTTCCTCACCGTGCCGCTCGGCGCGCTGGCGCATTTCGGCTATTCGGCCAAGGCGAGCCTCGCCCGCCTGTTCGGCCGCAAGTCGGGCGAGCAGGCGGAGCGTCGCGCCGCCTTGGCCGACCCGGACGATCGCCCGATGCGCGACCGCGTCGAGCCGCGCCTGGCCGGCGCCGCCAAGGCACCCGGCCGCGTCCGGGTGGCGGAACCGGAAGACGATTTCGACGACGGCTCGAACGAGGACGACGCCGACTACGACCTGGCGCCGAGCCCGGCGCCGGCGCGCGCGCCCGCTGCCCGCGCCAAGCCCGGCAAGCGCCAGACCCGCGAGGCGCAGCCATCGCGCGGGGCCAACGACGTGTTCGAGCTGCCGCAGCTCGACTTCCTGACCCCGCCCCGCGCCGCCGATCCGCGCATGAAGATCAACACCGAGGCGCTGGAGCAGAACGCCCGCGTGCTCGAAGGCGTGCTCGACGATTTCGGCATTCGCGGCGAGATCATCCATGTCCGCCCCGGTCCCGTCGTCACCCTCTACGAGCTGGAGCCCGCGCCCGGCATCAAGTCGTCGCGCGTCATCGGTCTCGCCGACGACATCGCCCGCTCGATGAGCGCGATCGCCGCCCGCGTCGCCGTCATCCCCGGCAAGAACGCCATCGGCATCGAGCTGCCGAACGCCCGCCGCGAGATGGTCTTCCTGCGCGAGATGCTGGCCGCCGAGGATTTCGAGCATTCGAAGGCCCGCCTGCCGATCGGCCTCGGCAAGACGATCGGCGGCGAGCCGGTCGTCGTCGACCTGTCGCGCATGCCACATCTGCTCGTCGCCGGCACCACCGGCTCCGGCAAGTCGGTCGCCATCAACACCATGATCCTGTCGCTGCTCTACCGGCTGACGCCGGCCGAGTGCCGGCTGATCATGATCGACCCGAAGATGCTGGAACTCTCCATCTATGACGGCATCCCGCATCTCTTGACGCCCGTCGTCACCGATCCGAAGAAGGCCGTCGTCGCGCTGAAATGGACCGTGCGCGAGATGGAGGACCGCTATCGCAAGATGTCGAAGGTCGGTGTGCGCAACATCGACGGCTACAATGCCCGCGTCGGCCAGGCCAAGGCGCGCGGCGAGATCCTGACCCGCACGATCCAGACCGGCTTCGACAAGGAGACCGGCGAGGCGATCTACGAGCAGGAAGACCTGCCGCTGGAGCCGATCCCCTACATCGTCGTCATCATCGACGAGATGGCGGATCTGATGATGGTGGCCGGCAAGGACATCGAGGGCACGGTGCAGCGCCTCGCCCAGATGGCCCGCGCCGCCGGCATCCATGTCATCATGGCGACGCAGCGCCCCTCGGTCGACGTCATCACCGGCACGATCAAGGCGAATTTCCCGACCCGCATCTCGTTCCAGGTCACCTCGAAGATCGACAGCCGCACCATTCTGGGCGAGCAGGGCGCCGAGCAGCTGCTCGGCCAGGGCGACATGCTCTACATGGCCGGCGGCGGCCGCATCCAGCGCGTGCACGGCCCCTTCGTTTCCGACGAGGAAGTCGAGAAGATCGTCGGCCACCTGAAGCTGCAGGGCCGGCCCGATTATCTCGACGCCATCACCGAGGATGACGGCGAGGACGAGGGCGGCGGCGATCCGTCGGCTTCCGTGCTCGGCGGCGAGGAATCGAACGACCTCTACGACAAGGCCGTCGCCGTGGTCTTGCGGGACCGCAAGGCCTCCACCAGTTATATTCAGCGTCGGCTGTCCATCGGCTACAACCGCGCGGCATCGCTGATCGAGCGGATGGAGCAGGAGGGCCTCGTCGGCCCCGCCAACCATGCCGGAAAGCGGGAAATCCTGGTCGAGAACAACGAAGACGGGCGCTACTGACGCCCCGAAATCGCCATCAACCGGCAATAGGCCGCAGGGCATGACGGACGCAATCGCCGGTCAGCCCGGCTCATGACGCGAAGGATGTCCATCGTGACGATCGACACGGAAACCGGCACGACGCGGCGGCGCTTCCTGGCCCTTTCGGCCGGGCTCGCCACGGCGGCGGTGGCCGCTCCGCTGCTGACGGCGGGCGAGGCTTTCGCCGCGTTCAACGCCGACCAGAAGGCGGCGCTCAGCAAGATCAACGCCTATTTCAATTCGATCCGCACCATGCAGGGTCGCTTCATCCAGTTCGGCCCGAATGGCGAGCAGTCGGAAGGCGTGTTCTTCATCTCGCGCCCCGGCAAGATCCGCTTCAACTACAGCCCGCCGGTGCGGATGGACGTCGTCAGCGACGGCAACCAGGTCGCCATCCGCGACAACAAGCTGCGCACCCAGGATCTCTATCCGCTGAAGCGGACGCCGCTGCGCTACCTGCTGGCCGACCGCATCGATCTGACCTCGTCCAACATCGTGCGCAAGATCATCGAGGAGCCCGACCTGATCTCGCTGGTGCTGGAACAGGAGAGCGCGTTCGGCGGCGGCAGCCTGAAGCTGATCTTCGACACGCAGACTTACGAGCTGCGCCAGTGGGTCGTCACCGACGCGCAAGGGCTCGACACCTCAGTCGCCGTCTATGACGTCGAGATCGGCCGTCCCGCCGATCCCAAGCACTTCAAGATCGACTACTACCTGCCGAACAAGAGCCTGAAATAATCGGCTCGCGCCGATGTGAACGGCGGTGATGCCGGATTGTCACGCCGGTCCTTGAATCCCCCGCCGGGCTCCCCAAATGTTAGAAACAGCGGGCCATTCCATCGATCGGTAGTGCCCCCCGTCTCGCCGAAGATGGTCCCGCGAAGCGCCGCGTCTCTGACGGGCGCAAGGCGCTGTAAAGCGCAACGCCCAGCTTCCCCCCCGGAGCTGGGCGTTTCCTTTTGTGGCCGGCGTAGCCGGTCGCCGCCCCTCCCGGTCCTGTCCGCGAGCCCGCCGTCCAACCGCACAATTTTGCCGAGAGCGATTTTGCTTGGCGATCGGCGGCACGATCCCGTATGCCGACCCGGCGCTCTTCTCGCCGCCGGAACCCCTTCATGACCATCAGCATCGCGACCTGGAACATCAATTCGGTCCGCCTCCGGATCGATCTCGTCACGTCCTTCCTCGAGGCGCACCAGCCCGACGTCCTCTGCCTGCAGGAGATCAAGTGCATCGAGGACAATTTCCCGGCCGGCGCCTTCAACAAGCTCGGCTATGTCCACCAGGCCGTGCACGGCCAGAAGGGCTATCACGGCGTCGCCACCGTCTCGCGCAAGCCCTTCGTCGAGACGAAGCGGCGCGGCTTCTACGGCAAGGAGGATGCGCGCCACATCCAGGTCGCGCTGACCGACCGCGACCTGCCGATCACGCTGCATAATTTCTACGTTCCCGCCGGCGGCGACGAGCCGGATCCGGCGATCAACGACAAGTTCGAGCACAAGCTCGGCTTCCTGAACGAGATGAAGAGCTGGCTGACCGGCGCCGAGACCAGCGGCCCGGCCATCCTCGTCGGCGATCTCAACATCGCCCCGTATGAGCACGATGTCTGGTCGCACAAGCAGCTTCTGAACGTCGTCAGCCACACGCCGGTCGAGACCGAGCTGCTGGAAGAAGTGCGCGAGGCCGGCGGCTGGATCGACGCCATGCGCCACTTCATCCCGAAGGACGAGAAGCTCTTCACCTGGTGGAGCTACCGCGCCAAGGACTGGGAGACCTCCAATCGCGGCCGCCGCCTCGACCACGTCTGGGTGACGCCGCCGCTCAAGGCGCGCCTGCAGGGCATCGAGGTGATCAGCGAGGCGCGCGGCTGGAACAAGCCGTCCGACCACGTCCCGGTCATCGCCCGTATCGCGGTCTGAGGCGCCGGTTTTTGACGCGCCTCTTTGCGCCTGAATTCTCTCCTTGAGGGTCAAGATCGCCCCGGCGATCTTGGGGAGGGGCTTTCTTCGGAGCGGTAGTGGCTCAAGCCCGCCCGATCCGCACGGCCGCTCACCTCTCCCATGGGAGAGGTCGGAGCGAAGCTCCGGGTGAGGGGTTGGGAGTTCTCCGGTGAGGCCTGAACCCCTCGCCCGCCGGCCTTCGGCCGTCGACCTCTCCCCATGGGAGAGGTGAAGCACTCTCCGTCATCCCGGACGCCGCGAAGCCCGGGATCCCTCCAGCCAAGCCTTGGGAAAATCGAGCGTGCGCCCGGCATGGATCCCTGCTTTCGCAGGGATGACGGCGGAGTGTGTGTCGGCCGTTCGTGGCTCAACGGCGCAAGTTGGTACGCGCGAAGCTCATCATCGGTGAGGACGAGCCGAAACGACGGCGCCGGATGGAACGCCGGCGCCTCCCCACCCTCGCCGTCATCCCTGCGAAAGCAGGGATCCATCGCCGCCGAAGCCTGGGGAGCTGAGCCGTGGTCCTTCGACAGCCGCCAAATCATTATACCAATCGGTTGACTATTCCGTCACAGGCGCTATATTCAACTACATGGTTGACTATAGCGCACCCCTTCTCGACGACGTGTTCCATGCCCTGGCCGATCCGACCCGGCGGGCGATGGTGGCGCGGCTGTCGCAATCGGAACAGACGGTGAGCGAGCTCGCCGCGCCGTTCTCGATCACGCTTGCCGCCGCCTCCAAGCACATCAAGGTGCTGGAACGCGCCGGGCTGATCGCCCGCACCGTCAGCGGCCGCACCCATGTGTGCCGGCTCGACGCCGCACCGATACATGCCGGCATGGAGTGGATGCGCCATTACGAGAAGGTCTGGCAGCAGAGCCTCGACAGGCTCGAGGACCTGCTCGTCGCCGAGGATGCGAAACGGGAAGACGCGGAACGCGAGACGGGGGCCGATCCGAACCCGAAACGGGACGGCAAACAAGGAGTCCAGTCATGACCATGCTTGATCAGACACCATCCGGCGAAACCTTGCTCAGCGAGCTCATCGCGAAGGATGCGGTACGCATCGAACGCCTGCTGCCCGGGCCGATCGAACGCCTGTGGAACTACTGGATCGATCCGGACAAGCGCCGCACCTGGTTCGGCGCCGGCGAGATCGAGCCGCGCACCGGCGGCCGTGTCGGCATTCTGATCCGCAACGCCGATCTCTCCGACGCGGGCGACCTGCCGCCGCCCAAATATGCCGAACACGGCAATGAGAACCGGATCATCGGCCATGTGACGGTCTGCGAACCGCCGCGCCTCTTCGGCTTCCGCTGGCAGCACGGACCGGACCTCGAATCCGACGTGCGCGTCGAGCTGGAGCCGCGCGGCGACAAGGTGCTGCTGCGCCTGACCCATACCCGCCTGCCCTCACGCGCGGCGCTGGTCAGCGTCTCTGCGGGATGGCAGACCCATCTCGGCATTCTGGAAGCCCATCTCGCCGGCGAAACGCCGCAGAGCTTCTGGCGCACCATGACGCGGCTCGACGCGATCTACGACCAGCGCATTCCGCCCTGGTAGCGCCTCGGGGGGCGCCGCCCCCCGACCCCGCATCTTCCTCGCATACCGACTTCACATCCCTCTGATTCAGCCAGGGAGGCTGTCATGCTGCTCAAAAACAAGATTGCCGTGATCTATGGCGGTGGCGGCGCCATCGGCGGGGCCACCGCCCGCACCTTCGCCCGCGAGGGCGCCGAGATCTTCCTCGCCGGCCGCACCCGCGAGCGGCTCGAGACCGTCGCCGCCGACATCCGCGCCGAGGGCGGTCGCGTCACCGTCGACATCGTCGACGCGCAGGACGAGGCGTCGGTCGACGAACATGCCGACCGGGTCGCCGAGCGCGCCGGCGGCATCGACATCGCCTTCAACGCGGTGAGCGTCGTGCACCGGCAGGGCCTGCCGCTGGCCGAAGTCAGCCTGGACGAATTCGAGCACACGATCGGCGGCAACACGCGCACCAATTTTTTGACCGCGCGGGCGGTTGCCCGCCACATGCGAGAGCGCGGCGGCGTCATCCTGACGATGACCGCGCCGGGATCGCGGGTGACGCATCCGGGCTTCCTCGCGCACGGCATCGCCTGCAGCGCGGTCGAGACGTTTTCGCGGCTGCTCGCGGTGGAACTCGGCCAGTTCGGCGTCCGCGTCATCTGCCTGCGCTCCGACGCCATCCCCGACGCCGTGCCGCTCTCCTACACGCGCGAGCTGTTCGACGGCATGACGCGCGGCATCGGCACGACAACGGAAGCCTGGCTCGAAGTGCATGCGCGGGATACGCAGCTCGGCCGCCTGCCGAGGCTGGAGCAGATCGCGGACTATGCCGCCTTCGTCGCCTCGGACCGCGCCGGCGCCATGACCGGCGCGCTGGCAAACTTGACCTGCGGCTCGCTGCTCGACTGAGCCGGAGCGGGTCCTAGTGCGGATCCGCGTCGAACCGGCCCTCGAGCCGGCCGAGATCGCCGACGGTTTCCATCAGCCGGTCGGCGATCATCGTGTGCATGCGCTGGGCGACTTCGGGATATTCCGTCAAGATGCGCCGCATCAGCGTGCGGTCGATCTCGACCACCAGCGCATCGCCCAACGCCGTCGCCGTGGCAGGGCGGCGCGTCTCGATGAACAGGGCCGTCTCGCCGATCAGCGTGCCCGGGCCATAGACGCCGAGCACGACGCGATCCTCGCCGCCGCGCGACAGCTCGATCTCGCCCGACATCACGACGAATCCTGACAGCGCCTTTGAGTCAGCGCGGAACAGCACCCGCCCGGCCGGCAGCTCCAGCCGGGTCGCGCTGAAGGCGATGAGCCGCAAATGGTCCGTCGCCAGTTCCGCGAACAGCGGAACGGTCGAAAGCCTTGCGATATCCTGTTCCAGCGTCACGCCGATATTCCTGCCCCGAGCCGCGATCGAAGCCGCATGGCCGGCCTGTGTTTCATGGAACCAGCTTGTAGCCGCCGGCTTCCGTCACGAGCAGCTCCGCGATCGAGGGCTCGCGCTCGATCTTCTGCCGCAACCGGTAGATATGCGTTTCGAGCGTGTGCGTCGTGACGCCAGAATTATATCCCCAGACTTCGTGCAGCAACACATCGCGGCCGACGACCTTTTCGCCGGCGCGGTAGAGGAACTTCAGGATCGACGTTTCCTTCTCCGTCAGCCGGATCTTCTGGCCGCGCTCGTCGAGCAGCAGCTTGGCGCTGGGGCGGAAGGTGTAGCGGCCGATCGAGAAGGTGGCGTCCTCGCTCTGCTCGAACTGGCGCAATTGCGCGCGGATGCGGGCGAGCAGCACGGCGAAGCGGAACGGCTTCGTCACATAGTCGTTGGCGCCGGCCTCGAGGCCGAGAATGGTGTCGGATTCGGAATCATGCCCCGTCAGCATGATGATCGGCGCCTTGAAGCCGCCCTTGCGGAGCAGTTTTACCGCCTCGCGGCCATCCATGTCGGGCAGCGTCACATCCATGATCAAGAGGTCGGTCGGCTCGCCGCGCGCCCGCTGGACACCCTTGGTGGCCGTCGGCTCGTCGAGCAGCTCGAACTCTTCATAAAGCGACAATTGCTCGACAAGACTTTCGCGCAGCAGGTCGTCGTCGTCGACGACCAGAATTCGCCGTGCAGCCATGGCGCTTGCCCCTGACGTTTTCTTCGGCTTTCGTAGGCCGGAACCGAAGCATTCTTCCAATTCGATCGGCTAAGGTGTAGCCCTCAATTGTGGCACCGCGCAAGCAAGCGCCACGCTTCCCCCGAAAGTCTTATGCGCCGGCACAACCGACAGACCCTGCTCGTCCAGCCCCGTCCCGGCTGCCGCACCCGTGGTGTGCTCCGGCTCGGCAATCTCAGGGTTCCCTGCGCGCTCGGTCGCTCCGGCGTGACGCACGCCAAGCGCGAGGGTGACGGCGGCACGCCCGCCGGACGCTATGCGCTCCTCGAAGTGCGCTACCGGGCCGATCGTATCCAACGCCCGCGGACGGCGCTGCCGCTGCGCCAGACGCGCCCGCGCGACGGCTGGTGCGACGGCAAGGGCGACCGCAACTACAACCGCCCCGTCACCCTGCCCTATCCCGCCAGCACCGAGACGATGTGGCGCGACGACGCCGTCTACGACGTTGTCGTCATCCTCGATTGGAACCTGCGCCCGCGCCGCCAGAACGGCGGCAGCGCCATCTTCTTCCACTTGGCCCGCCCCGGCTACACGCCGACGGAAGGCTGCGTCGCCGTCAGCTACCCGGACATGCTGAAGATCCTGGGGCGATTGAAGCCCGGCGCGGCGATCGCGGTGCGGTGAGAGGTCCCCAATTGGCGCAACAGCCCTCACCTCTCCCATGGGGAGAGGTCGGAGCGAAGCTCCGGGTGAGGGGTTGGGAACTCTCAGGATGAGACGCTACGGCGGAGATAGACCGGCGAGGACGTACCCCCTCACCCGCCGGCCCGCGGCCGTCGACCTCTCCCCATGGGAGAGGTGAAGGAAGCCTGTCATCCCTGCGAAAGCAGGGATCCATGCATCCACGCCCTCGGGATTTCACACGAAAACGCCAGCCAACCCGGCTGGATGGATCCCGGGTCAAGCCCGGGATGACGGCGAGCGCGTTGCGCAGGCTGGCTCCATGCTCGTTCAGCAAAGGGATCGGGCCAAAGACGGGAACCTCCGCCTTTGGCGTCTCACCCGGCCTGATCGCCCGGCTCGTCCGGAGCGACGGCGGAGACGATCGGCGGGCGGGAGCCGAAGATGGCGCCGCCGACGCGGACATGGGTGGCGCCGAAGGCGATCGCCGTTTCGAAATCGCCGCTCATGCCCATGGAGAGGTTTTCGACGCCGATCTCCGCCGCGAGCTTGGCGAGCAGGGCGAAATGCGGCCCGGCCGCCTCGCCGGCCGGCGGAATGCACATCAGCCCGTCGATCGCGAGGCCATGCACCGCGCGGCAGCGTTCGACGAACGCGGCCGCCTCGCGCGGCCCAATCCCCGCCTTCTGCGGCTCCAGCCCGGTATTCACCTGCACGAAAAGCTGTGGCACGCGCCCCTGCTTCTGGATCTCGACCGCCAACGCCCCGGCGATCTTGTCGCGGTCGACGGTGTGGATGGCGTCGAACAACGCGACCGCTTCCTTCGCCTTGTTCGATTGCAGCGGCCCGATCAGATGCAGCTCGATATCGGCCGTCTCGGCGCGCAGCAGCGGCCATTTCGCCTGCGCCTCCTGCACGCGGTTCTCGCCGAAGCGGCGCTGGCCGGCGGCGATCACGGGGCGGATCTCGTCGACGCCGAACGTCTTCGACACGGCGATCAGCTCGACCGAGCTATCCGGCCGGCCGCTCGCGGCCTCCTTGGCGCGGATGCGTTCGAGAACGGCGGCGAGGCGCGACTGGACGTCGTCGGGCTTCAGATCAGGCATGGCGCGCTCCGTATCCTAGAGGTGCTGCGGCCTAGCATGCGTCGCAGCAAGGCTCAACCGATCGGCGGACCGCCCCCGGGCGCGCCTCTCGCCGCTGCGGCAGCGTTAGCGGTTGACCGGGCGGTGCGTTTCTGGTGAAGGTCGCACCCTGCTCCGGCGGCGTTACACCGCCCTTTTCCTCTCTTTTTCGACGACGGACCATGGCCATAGAACGCTACAACCCTCGTGACGCCGAACCGCGCTGGCAGCGTGCCTGGGCCGAACAGGGCATTTTCGAGACGAAGAACGACGACCCGCGTCCGAAATACTACGTGCTGGAAATGTTCCCCTATCCGTCGGGGCGCATCCATATCGGCCATGGCCGCAACTATGTGATGGGCGACGTGGTGGCGCGCTTCAAGCGCATGAAGGGCTTCAACGTCCTGCATCCGATGGGCTGGGACGCCTTCGGCCTGCCGGCCGAGAACGCCGCCATCGAGCGCAACAGCCATCCGAAGATCTGGACCTACGAGAACATCGAGACGATGAAGGCGCAGCTGAAGCTGCTCGGCCTCTCGCTCGACTGGAGCCGCGAGATCGCCACCTGCGATCCCTCCTATTATGCCGAGCAGCAGCGCATCTTCACCGATCTGCACGCCGCCGGCCTGGTCTATCGCAAGGAGAGCGAGGTCAACTGGGACCCGATCGACAACACCGTGCTCGCCAACGAGCAGGTGATCGACGGACGCGGCTGGCGCTCGGGCGCGCTGGTCGAGCGGCGCAAGCTGTCGCAGTGGTTCTTCAAGATCACCGATTTCGCCGAGGAGCTGCTCGCAGCGCTGGACGGCCTCGACCGTTGGCCGGACAAGGTCCGGCTGATGCAGCGCAACTGGATCGGCCGCTCCGAGGGCCTGATGGTCCGCTTCGGCCTCGACGCCATCTCGGCGCCGCAGGGCGAGAGCGAGATCGAGGTCTACACCACCCGTCCGGACACGCTCTACGGCGCCTCCTTCGTCGCCATCGCCGCCAACCATCCGCTGGCCGCCAAGCTCGCCGAGACCAACCCGGCGCTGGCCGAGTTCATCGTCGAATGCGGCCGCACCGGCACCTCGGCCGAGGCGATCGAGACGCAGGAGAAGAAGGGCTTCGACACCGGCATCCGCGCCAAGCACCCGCTGGTGCCGGGCTGGTACCTGCCGGTCTATGTCGCCAACTTCATCCTGATGGATTACGGCACCGGCGCCGTCTTCGGCTGCCCGGCGCATGACCAGCGCGATCTCGACTTCGCCCGCAAATACGGCCTGCCGGTCAAGGCGGTCGTGCTGCCGGAAGGCGCGGATTCGCTGACCTTCGAAGTCGGCGACACCGCCTATACCGATGACGGCACGCTGTTCCATTCCGACTTCATGAACGGCATGACCATCCCCGAGGCGAAGGAGGCCGTGGCGCTCCGGCTCGAGGGCCAGATCCTCGGCAATGCGCCGCAGGCAAAGCGCCAGGTGAATTTCCGCCTGCGCGACTGGGGCATCTCGCGCCAGCGCTACTGGGGCTGCCCGATCCCGATCATCCATTGCCCGAGCTGCGGCCCGGTCGCCGTGCCGAAGGAAGACCTGCCGGTCCGCCTGCCGGAGGACGTCACCTTCGACAAGCCCGGCAACCCGCTCGACCGGCATCCAACCTGGAAGCACGTCAAGTGTCCGCATTGCGGTGAAGCCGCGACGCGCGAGACCGACACGATGGACACGTTCGTCGACTCGTCCTGGTATTTCGCCCGCTTCGCCAGCCAGCCCGGCCAGGCGCCGCTCTCCAAGGACGCGGCCGATCACTGGCTGCCGGTCGACCAGTATATCGGCGGCATCGAGCACGCGATCCTGCACCTGCTCTATTCGCGCTTCTTCACCCGCGCGCTCGAGCGCACCGGCCGCGTCTCGGTGACGGAGCCCTTCGCGGGCCTGTTCACCCAGGGCATGATCGTGCACGAGACCTACAAGGACCAGAACGGCAAGTGGCTGTTCCCGGAAGAGGTCGAGAAGCGCGCCGACGGCACTTCGGTCAAGGTCGGCACCGATGAGCCGGTGACCGTCGGTCCGCCGGAGAAGATGTCGAAGTCGAAGAAGAACGTCGTGCCGCCGGAAGTGGTGGCCGAGACCTACGGCGTCGACTGCGCCCGCTGGTTCATGCTCTCCGACACGCCGCCCGAGCGCGACAGCGAATGGACGGAAGCCGGCATCGAGGGCGCCTGGCGCTTCACCCAGCGCCTCTGGCGCCTGGTCGGCGATGCTGTCGAGCTCTCGGAGAAAGACGCGCCGAAGCCCGATACGTTCGGTCCGGAGGCGACCGCGCTGCGTCGCGCCAGCCACAAGCTGGCCGCCTCGGTCGAGGAAGACATCGAGCGCCTGCGCTTCAACGTCGCCGTCGCCCGCATTCACGGCTTCGCCAACGTCTTCGGCGACGCCATCTCGGCCGCACGCAAGAACAGCGAGACCGGCGGCGGCAAGCCAGCCGCCGACGTCGCCTTCGCGCTGCGGGAAGCAGCCGAGTTCCTCGTCGCCGCCATCGGCCCGATGATCCCGCATCTGGCGGAAGAGATCTGGGGCCTGCTCGGCCATGAGGGGCTCGCCGCCGAGGCCGCCTGGCCGGTCGTCGATCCGGCCCTGCTCGCCGAGGACGAACTGGTGCTGCCGATCCAGATCAACGGCAAGAAGCGGGCGGAATTGACAATCTCCGCCACCGCGTCGGAAAGTGAAATCGAGTCCGCCACCCTGGCCCTCGACGGCGTCGTCAAGGCGCTGGAAGGCCGTGCCCCCCGCAAGATCGTCATCGTGCCGAAGAGGATCGTCAATGTCGTCGTCTGATTACGGCCGGGTTCCGGCCTCGGCCGCCGGGCGGCTGGCGCGCGCCGGCCTCGTCGCCGTCGGCCTCGGCATGCTCGCCTCGGCCTGCACGGTGCAGCCGGTCTACATGCCGATCGCCCAGGGACCGCAGGTCGCCGCCGATCTTTCCGCCATCTCGGTCGAAGACGTCAGCGACCGCGTCGCGCAGGAAGTGCGCAACAACCTGATCTACGGCTTCACCGGCGGCGGCAAGGCCGCGCCGACCCGCTATGAGCTCTCCATGCGGGTCACGTCGGCCGAGGCCCGCCTCGGCTTCGAACGCGACGAGACGGCGCCGGCCTATTCGGTCACCGTCACCGTCGCCTACGAGCTGAAGGAAATCAGCAGCGGCAAGGTCATCCTGCGCTCGCTCAACCGCGGCGTCGCCTCCTATGACCGTTCGAACCAGGCCTTCGCCAACCAGCGGGCCCGGATCGATGCCGAGGATCGCGCCGCCCAGGCGGTCGCCGACGACATCCAGCTCCGTCTCTCGGCGGCGCTGGCAACCCGCAAGACCAGCTAGGTCGCCCCGGCGCTCCGCGCCGACGACCTGGCGGTTTGTTTGACTGCGTTTTCACAGGGCGAAGCGGCCACCGCTTCGCCCGAAACGTTTGAGGCCGACCGGACACGATGGTCCAGATCAAGCCCCAGGATGCCGACCGATTCTTGAGCCGGCCGGATCCCGCCATCCGCGTCGTGCTGATCCACGGCAGTGACACCGGCCTCATCTCCGAGCGCGCCGCCGGCTTCGCCAAGACCATCCTCGGCAAGAACGACGATCCGTTCGCGCTCGTCCGGCTCGATTCCTCCGAGATCGCCGGCGATCCCGGACGCCTCGCCGACGAGGCCAACACCATCGCCCTCTTCGGCGGCACGCGCGCCATCTGGGTCAAGGTTTCCGGCAACCGCCCGATCCAGGCCGCCGTCGAGGCGGTGCTGGCGGCGCCGCCGCAGGACGCCTGGATCGTGCTCGAGGCGGGCGACATCAAGAAGGGCGTCGGCCTCCGCAAAATCTGCGAGAACGCGCGCGGCGCGGCGGCGATCGCCTGCTACGCCGACAATGACGCGGCGCTCGACCGCCTGATCGATTCCGAACTCCAGGAAGCGAAGCTCTCGATCGAGCCGGATGCGCGGGCGCTGCTGCGCAGCCTGCTCGGCGCCGACCGGCTGGCGAGCCGCTCCGAGGTCGCCAAGCTCTGCCTCTATGCGCTCGGCACCGGCACGATCGACATCGACGCCGTGCGCGCCGTCGTCGGCGATGCCGGCGCGTCGGCGACCGACGAGGCGGTGGACGCGGCCGCACTCGGCGACGCCGCCGGGCTCGACAAGGCTTTCCGGCGCATCCTCGGCTCCGGCACCGCCGCCTTCGTCGTCGCCAACGCGGCGCTCCGCCATTTCCATCTGCTGCACCGGATCAAGGCGGCGGCCGAGGACGGCATGCCGCAATCGACTGCGATCGAGCGCTATGCCGGCGGCATTTTCTTCCAGCGCAAGGGCAAGCTGGAGCAGCAATTGCGGATCTGGACCGCCGATCGGCTGCTGATGGCGCTGGAGCGCCTCGACGGGGCGATCTTCGATAGCCGACTCAAGGCAAACATAGCCGACGAAGTAATTGGCCAGGCGCTGCTCGCCGTCACCATGCTGGCGCGGGCCCGACGCTAGGATTCCCGGGCTCTCCGCGATTACTTAGCCGCGAAAGCGTTTTCGGTACTCAGCCGGCGTCACGCCGACATGGCGCCCGAAGGCGCGACGCAGCGTATCGGCATCGGCGAAGCCGCACTGGGCGGCGACCTGCTTCGGCGCGTCATGGCCCGTCTCGAGCAGACGCCGCGCCGTCGCGACGCGCGCGGCCTCGACCCAGTTCGCCGGCGTGATGCCGACCTCGGCGCGGAACAGCCTGGCGAAATGGCGGGGGCTCAGATGCAGCCGTTCCGCGAGGCTCGCCACCGTATGGTCGAGCGCCGGATTGGCGGCGACCCAGCGCTGCAGCTCCTGCAGGGCCGAGCGCCCGGCCGGCACCGCCTCGTCCTTGCGGCTGAACTGCATCTGCCCGCCGGGACGCTTGAAGAACATCACCAGCTGCGCCGCGACCCGCATGGCGATGTCGCGGCCGAGGTCCTCCTCGACGAGCGCCAGCGCCAGATCCATGCCGGCGGTCACGCCCGCCGCCGTGCGCAGGCGGCCATCGCGGATATGGATCGCGTCCTCGTCGACCGTGACGGCCGGATAGGCTTCCGCCAGCTTGCGGGCAACGCCCCAATGCGTCGTCACCCGCCGGCCGTCGAGAAGCCCGGTCGCGGCGAGCAGGAAGGCGCCGGCGCAGACCGAGCCATAGCGCCGCGTCGACGGCGCCACATCCTTGAGCCACGCCACGACCTCCACCGCCGGCTCGACGACATGCGCGCTCGGCGCGCCGGCGACGAGCAGGGTGTCGATCGACTCTGCGAAATCGGCGCCGATGACATGGTCCGGCAGCAATTGCGCGCCGGATGAACTCGTCACCGGCCCGGGCTCACCGGCGAGGACGATCAGCCGGTAGACCGCCTCGCCCGCCTGGCTGTTCGCCTCGGCGAATACATCGAGTGGGCCGGCGACATCGAGCAGCTGGACGCCCGGCATCGCCAGGATCGCGATCGTCTTCGTGCTTGGCTCCGCCTTGCCCATTTCGCCCTCGCGTCCGTCTCAGGCCGGATTTGGCAGAATCCGCCGTTATCCGTCAATTGCAGACGAGATTGCACGAAGCCTACCCTCCGGACCAGTCCAAACCGCAGGAGAAATTGGATGACCTTGACCATCGACGGCGTAGGTATTCCCGACAGCCAACTCGCCCGCGAGATCACCGAGTTGGTGCGTGATACGGAATCGCCGCTGCTCTTCCATCATTCGAGCCGCGTCTTCTACTGGGGCGCTCTGGCGGCGCGGAAGCGCGGGCTGAAGGTCGATCCGGAGCTGCTTTATTGCGGCTGCATGTTCCACGACATGGGCCTGACCCACCAGCACAGCAGCGCCTGCGAGCGCTTCGAGGTCGACGGCGCCAACGCGGCGCGCGACTTCCTGCGCTCGCATGGTATCAACGAAAGCGACATCGACACCGTCTGGACGGCGATCGCGCTGCACACGACGCCCGGGATTCCCCAGCATATGCACCCGGTCATCGCCATGGTCACCGCCGGCGTCGAGATGGACGTGCTCGGCCTGACCTATGCCGACTACAGCGACGCCGAGCGCGAGGCGGTCGTCGCCGCCCATCCACGCCCCGGCCCGTTCAAGGAAGAAATCATCCAGGCCTTCTATGACGGCATCCGCCACAAGCCGCAGACGACCTTCGGCAACGTCAAGGCGGACGTCCTCGCCGACAAGGACCCGGCCTTCCAGCGGGGCAATTTCTGCAGCGTGATCCGCAACTCGGCCTGGCCAAGCTGAGGCTCCCCAAATCAAAACGCCGACCGTCTGCCCTCGGGCCAACGGTCGGCGTCATTGTTCGAAACTTCCGCACTCCTCGTCGCCAGACGCGACGGGTAGTGCCAAAAAAAGAACTACTCGCGCTTCAGCAGGCGGCAGATCTCGTCGAGCTGTTCCAGCGACTTGTAGCGGATCTTCAGCTCGCCGCTGCCGTTCGACTTGTGATCGATCGTCACCATCAGGCCGAGGCTGTCGCCGAGCAGCTTTTCCAGCGCCCGCGTATCCGCGTCCTTCTCGGCCTTGCTGGCGGCGCGCTGCGCCTTCTTCGGCTCGTTCTGGGTCAGCGCCTCGGCGTCGCGCACCGTCAGCCCCATGTCGACGATCCGCTGCGCCACCGCTTCCGGATTGTCGACCGTGACGAGCGCGCGGGCGTGGCCGGCCGTCAGCTTACCGTCGCGCAGATAGGTCTGCACCGCCGGCGGCAGCTTCAGGAGCCGCAGAGTGTTGGCGACATGCGGCCGGCTCTTGCCGATGACGTCGGCGAGCGCCGTCTGGCTATAGTCGAACTCGTCGATCAGCTGCTGGTAACCCAGCGCCTCTTCCAGCGCGTTCAGGTCGGCGCGCTGGACGTTCTCGATGATGGCGAGCTCGAGCGCTTCCTTGTCGTTGACGTCGTGGATGATGATCGGCACGTCGTGCAGGCTGGCGCGCTGCGCCGCCCGCCAGCGCCGCTCGCCGGCGATGATCTCGTAGGCGTCGGCAGGCCCGCCCGGCACCGGGCGGACGAGGATCGGCTGCATGATCCCCTTCTCGCGCACCGAGGCAGTGAGATCGGCGAGATCCTCCTCCTCGAACGCCTTGCGCGGGTTGCGCGGGTTCGGCCGCAGGAACTCGACCGGCACGCGGCGCGAATTGCGGCTGCGCGGGTCGCTCGCCACCGCGTCCTGGGCGGCGCCGACATCACCGATCAGGGCGGCAAGCCCCCGTCCAAGGCGCCGGCGCGATCCGTCTTCCATGCTCATGGCGTCCACTCCTCAAAACCCGAATATGTCGCGCCCGTCAGGCGGCGCGCAGGCGCTTCTCGCGCTGAATGATTTCCGAGGCGAGCCGCAGATAGGCCTGGCTGCCCGTGCTCTTGAAATCGTAGAGCAGCACCGGCTTGCCATGCGACGGCGCCTCCGAGATGCGGACGTTGCGCGGGATCACCGTGTCGTAGACGGCGTCGCCCATATGCGCCCGCACATCGGCCACGACCTGGCTGGCGAGATTGTTGCGGCTGTCGAACATGGTCAGCACGATGCCGTGGATCGACAGTTCCGGGTTCAGCGCATGCTTCACCTGGTCGACCGTCTGCAGCAGCTGGCTCAGGCCCTCGAGTGCGAAGAATTCGCATTGCAGGGGCACCAGGATCGAATGCGCCGCCGACAGCGCGTTGATCGTCAGCAGGTTGAGCGAGGGCGGACAGTCGACCAGCACATAGCTGTAGTTTCGACCCCGAATCGATTCCGGCCGCTGCATATGGCTGGCGATCGCCCGACGCAGCTTGAAGGCGCGGTCGGAGCGGCCGGCAATTTCCAGCTCGACACCAAGCAGATCCATGGTCGACGGCGCCACCGACAGCCGCGGCACCGCCGTCTCCATCACGATCTCGGCCAGCGAGGATTCGCCGACCAGCACGTCATAGGTCGAGCGCAGCCGGCTCTTGCGATCGATGCCGAGCCCGGTCGAGGCGTTGCCCTGCGGGTCGAGATCGACGATCAGCACTTCCTCGCCGATCGCGGCCAGCGCGGTGCCGAGGTTGATCGCCGTCGTCGTCTTGCCGACGCCGCCCTTCTGGTTGGCCAGCGCGATGACGCGCGGCTGGGGTGGCAGCAGGGACGGCGGCGAAAACGGATCGGCTTGGGACATCAGCGGCCTCTTCGGTTGAGCGCGGTTAGCTGGACCGGCGCTCTGCGCGGCAGATCTCGACGATCGAGCTTCGCTCGTCGATCATGCTCTTGTGTCTTACCAGATCGAGGCTCCAAGATTTAGAGGCCTCGGCCAGTTCCCCCTCGAAATCTTCACCTTTGTGAAAGGTTCCTATGCTGCCCGTCGCCAGAACCGGCGCCGAGAGATCGAGCAGGTCCTTGAGCGAGGCCAGGGCGCGGGCGCTGATGCGCTCGACCGGCTCGTTCCATTGTTTCAGAACCGATTCGATCCGCCCTTCATGCACGACCGCGGCCGCGCTGGTCTCGCGAATCACCGTGCGCAGGAAGGCGCATTTGCGCTGATTGGCCTCGACGCAATGCACGACGGCGCCCTCCCGGCCGGCCAGCAGGATGGCGGTGATCATGCCGGGCAGGCCGGCGCCGCTGCCGAGATCGAGCCAGCGCCGCGTGTCCGGAAACAGCGCGACGAGCTGGGCGCAATCGGCGACATGGCGCAGCCAGATCTGGTTCAGCGTATTCGGCGAGACCAGGTTCTGCGCCGGCTGCCACTTGCGCAGCAGCGCGACATAGCGCTCCAGCCGCTCGCCTGTTTCACGTGAAACGGGGAGAATGGCCTCGACGGCCGCGATCGTATCGGTCATGCAACAGTCCGGATTTGCGGGCGGCGACGCGCCGTGGTCAGGAGCAGCGCCAGCGCCGCCGGCGTCATGCCTTCGATGCGCCCGGCCTGGCCGAGCGTGGCGGGACGCACCAGCATCAGCCGCTGGCGCAGCTCGTTCGACAGCCCCTCGATGGCGCGATAGTCGATGTCGTCGCCCAGCGCCACCGCCTCGTCGCGCTTGACCGATTCGATATCGTTCTGCTGCCGATTCAAATAGACGGCATATTTGGCGTCGGCCTCGATCTGATCGAGGATCGCCGGCGCGAAGGCGCCGAGCTCGGGCCAGACCTGCACCAGCCGCGCCGCGTCGATATCCGGATAGGCCAGGAGATCGAAGGCCGAGCGACGTACGCCATCCTGGTTGACGCCGAGGCCGACCTTGACCGCCTCGTTCGGCGTCATCGTGTGCGAAGCAAAGGCGGCGCGCGCCGCCTCGAGCTGGCCGAGCTTGGCGGCGAAGGCGTCGCGACGACGATCGCCGACCACGCCGACCGCGAGGCCGAACGGCGTCAGCCGCTGATCGGCATTGTCGGCGCGCAGCGACAGCCGATATTCGGCCCGCGAGGTGAACATGCGATAGGGCTCGGTGACGCCGCGATTGATGAGGTCATCGATCATCACGCCGATATAGCTTTCCGCCCGGCTGAAGGCGACGCCGTCCCGCCCACCCGCGCGGCGGGCCGCGTTGATGCCGGCGACGACGCCCTGCGCCCCCGCCTCTTCATAGCCGGTGGTGCCGTTGATCTGGCCGGCGAGGAACAGACCCTCGACCTTCTTGGTCTCCAGCGACCCGGTCAGCTCACGCGGATCGACATGGTCATATTCGATCGCGTAGCCCGGCCGCAGAATGACGGCGTTCTCCAGACCCGGGATGGTCGCAATCAGCGCCTTCTGCACCTCCTCCGGCAGCGAGGTCGAAATGCCGTTCGGATAGATGGTCGGATCGTCGAGCCCTTCCGGCTCCAGGAAGATCTGGTGCGAGTCGCGCTCGGCGAAGCGGACGATCTTGTCCTCGATGCTCGGGCAATAGCGCGGGCCGCGACTTTCGATCTGGCCGGAATACATCGGCGACCGATGCAAGTTGGCGCGGATGACGTCGTGCGTCGCCTCGGTAGTACGGGTGATAAAGCAATCGACCTGTTGCCGGTCGATCCGCGCCGTCAGCGTCGAGAACGGCTCCGGCTCATCATCGCCCGGCTGGCGCTCGAGGATCTCGAAATTGATGGTGCGGCCATCGAGCCGCGCCGGCGTGCCGGTCTTCAGTCGCGCCAGGTTGAAATCGTGCCGCGTCAGCGCGGCAGACAGGCCCATTGCCGGCTTCTCGCCGACCCGGCCGGCCGGGATCTTGGTCTCTCCGATATGGATCAGGCCGCGCAAGAAGGTGCCGGTGGTGATCACCACGGCGCCGCAGCGGATGGCGCGGCCGTCAGCGAGCACGACACCGGCGATGCGGCCGTCGACGACGGTCAGGTCGTCCGCCTCGCCTTCAACCACAGTGAGATTGGGGGTCGCGGCGATCTCGGCCTGCATCGCCTCGCGATAGAGCTTGCGGTCGGCCTGGGCGCGCGGACCGCGCACAGCCGGTCCCTTACGCCGGTTGAGCATGCGGAACTGGATGCCGCCGGCATCCGCCACCCGACCCATCAGGCCGTCGAGCGCATCGATCTCGCGCACCAGATGGCCCTTGCCCAAGCCGCCAATCGCCGGATTGCACGACATGATGCCGATGGTGGCGGCCTGGTGGGTGACGAGGGCGGTGCGGGCGCCGAGCCGCGCCGAGGCGGCGGCGGCCTCGGTGCCGGCATGGCCGCCGCCGATGACGACGACGTCGAAGCTCGCAACTGCTGCGCTGGTCATGGTTTGGATCCCTTTGATCGGGCTGTCCTAATCGCTCGACCGAACCGCGTCAAAGGCAAAACTGTTTCACGTGGAACAGAAGCGGAATCCGCGTCTATTTGCCGATGCAGAATTCGGAAAAGATCACGTCAAGCAGGTCCTCGACATCGACCTTGCCGGTGACGCGACCGAGCGCATCGGCGGCGCTGCGCAAGAGTTCCGCCTTCACCTCGACGGCATGATCGCCGGCTCGCTCCAGCTCGCTGAGATAGCCGAGGGAGCGACTGATGCCGTCGCGCTGCCGTGTCCGCGTGATCAACGCCGTCGGCATCGGCCGCGCCAGACGAAGCGCCGCGCCGATCTCGCGGACCAACGCATCCAACCCCTGCCCGCTCCGGGCCGACACGACAACATCGGCGTCATTGACTCGTTTCGAGTCCGAATCGAGTGCGTCTTCGAGCAGATCCAGCTTGGTGCGCACGCGCAGAACCGGGGCGCCATCCGGAATCGTTTCGGCGAAGGAGTCCTGGTCGGAAAGCGCCAGCACCAGATCGGCGGTGTCGGCGCGGCGGCGGGCGCGGGCGATGCCTTCGCGCTCGACGACGCTCTCCGTCTCGCGCAGTCCGGCCGTATCGATCAGCGTCACGGCATGACCGTCAATATCCAGCGCCACCTCGATCAGGTCGCGCGTCGTGCCGGGCTCGGCCGTGACGATCGCCGCCTCGCGCCGCACAAGCGCATTCATCAGGCTGGACTTGCCGACATTCGGCGGCCCGAGCAGCACCACCTCGAAGCCATCGCGGACTCGCTCGCCAAAGTGCTGGTCGTCGAGATGCGCCGCCATTTCATTGGCCACGCCGGCGGCCTCGCCCCAAGCCGGCGCCATGACGTCATCCGGCACGTCCTCTTCGTCGACGAAGTCGAGACCGGCCTCGACCAGGGCGCGCGCGCGGATCAGGCGATGGCGCCAGTCTTCATAGAGCTTGCGCAGGCCGCCATCGGCCTGGCGGATGGCGAGACGCCGCTGCATCTCGGTCTCGGCTGCGATCAGATCCGCCAACCCCTCGATCTCGGTCAGGTCGGCGCGGCCATTCTCGAAGGCGCGACGCGTGAACTCGCCGGCCTCCGCCGCGCGAAAACCCGGCAGCGCCGCGAGCGCCTTCAGGATGCCGGCGATAACCGCCCGGCCGCCATGCACCTGCAATTCGGCGACATCCTCGCCGGTGAAGCTGGCGGGGCCGGGAAAGAACAGCACCAAACCGCGATCGAGGATCTCGCCATTCTCGGGCGCGCGCAGCGTCCGGAGGCTCGCCAGCCGCGCCGGCGGCACGGCGCCGACCAATGTTTCGAGGCCGAATCGAACGCCTTTGCCCGACAGCCGGATGACGGCGACGCCGGAGGGCGCCGCGCCGCTCGAAAGCGCGAAGATCGTGTCGTCGCGATGCAATGTCATATGCCCTTGCCTGCTTTCCGGAACCGTCGCCGCTGGATCCGCCTCTGCTCGGCCTCTTGCCTAGCCGCGCCGATCCGACAGGTCTAGGCTTCGGGCCGTCCGCGACGCAAACCAACCGCGAAAGCTCCGATGTCCGAAAACCTGCTTCGCTTCGAGACCAGCCCCTATCTGCTTCAGCACCAGGACAATCCCGTGCACTGGCGCGGCTGGAACGCCGCCGCGCTCAAGGAGGCAAGGGATCTCGACCGGCCGATCCTGCTCTCGATCGGCTATGCCGCCTGCCACTGGTGCCACGTCATGGCGCATGAATCGTTCGAGGACGCCGAAACCGCCGCGGTGATGAACCGTCTCTTCGTCAACATCAAGGTCGATCGCGAGGAGCGGCCCGACATCGACCAGATCTATATGGCGGCGCTGCACGCGATCGGCGAGCAGGGCGGCTGGCCGCTTACCATGTTCCTGACGCCGGACGGCAAGCCAATCTGGGGCGGCACCTATTTCCCGAAGGTGTCGCGCTATGGCCGGCCGGCCTTCGTCGACGTGCTGACTCAGATTGACGGCTTCTATCGTCGCGACCGCGCCGAGATCCTGGCGCAGGCTGATCGCATCGCCGCCCATATCCAGCCGCGCCCCGCCTTTGACGGCCCGGCGCTCGGCCCGAACCTGCTCGACCAGGCGGCGCGCTCGATCTTCTCGATCATGGATCTCGAGCGCGGCGGCACGCGCGGCGCGCCGAAATTTCCGAACGTGACGGTGATCGACTATCTTGCCCGCGGCGCCCGTCGCACCGGCATTCCCGATTATATCAGCGCCGCCGAGGCGACGCTGACCGGCCTGTCCAACGGCGGCATCTTCGATCACGTTGGCGGCGGCTTCGCCCGCTACTCGACCGATGTCGACTGGCTGGTGCCGCATTTCGAAAAAATGCTGTCCGATAACGGCCTGCTGCTGGGGCAGCTGGCGCTGGCGACCATCCAGAGCCCGAACCGCGCGACCTATCGAAGCCGGATCGAGACGACGATCGGCTGGCTCGTGCGCGAGATGCTGTTGCCCGGCGGCGCCTTCGCCGCCAGCCTCGACGCCGACAGCGAGGGGCATGAGGGCCGCTTCTACGTCTGGCGGCGCGACGAGCTGGATCGTTTCCTCGATGCCGACGACGCCGATCTCATCGCCGCGACCTACGACATCCACGAGGGCGGCAACTGGGAAGGCGTTTCGATCCCGAATCGATTGCGAACCCCTGCCCCGCTCGCAGACAGCGACCAGCGACGCGCCGACGCGCTGCTCGCCCGCATGCTGGAAGAGCGCGCCGGTCGCGTCCGGCCCGGCCTCGACGACAAGATCCTGGTCGACTGGAACGGCTATGCAATCACCGGCCTCGCCACCGCCGGCTGGCTGCTCGACCGGCCCGACTGGGTGGCGCTGGCGGAGGCGGCCTATCGTTTCATAACCGAATCGGTTTCTCGCGACGGGCGCCCGGGCCATGCCCTCCGCAACGGTCAGGGCGTCTTTCCCGGCTTCTCCTCCGATCTCGCGTCGCTCGCTCGCGCCGCCGTCGCCCTGCATCAAGCGACGCAGAAGGCAAGCTATCTCGACGAAGCGACCCGCCTGCTGGATCTGCTCGAAACGCACCATGGCGACGGCAAGGGCAATCTGCACTTCACCGCCGACGACGCCGAGCCGCTGATCGTCCGGAAATCCGACCGTATCGACGACGCCTCGCCCAATCCGCACGGCCTCGCCGTCGACAGTCTCGTCCGGCTCTGGGCGTTGACGGGCGACGATAGGTTCCGCGATCGGGCCGATGCCATCCTCGCGGCCTCGGCTAGCGCAATTGCGGAAAACGTCTTCGGCACCGCGAGCCTGCTCTCCGGCCTCGACCTTCGCCTCACGATCCGCTCGGTGGTGATCCTGATACCGGCCGGCGACAGCGGCGCGGAGCTTCGCCAAGTGGTGCTGGAGAACTGGAGCCCGGATCTGGTGCTCGACCTCCGGGAGGACGGCGCCTCGCTGCCGGCCGCGCATCCCGCCCATGGCAAGCGCGCGATCGACGGCAAGGTGACCGCCTATGTCTGCCGAGAGGGCGCCTGCTCGTTGCCGCTCTCCGACGCCAAGGCGCTCGCCGCCGAACTGCGCCCGCATGGCTAACGAAACGCTAACAGCGTCACACTCGCGGGTTAACAGCCGAAACGAAAAATGGCCGGGACGAGCCCGGCCATTTTGATGTCGGAAACGGCCACCAACAGGCGGCCGAAATGCCGGATCAGGTGTTCATCTGATCGAAGAAATCGGAGTTGTGTTTCGTCTGCCGGAGCTTGTCGAGCAGGAACTCGATCGCGTCGACGGTGCCCATCGGCATGAGGATGCGACGGAGCACGTACATCTTCTTGAGCACATCCGGCGGAACCAGCAGCTCTTCCTTGCGGGTACCCGAGCGGGTGATGTCGATCGCCGGGAAGGTCCGCTTGTCGGCCACCTTGCGGTCCAGGATGATTTCCGAGTTACCGGTGCCCTTGAACTCTTCGAAGATGACTTCGTCCATGCGGCTGCCGGTATCGATCAGCGCGGTCGCGATGATCGTCAGCGAACCGCCTTCCTCGATATTGCGCGCCGCGCCGAAGAAGCGCTTCGGCCGCTGCAGCGCATTGGCGTCGACACCGCCGGTCAGCACCTTGCCGGAGGACGGCACGACCGTGTTGTAGGCGCGGCCGAGGCGGGTGATCGAATCGAGCAGGATGACGACGTCGCGGCCATGCTCGACGAGACGCTTGGCCTTCTCGATCACCATCTCGGCGACGGCAACGTGGCGGGTGGCGGGTTCGTCGAAGGTCGAGGAGATCACCTCGCCCTTCACCGAGCGCTGCATGTCCGTCACTTCTTCCGGACGCTCGTCGATCAAGAGAACGATGAGGTAGCACTCGGGATGGTTCTGGGCGATCGAGTGGGCGATGTTCTGCAGGAACACCGTCTTACCGGTGCGCGGCGGCGCCGTGACCAGGGCGCGCTGGCCTTTGCCGAGCGGCGCGACGAGGTCAATGATCCGCGGCGTCATGTCCTTGCCGGCCGGAACCTCGAGCTCCATCTTGAAGCGCTCGTTCGGATAGAGCGGCGTCAGATTGTCGAAGTGGACCTTGTGGCGCGCCTTGTCGGGGTCCTCGAAATTGATCGTCGAGACCTTGAGCAGGGCGAAATAGCGCTCGCCATCCTTCGGACTGCGGATATAGCCCTCGACCGTGTCGCCGGTCCGCAGCGAGAAGCGGCGGATCTGCGAGGGAGAGACGTAGATATCGTCGGGTCCGGCGAGATAGTTGGCGTCGGGCGAGCGCAGGAAGCCGAAACCGTCCTGCAAAACCTCGACGACGCCCTGTCCGACGATCTCGACGTCGTTGTCTGCCAGCTGCTTCAGGATCGCGAACATCAGCTCCTGCTTGCGCAGCGTGCTCGCATTTTCGACCTCAAGTTCCTCGGCGAAGGCCAGCAGCTCCGTCGGGGATTTGGACTTGAGGTCCTGCAGTTTCATTTCACGCATGGGTTTTGTGAATCTCGTTTGGATTCAAAGAAAGGATGGATATCGAAGGGCATAAATGGGGATTGGCAGAACTTCAGCCTGGCGGGAGCTATGCCCGCCGGCGCGATGCTTCGGTCGTCCCTGGCAGGTCAACCGGCATCTGTCTGCTTCGACAAGATGGCGCACCATAATCGCTCGCCGGTTCCACGGCAAGCGTCAGAAACGTCGCAAAATCACAGAAACTCAGAACGGTTTTACCACGACCAGAATGACGATGAGGATCATCAGGATCGTCGGGATCTCGTTGGCGAGACGGTAGGCCCGCTCCGAACGCGTGTTGCGATCCGCCGCGAAGGCCTTGCGGCACGACGCCAGCCACATATGGAAAACCGACATGGCGATGACAAGCACGAATTTCGCCATGAACCAGGGCTGCTGCTCGAAGCCGCCGAGCCGAACGATGGTAAGGCCCGTGATCCAGGTCAGGATCATCGCCGGATTCATGATGATCCGCAGCAGCTTCGCTTCCATGACCTTGAAGGTCTCGGACTTGTCGGAGCCCACCGCCGCGCCGGTGTGATAGACGAAAAGGCGCGGCAGATAGAAGATGCCCGCCATCCACGTAATCACCGCGATGACGTGCAGGGCCTTGATCCAGTCGTAGTAAGCCAACATTGCCGTTATCCCCCTGCCCTAGCCGCGAATGCGCGCGATCAGTCGCTCGACATGCGCGATCGGCGTCTGCGGCACGATCCCGTGCCCGAGATTGAAGATCAGTCGCGAACCGCGCATCGTCTCGAGAATTTCATCGACCGAACGATCGAGCTCGTCGCCGCCGGCGACGAGGACCATCGGGTCCAGATTGCCCTGGATGGCGGCGCGACCGTCGATTTCGTCGCGGACCGCTCGCAGCGGCACGGTCCAATCGACGCCGACCGCGTTGACGCCCGTCGTCTCGACGAAGGCTGAAAGCCCCCGATCCGCGCCTTTCGGGAAGCCGATGATGCGCGCATCCGGAATTTCCGCCCGCACGCCGGCGACGATCCGCGCGATCGGCCCGGCCGACCAGCGTTCGAACGCCCTCGGCGACAGAACGCGCGACCAGCTGTCGAAAATCTGCACGGCGTCGGCGCCAGCCCGCAATTGCGCGACCAGATAGACGATCGAAGCCTCGACCAGCGTATCGATCAGGCGGTCCAGCGCTTCCGGGTCGCGCGCCGCCAGCAGACGCGAGGGCGCCTGATCTGGAGTCCCCTTGCCGGCGATCATGTAGGTCGCAACGGTCCAGGGCGCCCCGCAGAAGCCGATCAGGGCCTTGTCGGGGGCCAGCTCGCGGCGGACGGCGCCAACCGTCTCCAGCACCGGCGCCAGCCTTTCGAGGACGGCGTCGACAGAAAGCTGCGCGATCTCGGCCGGATCGATCGGATCGAGACGCGGTCCCTCGCCTTCGACGAAGCGGACGTCTCGGCCGAGCGCGTGCGGGATGACGAGAATGTCGGAGAACAGGATCGCCGCGTCGAAACCGAACCGGCGGATCGGCTGCAGCGTTACCTCGGTCGCGAGCTCGGGCGTGTAGCAGAGATCGAGGAAGGATCCGGCCTTGGCGCGGAGCTCCCGATATTCGGGCAGATAACGGCCCGCCTGGCGCATCAGCCAGATCGGCGGCTCGGCGAGAACCTCGCCATCGAGGACGCGCAACAAGCGCGCTTTCGTCATCAAAGCCGTCGGGACTTTCTGCACCACCACCACCAAAGAAAGAGATCTATCTGTAGTTTCTTCTTCTTTTAGACGGTGGATTACCGTCATTCATCGCCGTCCACAATGCGACCGAGACGCCGTCTGAAGAACCCGCCCTTTTCAGCCCCGCATCCGTCCGGCTGGGGAAAGAGCGTGGATGGCGGCGCGTATCGCCTTGGCCCATTTGCGCTTTTTGCCAATCCTCAACTTTGGAGCAGTTCTGCCATCATTGTTAATATCCCCTTAACGCATAGGTTAATAACTCGTTAATCCCCGATTCCATCGACAGCCCCGGACTCGATCTCCCCAGGCGGAGCCGCTGTTGATCAATTCGCGGCGATCGGGGACAAGTCGGGTCCTGGCCGAACGGAGGCCGACTTATCCCGTCCGTGTCCACAGCCCTGGGGATGACAGTGTGAAGAACGAGTCCCGGCATCTGCATTTGCACCTGATTTCGGACGCGACCGGCGAGACGCTGCTGACCGTCGGACGCGCCGCTTCGGCGCAGTATCCGGGCGTTTCGGTGATCGAGCACATGCATTCGATGGTGCGGGCGCCGAAGCAGATCGACCAGCTTCTGGTCGAGATTGAGCGCGAGCCGGGCATCATTCTCTACACGCTGGTCGATCGTGTCATGGCGGCGATGCTGGAACAGGGCTGCCGCGATATCGGCGTGCCCTGCTTCTCGGTGCTCGATCCGGTGCTGCAGGTGTTCCAGTCCTATCTCGGCGCGTCGAGCGAGGGGCGCGCCGGCGCACAGCATTCGCTCGACGGCGACTATTTCCGCCGCATCGAGGCGCTGACCTTCACGATGATGCATGATGACGGCCAGCTGCCGGAGGATCTCGACCTCGCCGAGATCGTCATCATCGGCGTCAGCCGGACGTCGAAGACGCCGACCAGCATCTACCTGGCCAATCGCGGCGTGCGCACCGCCAATATCCCGATCGTGCCGGGGATCGGCCTGCCGGCGGAACTCGAGGCGGCGAGCCATCCGTTGATCGTAGGGCTGGTGGCGACGCCGGACCGGATCGTGCAGATGCGGGAAAACCGGGTTCTCTCCAATGCCGCCTTTGGCAGCGAGGACGATCCCTATGTCGATCGCGCCGCCGTCGCCAACGAGATCGCCGCCACCCGTAAGATCTGCGCCCGCAATGGCTGGCCGGTCATCGACGTGACGCGCCGCTCGATCGAGGAGACGGCCGCCGCCATCCTGGCGCTGCGCAACAAGCAG
The DNA here is from genome assembly GCF_016629525.1 of Kaistia sp. 32K. Taxonomy (GTDB): domain Bacteria; phylum Pseudomonadota; class Alphaproteobacteria; order Rhizobiales; family Kaistiaceae; genus Kaistia. The sequence goes on from NZ_AP024269.1 coordinate 4,765,766, forward strand.
GCCGGAACGCTCCGCGAAGCCGGCATTCGGGACGGGCTTTCGTCATGACGCTGATCCTCGCTTCCACCAGCTCGACCCGCATCGCCCTCCTCCGCAATGCCGGTCTGACATTCGAGGCGATCGCGCCGGGCGTCGACGAGCGGGCGCTGGAAACGCCCCTCCTCGCCCAAGGCGCCTCGCCGACCGAGATCGCGCTGGCCCTCTCGCGCGCCAAGGCGCTTGCCATCGCGGCGCCCGGCCGTCTGATCCTTGGCGGCGATCAGGTGCTCGATCTCGATGGCGAGCGCTTCGTCAAGCCGGTCGATCGCGCGGCCGCCGCCGCGCAGATCGCGGCGCTCGCCGGCCGTACCCATCGCCTGCGCACAGCGGTCGTGCTGGCGGAGAACGGCGAGATCGTCTGGGAGCATGTCAGCACGGCGAGCCTGACCATGCGGCCCCTGACGAGCGAGGCGATCGAGCGCTATCTCGACGCGGCCGGTGATAGTGCGCTGTGGTCGGTCGGCGCCTATCTGCTCGAAGGCGTCGGAATCCAGCTTTTCCAGGCGATCGAAGGCGACTATTTCAGCATTCTCGGACTTCCCATGTTGCCGCTCTTGGCCGAATTGCGCCGGCGCGGCCTCCTTCCGTCCTGACGAGGCGACATGACGATTTCAGCCCCGACGACTGTTCCGACCGCCTGTGTCATCGGCTGGCCGGTCAAGCATTCCCGCTCGCCGATCATCCATCGCCACTGGCTGGCGGAGCTGGGGCTTGCCGGCGACTATGTTCGTCATCCGGTCGAGCCGGAGAATGCGGCCGCCTTCTTCGCCGGTTTCGCCGACGGCCCCTTCATCGGCTGCAACGTCACCGTTCCGCACAAGGAGGTCGCCTTCGCCTCGGTCGATCAGGCCGATGCGGTCGCGTCCGCGCTCGGCGCCGTCAACACGGTCTGGCTGGAGAATGGCAAGCTCGTCGGCTCGAATACCGATGCCGAGGGCTTCATCGCCAATCTCGACCAGCGGGCCCCCGGCTTTGACGCCAATCCCGGCCCGGCGATCGTGCTTGGCGCCGGCGGCGCGGCGCGCGCGGTGATCTGGGCGCTGAAGGCGCGCGGCTTCGCGCCGATCCATGTCGTCAACCGCACCCGTGACCGGGCCGAGGCGATGGCCGAACGTTTCGGCTCCGAAATCCGGCCCGCCGGCTGGGACGACCTCCCTCGCCTGCTGCCGCAAGCGACCTTGCTGGTCAACACCACCTCGCTCGGCATGGAGGGCCAGCCGCCGCTGGTGATCGACCTCGGCGCGGCGCGTGACGACCTGTTCGTCACCGACATCGTCTACACGCCGCTCGAGACGCCGTTACTTTCGATCGCGCGGGCACGCGGGCTGAAGACCGTCGATGGCCTCGGCATGCTGCTGCACCAGGCCGCGCCGGGCTTCGAGCGCTGGTTCGGCCGCCGGCCCACCGTCACTCCGGAGCTCAGGGCTCTGATCCTCGCCGACATGGGCATCGTCGAAGCAGGAAACGCGGCGTGATCGTCATCGGCGTCACCGGCTCGATCGGCATGGGCAAGTCGACCACGGCCCGGCTGTTCGCCGAGCATGGCGCCGTGCTGCACGACGCCGATGCCGTCGTCCACGCGCTCTATCGCGGGCCGGCCGTGCCGGCGATCTCGGCGCGTTTCCCGGACGCGATCCAGGATGGCGTCGTCGACCGGGGCCGGCTGTCGGCGATCCTCGCCGCGGATCCCGGCGCGTTGCGGGAGCTGGAAGCGATCGTCCATCCGATGGTGCAGGCCGTCGAGGCTGAATGCATGGCCGAGGCCAGGCGCGCCGGCCGGTCGATGTTCGTTGTCGATGTACCGCTTTTGTTCGAGACGGGCGGCGAAAAGCGCGTCGATGTTACCGTCGTTGTCAGCGCGCCGGCCGAGATCCAGGCGGCGCGGGTGCTGGAGCGCCCGGGCATGACGCCGGAGCGGCTCGCCGCCATTCTCGCCCGCCAGATGCCGGATGCGGAAAAGCGCCGGCGCGCCCATTTCGTCGTCGAGACGGGTGGCAGCAAGGAAGCGTCGGCGGCGCGTGTCGCGGATATCGTGCGGGCGCTGGCGGCAACGGCCGCCGCGCGGTCGGACCAGAACTGACAAAGGGTTGCGTGCCGGCCCCGGCGACGGCACCATGGATTGACGAAAAGCGGAGAGAGCGTTGCGCGAGATCGTCTTTGATACGGAAACGACCGGCCTCGAACCGTTGAAGGGCGACCGGCTGGTCGAAATCGGCGCGGTGGAGCTGTTCAACCACCTCCCCACGGGTCGCGACTTCCACATCTACATCAACCCCGAACGGTCGATGCCGGTCGAGGCGTTCCGCGTGCACGGCCTTTCCGACGAGTTCCTGGCCGACAAGCCGGTGTTCAGCGCGGTGGTCGACGATTTCATCGCCTTCATCGAAGGCGCGACGCTGATCGCCCACAACGCCAGCTTCGATATCGGCTTCATCAACGCGGAGTTCGCCCGGCTCGGCAAGCCGCCGATTCCGCCGGATCGGGTGATCGACACGCTGGTGCTGGCGCGCCGCAAGCATCCGATGGGCCCGAACTCGCTCGATGCACTCTGCTCGCGCTACGGCATCGATACCAGCAAGCGCACCGTCCACGGCGGCCTGATCGACTCGGTGCTGCTCGCCGACGTCTATCTGGAGCTGATCGGCGGGCGCCAGCCGGACCTGATCCTGATGCCGGACGCGGCCGCCGAGGTCAGCGACGACGGCGCGCCGATCCTCGTGGCGCCGACGCAGCAGCGGCCCGAACCGCGTCCGTTCCGCGTCACGGCGGAAGAGCAGGCGGCGCACCAGGCCTTCATCGGCAAGATGGGCGACAGCGCGCTGTGGAAGGCCTATCTGCCGGAAGAAGCCGGCGAGGCCTGAGAAAAGGCAAAAGAAAAGCCCCTGATCCATGTGGAACAGGGGCTTTGTTTGTCTGCGGCGGCGTTGCCGTCGCGAAGCCGATCAGCTCGGGCGCGAACCCTGCTGCTGGGCGGCGGCCATTTCCATCAGGCGCTGACGGTAGAGCTGGGTGAAGTCGACCGGGTCGACGAGCAGCGGCGGGAAGCCGCCATTGCGGGTCATGTCGGCCAGGATCTGGCGGGCGAACGGGAATAGCAGGCGCGGGCATTCGATCATCAGGATCGGCGCCAGGTTTTCCTGCGGCACGTTCGAAAGGCGGAACACGCCAGCATAGACCAGCTCGGCGACGAAGATCGTCTGGTCGCCTTCGGTGGCGCGGCCTTCGAGGCGGAGCTCGATCTCGTAGTCTTCAGCGTCCAGCGGCGTGGCGCCGACATTGATGCCGATGTTGATGCTCGGAGCCGTGCGACGCGGACCGAGCGAACGGGGCGCGCCGGGATTCTCGAAGGAAAGATCCTTCACATACTGCAGCAGGATCGAAAGGTTCGGCTGGGCGAGCTGGCCCGCGCCGTTTTCGTTGTCATCGGCCATAATGGCGGCTCCCCTGGACAATCGGCCGAATGGCCTGATCTTGACAAGTGGGCTCGCTAACACTTCCGTCTCAGTGATACAAGCGCTGTACGACGTCCGTCGGAGGCTCGATGTGCTGCCCTACCCGGCATTGTGCCCTTGACGGACTTGGATCGCCGCCCAACGATTACCACATTGGGTCCATGATCGCTCGCTTGCGCGTTTCCGGCTCCAGATCCGGTCTCATGGGCCCTCCAGAATAGGACAGGATGCCTTCGGCATGAACGGCTTCGTCGATATCTATACGCTGATCTTCCTCGTCCTCGCGGTGGTGATCTTCTTCAAGCTGCGCGGCGTGCTGGGTCAGCGCACGGGCAATGAGCGCCCGCCCTTCGACCCGTTCGCCCGTCGCAAGGCCAGCGAGCCGGAAGCGGCCGCCGGCGACAAGGTGGTGGCGCTGCCCCGCCGTCCGTCCGCGAATGACGATGCCGCCGTCGCCGCGCAGCCGGTCACAACCAGCGAGGATCAGCGCATCGCCGCCGTCGCCCAGCCTGGAACGCCGCTCGCCTCGGCGCTCGCCGCGATCATCGCGGCGGACCGCAATTTCGATCCGCAACAGTTCATTGACGGCGCGCGCACCGCTTACGAAATGATCGTCACCGCTTTTGCCCAGGGCGACCGCAAGGCACTGAAGCCGCTGCTCGGCCGCGAGGTCTATGACGGATTCGCCGGCGCCATCGGCGAGCGCGAGGCGCGCGGCGAGACGGTCGAGTTCAATTTCGTCGGCTTCGAGAAGGTCGAAATGGTCGATGGCGCGCTGAAGAACGGCACGGCGCAGGTCTCGGTCAAGTTCGTCTCCAAGCTGATCTCGGCGACGCGCGACAAGGCCGGCGAGATCGTCGATGGCGATGCCGTCCACATCGCCGACGTCACCGATATCTGGACCTTCGCCCGCGATGTCTCATCCCGAGACCCGAACTGGCTGCTGGTGGCGACCGAAACCGTTGAATGACCGGAAGCCCGCGTTGTGTCGACGGAAGCGAACACCCGGCTTGTGCCGATCCCCTTCGACGCGCTCGAAGGCTGGCGGGATGACGACCATGCGGCGGCCTGGCGCGCCTTTCATCGGAGCGCCGTCCATATCGCGGACCAGCCACCGAAGACCCGCGCGCTCGGCATAGACGGCGTCGCGCTGGCGAAGGTCGCCGGCGCCGCCATCGGCCTGCCGGCCGAACTGGACGACGAGAGCGCCCGCCGCTTCTTCGAGGCAAATTTCCAGCCGTTGCGGCTGGTCCAGCCGGATAGCGAAGCCGGCTTCTTCACCGGATTCTACGAGCCCGAAGTCGCAGCGTCCTTGCAGCCGTCGGCGGAATTTTCCGTGCCGCTGCTGGCGCCGCCGGCGGAGCTGGTCGAGATCGACGAAAAGGATCCGCCGCCCGGCCTCGAGCCCGGCATGCGTTTCGCGCGCCAGACGGAGGCGGGGTTCGAGCCGTTCTTCGACCGGGGCGAGATAGAGCGCGGTGCGCTCACCGGGCGCGGACTGGAAATCGCCTATCTCGCCGATCGCGTCGACGCGCTCTTCGTCCATATCCAGGGCGCGGCGCGGCTGCGGCTGCCGGGGGGCGAGCTTCTCCGCGTCACCTATGCGGCGAAGTCGGGCTATGCCTACACGTCGGTCGGCCGGGTGCTGCTCGATCGCGGAGCGCTACCGAAGGGCGGCGTTTCCATGCAGACGATCCGCGAGTGGCTCGCCGCCCATCCGGACCAGGCGTCCGAGGTGATCTGGCAGAACCGCTCCTACATCTTCTTCCGCGAGGCCGCCGTGCAGGATCCGGCGCTCGGGCCGATCGCCGCCGCCAAGGTGCCGCTGACGGCCGGGCGCAGCCTCGCCGTCGACCGCACGCTGCACACTTTCCATGTGCCGGTCTGGATCGACACGAGGCTGCCGGCCGCCGAGGGCGGTGGCGCGTTCCGCCGGCTGCTCGTCGCGCAGGATACCGGCTCCGCCATTCTCGGCCCGGCGCGCGGCGATATCTTCTTCGGCTCCGGCGACGAGGCCGGCCGGATCGCCGGGCGCATGCAGGCGTCAGGTGGTTTCGTCGTGCTGGCGCCGCGGGGCGGGTCATGACACGCCGCAAGCGCAGCCTGTCGGGCGAGGAGCGCACGCTTTGGGCGACGGTCGCGCGCACCGCCGTGCCGCTGCGGCCGGAAGATGTCATGCCCGAGCCGCCTCCGGCGCCCGTCGCCGAGCCGCAGTCGCTTCAGGCCGAGCTGGCAAAGCCGATCGGGGCGGGGGCGAAGATCGGCAAGGCCGACAAGCCGGCGCCGCCACCGCCGCTGCATCCGATCGAGCGGCGGACACTGACCCGCGTCGCGCGCGGCACGATCGAGATCGATGGCCGCATTGACCTGCACGGGCTGACCCAGATGGACGCGCATGACCGGCTGCGCGGCTTCCTGGTCGACGCGCAGGCGCGCGGCGCCAAGCTCGTCATCGTCATCACCGGCAAGGGCAAGGCGACGGGCGAGGATCCGTTCGGCATGACCGAGCGCGGCGTACTTCGCCGGCGCGTGCCGCAATGGCTGGCAGAGCCGGGGCTGCGCGGCATCGTCATCGGTTTTGAGGAGGCGCATCGCAGCCATGGCGGCGGCGGCGCGCTTTATGTGCGGATCCGCAAGAAGCGGACGGCGCACAAGGCAGGGCCGGCATGACGCCGTTCGGCCAGCGCCTGCGCGAGATGCGCGAGGAGAGGGGCCTGTCGCTCAAGGACATGGCCGGTAAGCTCCAGGTCTCGAGCTCCTATCTCTCGGCGCTCGAGCATGGCAAGCGCGGCAGTCCGAGCTGGTTCATGGTCCAGCGCATCATCGCCTATTTCAACGTCATCTGGGATGAGGCCGAGGAACTGCAGCGGCTCGCCGAACGCTCGCATCCGCGCGTCGTCGTCGATACGGCGGGACTGGCGCCCGAGGCGACGGAACTCGCGCACCTTCTCGCCGGCGAGATCGGCGGCCTCAGCGTCAAGTCGTTGCAGGAATTGAAGAAGGCGGTTCAGGACGCCCGCGATCGCGACAGCGCCCGCCGGGCGCTGCAGGCCGAACACGCGCTGGATCTGCCGACGCTGAAGTGAGCGACGGGCTCCTCAGAGCAGCGCGCGCAGCTCGTCCAGCCGCTCGTTCACCAGCCAGCCATAGTAGTTTTCCTGCGGCATCGCGTTCTTGCTGCGCTTGCGCTCGGCCGCGAGCTTGCGGGCGCGCACCTTGACGTCGCCGACATTGTAGAGCGTCGAGGTGATGCCGGGATTGTTCGAGATGTCGACGCCGGCGGTATCGCGATAGACGTCGATCGACAGGCGGAGGATCGCCGCCATGTAGTCGAGCGACATGTTGGGATCCATGATCGCCTGGTAGAGCTCCGGCGCCCGCTCGGCGTCGAGCAGCGGCAGTCCGCTCTTCCGGTGCACGATGTCGGTGACGGTGAGCGCGGTCAGCGGATTGATCTGGCCGAGCCCGAAGGTCTGGCCGGCATAGAGCGGCTGGAAGAACACCTTGGAGAAGCGGTCGCGCGGGAACGACTTGCCGTCGACCTTCTTGCCCCGGAACTCGGCGTCCCAGACATCCTCGCGGCAGGTCCAGAGGTCATAGGATGACTTCAGCCCGTCGCAGCGGTCGAATTGCGGGCGGCTGACAAATTCGGCGACGCTCTCGCCCTGGTAGCCGAAGGCGAGGTCCTTGGTGCCGAGATAGGCGAGCGCCTTGACGTAATAGGCCTGGGCGCTGTCGAGGCCGCCGACGTTGTAGGTGTGCTCGCCGACGATGGCGCCGACCAGATGCACCGGGTCGACGTCATAGATCTTGGCGGCGCGCTTGATCGAGCGGATCAGGGTCTTGTCGCGTTTCAGCAGCGCATAGATCCGGCGGTATTTCGCCTCGAACGTCTCCTTGGTCTCGCCGGCCCGCTTGATCGAACTCATGTCGATTTCGGGCTGCGCCGCGCTGCGGTTGCCGGGCGGCACGACGACGGCGGCCGTGGCGGGCAGGATGGTCGCGAGGACAAGGGAAGCGAGCAGGGCGCTACGCAGAAGACGCATGGGAAGCGATCCGTCGGTCGAACGAGAGACCGCACCCGTCATGGATCGGCCGATCCGGGTTTATAGCATCGGAAAACCGGGCTCGAAAACGGCTTACCTGCCACAGGGGCGCGGATAAAGCCGCTGCGGCAGGTTGCAGAAGGTTGCGCGGCCCCGCCAAAAGGGCAGGGCGGGGCCGCTATCGCGTCAGAGGATGTAGCGCGACAGGTCGATGTTGCGCGAGAGATCGCCGATATGCGCCTCGATATAGGCGGCGTCGATCGTCACCGTGTCGCCGGAGCGATCCGGGGCCGCGAAGCTGATGTCGTCGAGGATGCGCTCCATGACGGTTTGCAGCCGGCGCGCGCCGATGTTCTCGACCGACGAGTTCACCTCGACCGCGATGCGGGCGATGGCGTCGATCGCGTCCTCGGCGATCACGAGCTTGACGCCTTCCGTCTGCATCAGCGCCACATACTGCTTGATCAGGCTAGCCTCCGGTTCCGTCAGAATCTGGCGGAAGTCGGCCTGGGTCAGCGCGTTGAGCTCGACGCGGATCGGCAGGCGGCCCTGCAGCTCCGGCAGCAGGTCCGACGGCTTGGCGATGTGGAAGGCGCCCGACGCGATGAAGAGGATGTGATCGGTCTTCACCGGGCCGTACTTGGTTGCGACGGTCGTACCTTCAATCAAAGGTAGAAGATCGCGCTGCACGCCTTCACGTGAAACATCGCCGGCCCGGCCTTCGCGGGCGCAGATCTTGTCGATCTCGTCCAGGAAGACGATGCCGTCGTTCTCGACGATCGAGATCGCCTCGGCCGTCAGCTGTTCGTCGTCGAGCAGCTTGTCGGATTCCTCGTCGATCAGCACCTTGTAGCTGTCCTTGACCGTGACGCGGCGCGTCTTGGTCTTGCCGCCGAAGGCCTTGCCGAGCATGTCGCCGATATTCATCACGCCGATCGAGGCGCCCGGCATGCCGGGAACGTCGAACTGCGGCAGGCCGCCGGACTGGTCGCGCACCTGGATCTCGATTTCCTTGTCGTCCAGCTCGTTGGCGCGCAGCTTCTTGCGGAAGCTCTCGCGCGTCGCCGGGCTGGCGCTGTCGCCGACGAGCGCGTTCAGCACGCGTTCCTCGGCCGAGAGATGCGCCTTGGCTTCGACATCCTTGCGCTTCTTCTCGCGGGTGAGCGAGATGCCGACCTCGACCAGGTCGCGGACGATCTGCTCGACGTCGCGGCCGACATAGCCGACCTCGGTGAACTTGGTCGCCTCGACCTTGAGGAACGGGGCGCCGGCGAGGCGGGCGAGGCGGCGCGAGATCTCGGTCTTGCCGACGCCGGTCGGCCCGATCATCAGGATGTTCTTCGGCAGCACTTCTTCGCGCATCGTGCCTTCGAGCTGCTGGCGCCGCCAGCGGTTACGCAGGGCGATGGCGACGGCGCGCTTGGCGTCGTTCTGGCCGATGATGTAGCGGTCGAGCTCGGAGACGATCTCGCGGGGAGAGAAATTGGTCATGGGACTTCCTGTCCGCCTGTAGCGTTTTCAAGCGAAGTGTGTGCGGTTCGCGGCTCGAAAACGCGTCAAAACAAGGAGCTAGAGGGTCGAGCCGTTTCGGGGAAACGGTGAGACGCTCTAGGCAGCGTCGAGCTGTTCGAGCGTCACGCTGGTGTTGGTGTAAACGCAGATCTCGGCGGCGATCGCCATCGCCTTGCGGGCGATCTGTTCAGCCGTGAGATCGGTGTCGGCCAGCGCGCGGGCGGCGGCGAGGGCGTAGTTGCCGCCGGAGCCGATGCCCATGACGCCGCCTTCCGGCTCGAGCACGTCGCCATTGCCGGTAAGCACCAGGCTCGTCGTCTTGTCGGCGACCAGCATCATCGCCTCGAGATGGCGCAGATAGCGGTCGGTGCGCCAGTCCTTGGCGAGCTCGACGCAGGCACGGGTCAGTTGTCCCGGATACTGCTCGAGCTTCGCCTCGAGGCGTTCGAACAGGGTGAAGGCGTCGGCGGTCGAGCCGGCGAAACCGGCGATCACGCCGCCCTTGCCGAGCGGGCGGACCTTGCGGGCCGTGTGCTTGATGACGGTCTGGCCCAGCGACACCTGGCCGTCGCCGGCGATGACCACCTTGTCGCCCTTGCGAACGGTGATGATCGTCGTCCCGTGCCAAGCCGCATAGGGGCTATCGTTCTGGGAATGTGTCATGATTTGCTTTCGTGGCGGATCGCCTTGGTCCCTTGAGGCCCCGCGGCGATCCCTGTTGGCTAGAGCGTCTCTGGAGCGTCTTATGTAGGCGCACCGTCCGGCGATGCAAAGGCTTGCTCAACCTTGTGGCGTTACAGGGAAACGCCTGTTAAAAGCCGGCTGTCCCTAGCAAGGCGGACTGAGAAGGAAAGAGATATGCGTAGCGCCACGATCGAGCGCAAGACGAAGGAAACCGAGATCGCGGTAACGCTGGATCTCGACGGCACCGGCCGCGCCGACATCGCCACGGGCGTCGGCTTCTTCGATCATATGCTCGATCAGCTGGCCCGCCACGGCCTGATGGACCTGACCATCCGCTGCAAGGGCGATCTGCATATCGACCAGCACCACACCGTCGAGGATGTCGGCATCGCCATCGGCCAGGCGCTCAAGAAGGCGCTGGGCGAGATGCGCGGCATCACGCGCTATGCCGACACCCACCTCGCCATGGACGAGGCGCTGACGCGCTGCGCCATCGACGTCTCCGGCCGGCCCTATCTGGTCTGGAAGGTCGAGTTCACGCGCGACAAGGTCGGCGATTTCGATACCGAGCTGTTCAAGGAATTCTTCCAGGCCTTCGCCCAGAACGCCGGCATCACGCTGCACATCGAGAACCTCTACGGCGACAACAACCACCATATCGCCGAGACCTGCTTCAAGGCGGTCGCGCGCACGCTTCGCGTCGCGGCGTCGATCGATCCGCGCCAGGCCGACCGTGTGCCGTCGACCAAGGGCAAGCTCGGCGACTGAGAGGGCGGCATGACGATCTACACCGTGCACGCACCGCCCGTTTCCGCGACCGGCGGGCTGGACGAGGCCGACCGCATGATCTTCGTCAAGGACGGCTTCTCGTGGCCGGCCTTCTTCCTGCCGGTGCTGTGGATGCTCTATCGGCGCATGTGGGTGGTGCTCGCAGTCTATGCGCTCTACCTCGTCGCGATCGAGCTTTCCGGCCGCTATCTCGGCGCGCCGACGGCGGCGGCGCTCGGCCTGCTCGGCGCGCTGTTCCTCGGCCTCGAGGGCAGTTCGCTTCTGCGCTGGACGCTTTCGCGGCGCCGCTTCACCGAGGCGGGCGTCGCCGAGGGCCGTTCGCGCGCCGAGGCCGAGATCCGCTTTTTCCACCGTTTCGCCGCCGCTTCGCCGGTCGTGCCGGAGGCCGTTCCGGCCACCGCCAGGATCGCTCGCGCGGCGCAGCCCAATGCCTCGGCCGATATCGTCGGCCTCTTTCCGACCCCGGGGACAGCCCGATGACCATTGCCATCATTGACTACGGCGCGGGCAATCTTCGCTCGGCCGCCAAGGCGCTCGAACTCGCCGCCGCCGGCATCGGCTCGACGGCGCGGATCGTCGTCACCGCCGATCCCGACGTCGTCGCCAAGGCGGATCACGTCGTCTTGCCGGGGGACGGCGCCTTTGCCGATTGCCGCACCAATCTCGACAGCGTCGACGGCATGATCGAGGCGATCAACGAGACGATCGACGCCAAGGGACGGCCGTTCCTCGGCATCTGCGTCGGCATGCAGCTCCTGGCGACGCGCGGCATCGAATATGGCGTAACCAAGGGCCTCGGCCGCATTCCCGGCGAAGTGCGCCGGATCGAACCCTCCGATCCGCGCCTGAAGATCCCGCATATGGGCTGGAACACGCTGAACGCCTCCGCCCCGCATCCGCTCCTCGACGGCATCGCGCTGGGCGACGACGGCTGGCATGCCTATTTCCTGCATGCCTACCAGCTCTTCGCCGAACAGCCGGGCGACGTCATCGCGACCGCCGATTATGGCGGTCCGGTCACGGCGATCGTCACCACCGGCAACATCGCCGGAACCCAGTTCCATCCCGAGAAGAGCCAGAAGCTTGGTCTCGCCCTTCTCGCCAACTTCCTGAAGTGGAAGCCCTGATGATCCTTTTCCCCGCCATCGACCTGAAGGATGGCGCCTGCGTCCGTCTGAAGCTGGGCGACATGGAGCAGGCGACGGTGTTCAACACCGATCCCGCCGCCCAGGCGCATGAATTCGAGACCCAGGGCTTCGAATATCTGCATGTCGTCGACCTGAACGGCGCCTTCGCCGGCCAGCCGGTCAACGGTGCGGCGGTCGAGGCCATCCTGAAGGCGGTCGAGATGCCGGTCCAGCTCGGCGGCGGCATCCGCGATCGCGCCGGCGTCGAAGCCTGGCTCGACAAGGGCATTTCGCGCGTCATCCTCGGCACGATTGCCGTGCGTGATCCCGATCTCGTCCGCGAGGCCTGCAAGGCCTATCCGGGCCAGGTCGCCGTCGGCATCGACGCGCGCGGCGGCAAGGTCGCGGTCGAGGGCTGGGCCGAGACGTCCGAGCTGACGACGATCGAGCTGGCGCGCCGCTTCGAGGATGCCGGCGTGGCGGCGATCGTCTTCACCGATATCGACCGCGACGGCGTGTTGAAGGGCCTCAACATCGAATCGACGCTGGCGCTCGCCCGCGCCGTCGAGATCCCGGTGATCGCCTCCGGCGGCCTCGCCTCGATCGACGACGTCAAGCGCCTGCTCGAGCCCGATTGCGCCATCCTGGAAGGCGCGATTTCCGGCCGCGCCCTCTATGACGGCCGCCTCGATCCGGCGGCGGCGCTGAAGCTGATCCGCGAAGCGCGGGAGACCGCCTGATGCTCAAGACCCGTGTCATCCCCTGCCTGGACGTGCATGACGGCCGCGTCGTCAAGGGCGTGCAGTTCGTGGACCTCATCGACGCCGGCGATCCGGTCGAGGCCGCCAAGGCCTATGACGCCGCCGGCGCCGACGAACTCTGCTTCCTCGACATCACGGCGACGCACGAGAACCGCGGCACCATCCTCGATGTCGTGGCGCGCACCGCCGAGGCCTGCTTCATGCCGGTGACGGTCGGCGGCGGCGTCCGCGCCGTCGAGGACATCCGCGCCCTGATGCTGGCCGGCGCCGACAAGGTGGCGATCAATTCGGCCGCCGTGACGGACCGCATGATCGTCGCCCGCGCGGCCGAGAAGTTCGGCGCGCAGGCGATCGTCGTCGCCATCGATGCCAAGCAGACCAAGCGCCGCGGCATGAGTGGCGATCACCACGACCGCTGGGAGATCTTCACCCATGGCGGCCGCAAGCCGACCGGCATCGACGCGATCGAATATGCGATCGAAGTCGCGGCGCTCGGCGCCGGCGAGATCCTCCTGACCTCGATGGACCGCGACGGCACGCGCGACGGTTTCGACCTCGCTTTGACGCGGGCGATCGCCGACGCGGTGCCGGTTCCGGTGATCGCGTCGGGCGGCGTCGGCGCGCTCGACCATTTCGTCGACGGCGTCGTCGAGGGCCATGCCAGCGCGGTGCTCGCCGCCTCGGTCTTCCATTTCGGCCAGTTCACCATCGGCGAAGTAAAGTCCCACATGGCGGCGGCCGGCATTCCGGTCCGTCTCGACGGTTAAGGAGGGCAGGGCATGTCGAACTTCACGCTTTCCGACCTCGCCGCGATCATTAGGGACCGCGCCCATTCGGGCGATCCCGGCTCCTATACGGCCAAGCTCGTCGCCAAGGGGCCGTCGCGCTGCGCCAAGAAATTCGGCGAGGAGGCCGTCGAGGCCGTGATCGCCGCGACCGAGCGCAACGCGGCCGACCTGACGTCGGAGGCGGCCGACGTGCTCTACCATCTGCTCGTCATGCTGGAGGCGGCCGACGTGCCGCTCGACGCGGTGATGGACGAGCTCGAAGGCCGCACCCGCCAGACCGGGCTGCAGGAAAAGGCGTCGCGGCCGGCGGAGTGATCCGCGGTCCGGGGAGAATGATCATGGACAAGTCCGCGCGGATCGAGCACGCCCCGCATCGCTATTTCGGCCGCAAGGAATGGGCGGGCCTCCGGGCCGACATGCCGCTGACGCTGACCGAGGATGACCTCGTCCGGCTGCGCAGCCTGAACGATCCGATCTCGATCGACGAGGTGGTGACGATCTACCTGCCGCTATCGCGGCTGCTCAGCCTCTATGTCGCGGCGACGCAGGGGCTCTACAACGCCACCCGCACCTTCCTCGGCGCGACCGAGGGCAAGACGCCCTTCATCATCGGCATCGGCGGCTCGGTCGCGGTCGGCAAGTCGACCACGGCGCGCGTGCTGAAGGCGCTGCTGGCGCGCTGGACCAACACGCCAAAGGTCGACCTGATCACCACCGACGGCTTCCTCTACCCGAACGCCGTGCTCGAGCGCGAAGGGCTGATGGAGCGCAAGGGTTTTCCCGAGAGCTACGACCTGCCGGCGCTGCTCGCCTTTCTCTCCGACATCAAGGCCGGGCGCGGCAGCGTCTCGGCGCCGGTCTATTCGCATCTCGTCTACGACATCGTGCCGAGCGAGCGGGTCACCATCGACCGGCCGGACATCCTGATCGTCGAGGGCATCAACGTGCTGCAGGCGCCGCGCCTGCCGCGCGACGGCACGGCGGTGCCCTTCGTCTCCGACTTCTTCGATTTCTCGATCTATATCGACGCCGTCGAGGCCGACATCCGGCGCTGGTATGTCGAGCGCTTCCAGCGGCTGCGCGAGACGGCCTTCCGCGACCCCAACTCCTACTTCCATCGCTACTCGCTGATCTCCGACGAGGAGGCGCTGGCGATCGCCGAGGGGCTCTGGTCGCGCATCAATCGTCTCAACCTCTACGAGAACATCCTGCCGACCCGACCGCGCGCCGACCTGATCCTATCCAAAGGAGAAAGTCACCGGATCGAACAGGTCGCCTTGCGCCGTTTGTGAGGCGTAGCCTGGGTTTTCGGCACTTGGGATTGCCACTCGTTCGCAGTTGCGAAGATAGCCGTTGAAGCCTCCTCCGGGCGATGTTAAGGCGCCCGGACCGCTTGAAGGGCCGAGGACGATCATGCCGAAATGGAACGACAGGATTACGCTTGTCGCGCTCAGCTCGATCGTCATCGCGCTGGTCGTGATGGGGCTGAAATATGCCGCCTACTGGAAGACCGGCAGCGTCGCGCTCTATTCGGATGCGCTCGAGAGCATCGTCAACCTGGCGACGGCGGTGGCGGCGTTCTGGGCGATCCGCCTCAGCCACAAGCCAGCCGACAGCGACCACCAGTTCGGCCACCACAAGGCGGAGTATTTCTCCGCCGTGCTGGAAGGCGTGCTGATCGTCGTCGCGGCGCTCCTGATCCTGCGCGAGGCCTGGATCTCCTATGAGGAGAAGCGCGCGCTCGAGAATGCCGGCGTCGGCCTCTCGATCAACCTGATCGCCACCGCCATCAACGGCGCCTGGGCGATGTACCTGTTCCGCTTCGGCCGTCGACGCCGTTCGCCCGCCTTCATCGCCGAGGCCTGGCATCTGACCAGCGACGTCGTCAGCTCGGTCGGCGTCTTCATCGGCCTCGTGCTCGTGGCGCTGACCGGCTGGATCGTGCTCGATCCGCTGCTCGCCGTCATCGTCGCCGTCAACATCCTGTGGTCCGGTTGGCGCGTCATCCGCGATTCGGTCGGCGGGCTGATGGACCATGCGGTTTCGAGCGAGGTCGAGAGCGAGATCCGCGCCGTCATCTCGGCCGAGGCGACCGGCGCCATCGAGGTGCACGACCTCAGAACCCGCAATGCCGGCCGCGTCATCTTCATCGAGTTCCACCTGGTCGTGCCCGGCTCGATGACGGTTGCCGCCGGCCATGTCATCTGCGATCGCATCGAGGCGGCGCTGAACAAGGCGATCGAGGGCTCGGAAGTTCTGATCCATGTCGAGCCCGAGGCCGAGGCGCAGCACCACGGCGTCATCGTGCTCTAGGATCGCCGGATTGGCCGCGCGGCAGCGCCATCCGGCCTCCGGACGGGCAAGAGCTTGATTTTCTGCCGCAAACTCATGATATCGGGCCTAACCCTTTTGTCCTGATAAAAAGCGAGAGTTCGCCATGTCCGACGATACCCAGTCCGTGCCCCCGACCGAGCCTGCCGTTGAAGCGGCCTCGGCAGAGGCCGACGTCGCCGCGGCGCGCATCGCGGCCCTGGAGGCGGAAGCCGCCGAACTGAAGGACCGTGTCCTGCGCACGGTCGCCGAGATGGAAAACCTGCGCCGCCGCACCGAGCGCGAGGTCGCCGATGCGCGTCAGTACGGCATCGCCGCCTTCGCCCGCGACATGCTGACGGCCGGCGACAACCTGGCCCGCGCGATCGACGCCGTCCCCGACGAGGCGCGCACCGGCAACGAGGCGCTGACGGCCCTGATCGACGGCGTCGAGATGACCGAGCGCGACCTGCAGAATTCGCTCGAGCGGCACGGCGTCCGCAAGCTCGAGCCGCTCGGCCAGAAGTTCGATCCGCACCTGCACCAGGCCGTGTTCGAGATTCCGACCGAGGAGCAGCCGGCGGGAACCGTGCTGCAGGTGATGCAGTCCGGCTACGTCATCGGCGACCGCGTCCTGCGCCCGGCCATGGTCGGCGTCGCCAAGGGCCCGGCCAAGCCGAAGGAGCCGAAGCCGGAAAACGACGCCGCCGCGTCCCGCTCCGCCTGATCCGGGAGAGGCCGTGGACGCGTCCCTGCTCTTCGGCCTCGACCTTCTCGGCGTTGTCGTCTTTGCGCTGACCGGCGCGCTGGCCGCCTCGCGCCGGCAGCTCGACATCGTCAGCTTCGCATTCCTGGCGGCGATCACCGGCGTCGGCGGCGGCACGCTGCGCGATGTGATCCTCGGCACCACGCCCGTGTTCTGGATCGTCCAGCCCGCCTATGTCGTGGTGTGCATCGCGACGGCGGTCGCGACCTTCTTCCTGGCGCCCTTCGTCGAATATCGCTACCGGCTGCTGCTCTGGGCCGACGCCATTGGCATTTCCGGCTATTGCGTGATGGGGGCGGCGCGGGCGCTCGATGCCGGCGCCAGCCCGCTCGGCGCCGTCGTGATGGGCGTCGTCACCGCGACCTTCGGCGGCATCATCCGCGATATCGTCGCCGGCGAGCCGTCCGTCCTGCTGCGCAAGGAAATCTACATCACCGCCACGGTTGCCGGCGCCGGCCTGTTCGTGGTGGCGACGCTCGTCGGCGTGCCGTTCTGGCCGGCGGCGCTGCTTGGCGCCTTCTCCGCCTTCTTCGTCCGCGCCGGCGCGCTCACCTTCGGCTGGACGTTACCGGCCTATCGCTCGCGGCCGGGACGCCAGATCCCGCCGCGTTGATCGCCCTCACGCGGCGTAGCGTGTCGCGTCGACGCCGTAGTGGTTCACATAGCGCTCGCTGATCGACTGCACCGGCAGGATGATCAGCACGTCCGTCGTCCCGAACTGGCGGTCGACGACCGCGCCGTCGCCGATATAGGCGCCGAGGCGGAGATAGCCCTTGATCAGCGGCGGCAGGGTCTTCAGCGCGGCCTTCATGTCGATCTCGGCTTCGCCAAGCCGATCCATCGGCACGCCGCGGCCGGCGATGGCGCTCACCGACCATTCGGCCGGGGCGCGGGCATTGTGATGCAGGAAGGAGAGCGGCAGCGCCAGCGCGTCCGGATCCGTGCCCTCCAGCGAGGCGCAGCCGACCATGACGTCGATCTTGTGGCTGCGCACATAGCTCCAGATGCCGTGCCAGAGCAGCTCGACCGTGCGCTTGGTGCGATACGGCTTCAGCACGCAGGAGCGGCCGAGCTCGAGGAAGTTCAGCCGCTGGTGCCGCTCGACGAGCGCGCCGATATCGAACTCGTTGGCCGAGTAGAAGCCGGTGTGGCGCTCGGCCACCTCCTGTCGCAGCAGGCGGTAGGTGCCGACGATGGCGGATTCGCCGGCGCTGGTGCGGGTGTCGTGGTCGATGACGAGCAGGTGGTCGCAGATCTTGTCGAAGCCGTCCCGGTCGCGCCGCGACAGCTGCGCCTGCATGTCGGGGATCGCCGACATCTCCTCGTAGAACACCTTGTAGCGCAGCTTCTGCGCCTTCTTGACCTCGCGCGGCGTGGTCGCGAGGCGCACTTCGAGCGAACCGATCCTACCGAGAGGTTCAGGCAATGCGGGGGCAGGGCGAAGGGACTTGGACATCGACAGCTTTATACCGCCGAATACAAGCTGCGATAGTGCCGGCAGGGCCACGGTTGCGCCGGAAATGCGCAGCGCCTCCTGGGATATCGCTGCAAGATCGCGCTTGGCCATCGTCTCTGTCTCCGTCTTCCGCGATGCCGGCTTTTCGGCCGGGCCGCCACCAAAGCACAGGTCTCCGACAGTTTGGTGACGAAGGGTGGCGGCGAAGGGAGGATCGGCCCGGGCCATGCCGACCCGACGGGCCGCGGCGACAGTTGCTGTTCGGGCGGCAAACCGGCCGGGCAGGGCGACCTGCCAGCCGATTGGCCCACCTGACATGGTCACCTGATATGCCGAGCTGATCTGCTGACCGCGCGGCCGGCCGGGCAATCCTGCCGCTGTTGCGCTCACATAGGCCGGTCGATGCAGCCGGCCAGCCCCGGCCCGGTTGAACCTCCGGGCCGTGTCGCGCTGGCCCGATGGGTGCCGCCCGCCCCGGT
The DNA here is from genome assembly GCF_016629525.1 of Kaistia sp. 32K. GTDB lineage: Bacteria > Pseudomonadota > Alphaproteobacteria > Rhizobiales > Kaistiaceae > Kaistia. The sequence continues at coordinate 4,783,975 of NZ_AP024269.1, forward strand.
CGATCCTGCGGATCGCCGGTCAGGCCGCCGCCAGAACCCGCTCGCCGCCGACCCGGTAGCTCAGCGCCTCGGCCAGATGCAGCCGTCCGACCTGTTCCGCGCCGTCGAGGTCGGCGATCGTCCGCGCCACCTTCAGCACGCGGTGATAGCCCCGCGCGGAAAGCTTCAGCGCCGCCGCCGCGTCCTGCAGCAGCCGCGTTCCTGCGGCATCGGGGGCAGCGACGGTCTCGATCAGCGCCGTGGCGCAACGGGCATTGATGCCGGCAGCCTCAACGCCCCGATACCGCTCGGCCTGAACCTCGCGAGCGGCAGCGACGCGAGCGGCGACCGCGGCGCTTGCCTCCGAGGCCGACGCGCCGATCAGGTCCGTCGCCGTGACGGCCGGCACCTCGATGCGCATGTCGATGCGGTCGAGGAAGGGACCGGACAGCCTTGCCTGGTAGTCGGCCGCGCAGCGCGGGCCGCGCGCGCAGCTATGACCGGGCTCGCCGGCCAGCCCGCAGCGACACGGGTTCATTGCCGCAACTAGCTGGAACCGCGAGGGATAGCTGACGCGATGATTGGCGCGGGCGATCACCACCTCCCCCGCCTCCAGCGGCTGGCGCAGTGAATCGAGCACCTGCGGCGTGAATTCCGGCAGTTCGTCGAGGAAGAGCACGCCGTGATGGGCGAGCGACGCCTCGCCCGGTCGTGCGCGGAGCCCGCCGCCGACCATGGCGGCCATCGAGGCGGAGTGGTGCGGGGCGCGGAAGGGGCGGCGGTCGGTCAGCTTGCCGCCGATCAGCTCGCCGCCGATCGAGGCGATCATCGAGACCTCGAGCAGCTCCTTCGGCGCCAGCGGCGGCAGGATCGAGGGCAGCCGGCTCGCCAGCATCGATTTTCCCGCGCCGGGAGGGCCGGCCATCAGGATGTTGTAGCCTATTAAATTTGAGTCGGCTCAGCTATGTTATTGAGATTGTTAGCAGAGAGCCAATGATGCAGCTTGCGCGAGCCTACTCATATATTCGAATGTCTTCGGAAGCGCAGATCCTGGGAGACAGCCGACGCCGTCAGATCGAATTGTCGCAGGTCTACGCCCGGGACCATGGCTTAGAACTCGACGAGGATTTTAGGCTTGAGGATTTGGGAATCTCAGCCTTCAAGGGCGCCAACGCATCTGAAGGAGCGTTGAGCCGTTTTTTGGAGGCTATCAAGAGTGGCCGGATATCCGCTGGTTCATACCTCTTGGTGGAGTCGCTGGATCGAATTAGCCGGCAGCAGGTTTCCAAATCGCTGGCGCTCTTTCTGGATATCATTAGTAACGGCATTACCATTGTCACGTTGGCTGACGGCCGGATATACGGCAGCACGCCAGATACGATGGACCTGATGTATTCCATCCTGATTATGGGGCGGGCGCATGAGGAGAGCGATCTGAAAAGTCGCCGCGTCGCGGCCGCTTGGGAAAGCAAAAGAACGCGCGGCAGTTCCACGAAACTGACTGCTCAATGTCCGGCATGGCTCGTCCTCAAGCCTGACCGTAGTGGGTTTGATGAGATTGAGTCACGGACTGAGATCGTTAGGCGCATTTTCGAGGAGAGTGAAGCTGGACAAGGGGCCTTCGCTATTGCCAGGCGCCTGAATCAAGACGGAATTCCCACATTTGGAAATTCACAGGGTTGGCATTCGTCATCGGTCAAGAAAATTCTCGTGAATCGATCGGTGCTTGGTTGCTTTCAGCCTCACCGACTAATTGATGGCAAGCGGATACCTACCGGCGATGAGATAGCGGACTACTACCCCCAAATTGTCGCCGAGGACCTCTTCTATAGAGCGCGAGCTGCGGCAATAGACCGAAGAGTGGGCTCGAGCGGTCGGAAGGGAGAGCACGTCAGCAATCTGTTTTCTGGTTTGGCAAGGTGCGCATATTGCAAGGGTACCTTGCATTTTCTCTCCAAGGGGAAGCCGCCAAAGGGTGGCACTTACATCCGGTGCAGCAAGGCAATCCGGGCGCTGGACTGCACTGCGAGCGCCTGGCGTTACGATGACTTTGAGGCGTCATTTTTGGCGCTCGTAACCGAACTAGATCTCGAACCCATCGTCCGCGCAGCGGCGGGAGAGACGTTTCGACGTGACCTGGAGCGGCAAGTCGCAGCAAAATCTGGCGAAATCGCAATACAAGAGGAAAATAGGGAGCGAGCGTTTGAGCTGTATATGAGATCCAAGTCCGAATATTTCTCCGGGAAAGTTCTTTCGCTGGATGCTTCAATAGTACAGGCAAAAACCGAATTCGATTCCTTGCATCAGCAGCTAAACCAACTCGATCTCTCTTCCCCGTCATTCTACGCGCAGAGGGAGAACGTGCAAAATCTGATCCGTGAACTTCAAGATCGGTCAGCGCCTGACACCTATCGGCTGCGATCGTCAATAGCGGCGAAGCTCAAGAATCTGATTCACACTCTGGAGGTCTCACCTGACAGTGCGGCGGATCGAATTGAAGCGAAAATCCTGCGGACGCGGGAACTCGAAGGATTCGCCGACCATCCCGACGCGGCCGAAATCGAGAGCATCATGCGAATGCCGCGGAAGGCAGAGCAGCAGGGACGCTACTTTGCGGTAAAATTCAAAAATGGTGCCATGAGAATTGTGTTCCCTGATGACGATCCGTTCGAACTTCGGGACGAGATCGTAGCAGGCCAGAGCAAGGCCATCGATTTGGACGTTGAGGATATATAACCTTATTTATATATCGCGAGCTGGGCTCACCGCAGAGTGCTTTCGCTTGGCCGACTCACGGACGGGCCAACCCGAGCATGTTTGCAGAGCGGGCTTGGTGCCGGAGGCGGCCATCAACGGGCACGTTTAGTCGCCCTCCTCAGAGGCCATATCGATATCGCAGATACTTGACGGAAGGACCCCCAACGCTTGAGACATCTTCAGCATCGTCGAGACGCTGACCCTGTCCTTGCCCTTCTCGTATTTTTGGATCTGTTGAAACGTAACTCCGACAAGTTCGCCAAATCTCTCCTGCGACATATGCCGTTCGATCCGGAGCTCTCGGACGCGCTGACCGATTGCTGCGTCGATGGGGCCGGACGCCGTCATGGCAGCGGCTCGAGATCCGACGGGAGTTCGAGCGCGTGAGATTGAGGCGCTTCGAGTTCCGCCTTTTCACACGCACCCCAGAGGGCGTCTGCCAGTCGGAATGCATCGTCCGGGGTGATTCCCCAAGCTTGCCGGCTCGGGAGGCCGGCATTGATCATCAGTATGATCTGGCCATCCTCGGGTCGATGCCAGATCCTGTAGGTCTCGATGACGCAAGCAGTGTGGCCATCCACCCCTGACCTGACCCAATCCGAGAAGCTGAGGGCCCATTTGGCTCTGAGGCTTTTGGCGCTTCGAAGTGGTGTCCCTGTTAGAGCGGCCATCTCAATCCCCACCGACTAGTGCTTGCTGCCCTTCGATAGGTGCTTTTGCGCCTCGTCTTGGGCGTTTAGGAGCGCTTTTGCCGTCTCGGAGAGGTCGTTTTTTCTGGCCAGATGAAGCATTTGCGAAATTCCCTCCAGAATTGTTTGAAGGCATTCCTGCTTCGTTTGGTGTATCGGCAATCTTGGCTGCTTCTTTGGATGCTTCTTTGAGCGTTTGGGCAAGAGGAAGCATCCGGTGTTTTTTTGCCATATTGCTAAGTTGTTTTGACAAATCCCTGATATACGACGCTGTTGCGTGCATGCTGTCAGCCCTCATGTCTATTTGATTTCCCCGACGGAAAGCTGCCATATCAATTCGAAATTTGAAGTAAAATATTCGTGATGAGGTAATTTACTGCCTTGACGTCCAGAAAATGACACAAAAATCTGATCATCAGGTTGCTGATCGATTCTGTTGGTAATTGTAGATTGTGGATTGACTTACTGTTTAAGTGTAGTCCGCAAATGGGGTGATCGCCTCGCGGTGTCCGAGCGGTCGGACTATCCAATCGTCTGAGGTCGCTACTCCCTTCGTTGACTGGTGTCGTCCCGCCAGCGTTTGCGTTTTTTGGGGGCCTCTCCGATTGCCCTGAGGCTGAGGGGCAAATGCTGTCAGGCACGATCAGAGGATTTCGTGAGGCCAGGGGGTAGGACGATGATTGGCAGATACGAGGTAATCCTACGTGCGCTCGTCTATTCGGCGCTGATCGCAGTCTCGGTCCTGATTTGGTGGCGCGTGGCTGTCTGGATCTACGCCTATTCCGCCTGAACTCAGCGGCCGCTTCATCGCCGGTCCCACTCCTCTCCGAATACCTTCTCTTCCCCCATCATCAGGCATTTCAATTCCCATGCTGTTTCCCGGCACCGCCGGCACAGCGGTTGGCAAGGCTGCCGTTTGACATGTTGCCGCATGCAGATCACCGCGGCGATTTCGTCCCGACGGGGGTTGGCGAGATAGGCGCGCAACGCTTGCAACAGCAGGAGCGCCGTATCCGGTGTGAGTCGCACCTCCCTCTGTCGGTTGACCTTTTGCTCCAGCCTGGCGAGGACCGCCCAAGGCGAAAGAGGTCGGCGGGTGGTCATTGCTGGTCCGGCAAGCGACCGCGCACATAGCCGTATGAAATGCGCTCGGCCCGGCTGTCGGCCGCCAGCAACAGCATCTCGATGACGGCTCGCGGGTCGCCGCGATGGGCGGCGAGCAGGCTCTCGACCCTGGCATCCAGAGCTCGCTGTTCTTCCTCAAAGGCTTCCGCGGACCGGCCCATGGCGCTCTCCTCTAGGCTTCCGTTCCTATTTTGTTCTCATCTCTTCTGGAGTCAATGCGGCACCGTGCGGGGCTGTTGACGGCGAGGACTTCCATTTTGCGGGGGCCCCGGTAGGCTTCGGCCCATGTGCAACCTCTATTCGATGACCAGAACGCAGGATGCCATCCGCGCCTTCGCCAAAGCGTTGCGCGACCACGCGGGCAATCTGCCGCCTTTGCCAGGCATCTTTCCCGACTACCCGGCACCGATCGTTCGGAACGCGGTGGACGGCGTGCGGGAATTGGCGTTCGCTAGATGGGGCATGCCATCGTCGCAGTTCGCGCTCATGGAGGCGACGAAGAAGCGTGCCGCCAAGCTGCAGGCGAAAGGGCATCAGGTCGACTTCAAGGAACTGCTCCGCATGGAGCCGGACACCGGAACGACCAACGTCCGGAATGTGACGAGCAAGCACTGGCAGCGTTGGCTCGGCGTCGAGAGCCGCTGCGTCGTGCCCTTCACCTCATTCTCGGAGTTCAACAAGCTCGAAGGTGGCGACGTCTGGTTCGCCTTGGCCGAGGACCGGCCGCTGGGGTTCTTCGCCGGGATCTGGACCACCTGGACGAGCGTCCGAAAGGTGAGGGAGGGTGAGACGACGAACGACCTGTTCGCCTTCCTGACCACCGAGCCGAACGAGGTCGTGGCGCCTATTCATCCGAAGGCGATGCCGGTGATCCTGACGACGTCGGAGGAGATCGATGTCTGGATGAGGGCGCCGGCGAACGAGGCCCTCGCACTGCAGCGGCCGCTACCGGGCGACAGCCTGCTGATCGTCGCTCGTGGAACCAAAGAAGATGGCGGCGAGGCGTCGTCCATCGAGCCGCCGGCCGAGCCGCTTCTACTGTAGGCCGTTGCGCATGTGGTTGGCTTCAACAAAGGCCAACACTTCCTGCCAGTTGTCTGTGGCGAGGAGCTCATCCATCCAATGAACCCTCTCGTCACAGACGGAAAATCGGGGCGACTCCGGGTCCTCTCTCAGCTTGGGGTCCGCAAATTCGACGAAAATCCGCATGTGGCCAACAACCCAGGAGGGATAAAGACTACAGTCGCTTGACTGATCGTTCCATTCTTCAGGAATCTCGGGAAGGTCGGACTCAGGGTAACCGGGAAAGTGGCGTCTGAATTCGCACAGGCGCCTGTCACCAGTGTTGTCGGGCATATCCCGGCCCGTGATGTCTTGCCTCATGCGCATTTGGACCGTTAGTGCGTCCTGAAGTTCCTCCTCCACTTGAGCTGCGGCATCCGTTAGGACGTCGACTAGCTGCGGTAGCAGGTGTGGGGGGAGGCCTAGTAGGAGCTGCCCTCCTGCGACTTCGAGCCATAGCACCACCAGAGGGCTGCCATCCGCAGTGCTCAATCCGGTCCCGTAGTTCAGGACCTCCTCAACGAGGACCTCGTTGCCATTTGCCATGACCTGGTCTCCCGCCCAATCGATTGTGCTTCGTGAGGATGCAATCATAGGTGTTAGGCAGGTTCTAGCAAGTACCGCAATCTAGGTAGAGGCAAACCTCTGCAACGCGATGGATCGATGTCGGCCGGCGGCGCTGGGCCGGCTGATCCATCGCTCTACGACAGCGAAAATGGTCGCGCCTTCGCGCTGCCGCCAGGTTGACCGGCTAGCAGCGCCTCGGAATATGATCGTCGTCCCCTTTTCGGGCTTTTGCGGCGGACATCGCTCAGCTTGCACTATTTTGGACATTTTGTGAGGGGCTGGCTGTACCAGTGGTTGCCATTGCCTGGCTGTTCTTCACCCACTCGAAGGGTCTTTCCAGGTTTGATCCATTCGAGATTGAAGCGCATCGCCTCTCCGGGAGTCTCCTCAATCGTGCAGGTCGCATCAATGAAGCCTGTCGTGAAGATGTCCTTGCCGTCGCCCTTTGTGGAATAGAGAAATCGATCGATCTGACAATCCATGCCGGGTGTCTCAAGGCTTTTGTGACCGATGGATAGGAAGGGAGCGTTTATCTCCATTGGGTCGCCGTTGCACTGATCGCGGTGTGTCACCCAGACACCTAAATAGGCCTTTGTGAGCCCCGGGTCGGCGACAGCTTCGCTGTAGGCGGCGGCTCCGGTGACCACCGAGCCGGCAAGCAGCACACTCAATCCGTACTCCAGCACACCTCGTCCCCAGACCATGCTTCCCCCAAATTCGATCAACCGACTTTTACATACTTTAGTTGATAAAATGTGATTAGGAAATGGGTCACCGGTTGGCGCATGGATATGCGCCAATTGGTCGGTCGGAACTTTGCACGCCTGCGTCGGGAAAAGGGACTGACTCAGGAGCAGGTCGAGCAGCGCTCGGGGTTCAGCCAGCAGTATCTCAGCGGTCTTGAGCGTGGACAGCGCAATCCAACAGTGATCACGCTTTACGAGTTAGCCCAAGCGCTCGGAGTGGATCACGTTGAGCTAGTCCGACCCGATCTGCTGTCCGACTAGACGCGGCAGGGTTGCCGCCTCATCCGCTTGGATTTCATCCTGCGGAGCCCTCGGAGCTCCAACGGCCGCCGGGTGGAAAAGCCCCACCGCGAGCAAGGCGCCTTCTAGCAGCAACCAGCTACGGCGAACCGGCCAATGAAACAAGCGCTAAGAGGACGCTCTGGAATTCTGATCGTCATCGGCTTGGCTGGCTGATGAATTCACAATTCCGCCTCGCCTGCCCCCCGCCTTTGGGCCTGGGAGCAAGGAAAGCTGGTTCACTCAGAGCAGTGACCCTCTGGTTCATCCGGGCTGCGCGCAGAACCTAGTCATTCGTCGCCAAGGCGTTCAGAAGTGCGGGGGTATAGAGTACTCGACACCCAAAGAGGCATCGACCTAGTACGGTTACGGGTATCGTCACTACCTCTCGAGACTCCCTCTTCTGCAGGTAGACCAATGCATCGTTATTGTCGTTAAAAATGCTTAGGGTTGGGGACGAGACGCCAGTGATGGAGTAGAGGCTACCAAGAGGAAGATGTTTAAGGACCGTGTCCTGGGCTGCCTCACCCGTGAGGGCGTCATTCTGCAGGGCGGCAAAAACGAGAAGGCCGCAGATTGGAACGAGAAGGATCGCCTTTGACTTTGGCTTTGTGGGACTTGCGTTGGCAGGCGGGATCGCCCCTGTTTCGCTGGTGGCTGGTGATGGCGTTGCCTGATTGGAAGCGGGAACACCCGTCAGCCTTTTCCCTCTGCCTCTCCGCACGAGGATCACGTAGAAAAGGGGACCAAATATAGAGAATAAGATTGCGACAGTGTGGAACGCGTCCGAGGTTCCTGGGCCCCTGAAAAACGCACTCGCAGCGAGCATCAGAATCGCCCCAAGGCCTGCTAGCAGGTAAGCGCGCCATGCGGGCAGAGCGGCTATCAAAGCGTTAAAAGACATCATAGTTCATCTCAGTTCGGAGTTGGTCAGCGGTTTATGAAGGATCTCTGCACCAGTGCGCACCAAGACCCGACTGTTCCTCCCCCGTACGAAGAGTGTTGCCAGAGTGCTCGGCCTTCTACAGCGCTCCCGCCGACGCAATGGGCGGTCATGAGAAGGCAATACGACGATTTGGCAAGATTTCTAGCGAAGTGCATTTCACCTCCCCCATTCCGCTAAGAGCTTCCCTTTACATACTATAGTTGATAATGCGCGATCGCGAAATGGGTCACCCGCTAGCGCAGTGATATGCGCCAATTGGTCGGTCGGAACTTTGCACGCCGACGTCGGGAAAAGGGACTGACTCAGGAGCAGGTCGAGCAGCGCTCGGGGTTCAGCCAGTAGTATCTCAGCGGTCTTAAGCGTGGACAGCGCAATCCAACAGTGATCACGCTTTACGAGTTAGCCCAAGCGCTCGGAGTGGATCACGTTGAGCTAGTCAGACCCGATCTGCTCGCTGATTGATCGATTGCCTTCCCAAAAGGCTTTGCGCCGAATTCGTGGTTCGATCGAGCGTAAGCGAGACTGCACGTCCGCAAAGCATGGGCATGCCTTTACGAGATATAGGATTTTATTCATATTTAGCCTCGAAATGTCGTTGTCGAGTGGCTGGTTCGCTATGAAGATCGAGGTCTCTGCAAAAATTTTGTCGTCAGCGCTGGCAGCGATCGAAAGGATCCCCATCGCGTTGAGAAATATACATTCGAGGCGGTGGCGCGCCGTTGAGACTGAGGTGCTCCGCTTGGTCGAAGATCATGAAGCTGCTGAGGCGCTCAGCGTCGTCGTATTTGCTCGTATCGAGGGGCTCTGTGATCTTCTGGAAGAGCCGTCGCTGAAGGAATGGATCCTGCGTGGGGATGTAGCCCGAGAATTCCGGCTGCATGTGGATCTCGTCTCCGCAGCTGCGAAGGTCCCAATGGCTTTGACCGAGAACGGGTTCATTTTTGACCCTGTCACCCTCGGAGAGGAGGCCGCTGTGATCGCAACGGCTCGGCGAAGAGCATGAATTGGCTCGTAGAGCAGCATGGGCTGCCTCTTTTGCCTGGTGAAACCGCAGCGATGAACAAGGCAGTTCTTGAATTCTTTGCTGCTCAGATACGGAACGGCCATACGCGAAAGGCCTATGCCCGGGCCACTTCAGAGCTCCTGGCTTGGTGCCGGATCCGTGGCTTAGCTCAGTTGGAGGACGTGTCCTCGCTTCATATCGCTGCCTGGCTTGATGAGCAGCTGGAACGTGGTGCTCCAGCGTCCGCGAAGCAAAAGCTTGCAGCCATAAAGCGGTTTTTCGAGTTCCTTACCGCTCAACGAGTTTTGGCAACCAATCCTGCAGCCTACGTGAAGGGACCGCGCTTTTCGGTGAAGAGGGGCACCACCCCTGTGATCGAGGGCGCTGATGTCAGGAAAATCCTCGGTAGCATTGAGAATACAACGATCAAAGGGCTCCGGGACAGGGCCTTGATCGCGACGATGGCATATAGCTTTGCTCGAATTGGAGCCGCCCTGAAGCTAGACACAGGAAGCGTCTTTAGCGTCGGTCGTCGTCTGTGGATCAGGCTCTTTGAAAAAGGTGGCAGCGTTCACGAGATGCCATGCCACCACACTCTTGAAGCATGCCTGATGGAGTACCTCGACGCTGCGGATCTCGCTGAGGATCCGAAAGTCCCCCTCTTTCAGTCGATCGCAAAGGGGGCCGCTCGCCTGTCAGGCCGTCGGCTAGCTCATGCTAACGCGTACAATATGGTTAGGGAGAGAGCGAGAAAGGCTGGCGTTATTTCGCCGGTCTGCTGCCACACATTCCGTGCCACGGGCATTACCAGCTATCTGATGAATGGCGGAACTATCGAGTATGCCGCACTGATGGCAAATCATACGTCGATTCGCACCACGCAACTTTACGACCGAAGGGGTGATGATGTTCAGCTCGATGAGGTTGAAAAAATCTATTTCTAAAATAAAGGCATTTATTTACTTAATATGACTTCTATTATTTATATATAATCATATGCATTTGAAGAATTGTAGGAGTCTATAGAGGATATGATTGGAAATATAGCGGCGAACATTGAGAAGATTAATATAAGAGAGAGAGTTCCTAGCATCTTGTCGCCCGGAACGGCTCCTCGCGGCATTGCCAAAAAGAAGCGCTTTCAGACTGCACTCACGGCTGCCGGTCATCACGAACTTGCCGCCGCGATTAGAGAATGCCGAACCAATCGACGTTGTGGGAGCACCTACTGCGCCACCTGTCGTCGGGAACTTGGAGAAACCTCGAGGCGGCGGATAACCGACTATCTCCTGCAGACCTTCAAGGGCGACGAGGCTGCGATTCGCGAGGAGGTTCGGCATGTCAGCGGGCTTATTGCCTTAACTACGATGAACCAAAATTGTGTCATTGCAGCCATAGAAGACGGTCGAAAGATCTTTCGGAAGCTTCGCAGGGGGCGTCCGTGGCTTTGGATCGAGGGGGCGTACGAGTTGGAGCTAGTGAGCCTGGGCCACTGGCGGAAAATGAACGCTGAAAATTCAGCTGTAAAAAAGGAACAAATTCTTGCGCTGTTGGATTCGGCTCCCAACCGCTCTGAGCTTGAAGCCGCAGACACGCTCGTTCTGGTTCACTGGCATGTTCTAATGGCAAATATCTATAAAACTGACCCTTCAAAGCCAAGGATGAGAAGCGCCCTTGATGTTTTAAAGTCCGAGTATGGGCAGCATTCCAGGCAGCTTTATGTGCAGAAGCTGCATGCCTCAAAGAACATTGAGGACTCGATGGCTAAAATTTCCAGCTACGCATTTAAAGATCAATATCGATTTAAATACTCGTTCGAGGGCAACGATTTTGAGAACGGAGAGTATATAGATGACAAAAATCTAGGTGAGTTCATATCTTTAAGCCGACTGGTCGCGGGGGGTAGGCGACGAAGTACAAGTATATACTATGGATTTCAAGAAGGCTTTCGGTCGCCTTGATTGGATATGTACCTTGTTAAATGTTATAGTGAATTCACTTCAGTTTATAAAGTGAGGTCGCGGTGCAGCGTGTTTCGTTGAGATTTGACTGTAAAAATAGGCTATCGGCTTAGTCGTTGGCCTTTCAGGAGCAGGCTTCTCACCAGCGTTCGTTATTTCTAAAATAATCCGCTACTAGTAAAAGTGAATATAAGCTGCTCGCCTTGTGGATCGGGGGCATGGTCTGCCCGCGTCCGAGCATGTGAATGTGAATGATCGCTTTTGCGCCCAATCTCGGCCTTTAAGGCGGTCTTGGCGATCGCCCGTAATGCCGTGTCCGCTCAGGTCGCCACAACCTCCAAGCAGGGTGGGAAACGGATTGGCAGGTTTCAGGCGACTACGCCGGGAAAGCTGCCCCTCACCTCGTCAACGAGCATCCGCGGCAAAGTCCTCAGCTCGCCGTTTTGGAGGGACGAGGCATTTCTCGGGAGCGGACGTTCGTTGCGTTCTGTATAAGCTGCTTAAGCTTGAACGATCGTGCCTAGCCCACGAAAACGTTTGGCAGGCTTAGGCTTGCTCCGGTGCGGCGGCGACGGTGAAATTGAACATCGATGGCACTGCACCTAGCGACGCCGCAATAGATGGCGCGACGGAGGCTAGCCAGCTCGCTCGAAGGCGGGTTGTTGATCCAAGTCCCACCGCTAAAGGCCGAGCCAGTCCCTGAAGCGAACGATGAAGCTATTCCTCTTCTCCGGTACCTCGGGCGGCGCGGAATGGAAGTAGGGCGGCGCGGTATTGATCTGGCCGTAGTAGCGCTGCTTGGCGTCACGCTCACGGCGACGTTCCGTCTCCACCTGATCATCGCTCCACGCCCCGGCTTTGATGACCTTGCCGCGCTTGATGATGTAGTGCGAGCGGCACCGTAGCGTCCAGCTGCCCACGGAGGGACTGAGCGAGACGGTTTCTCCGTCGAAGTCGATGCGCCAGTCGGTCGGCGTGAACGGTGTGACGACCTCCTCGCCACACCCGCAGCAGCAACCATGGGCGGCAGTCGCATATTCCATCGAGATATAGAGTATCCCGGGCTCCAGATTGTCCGGGATGAGGGAGGTGAAGCGGTGCTCGAGACGCGCATGGAGCATTATTGCCTGTCCTCGTTGAGCAGCATGTTGCCATCCGTCGTGAAGGTGCTGTGGTGTTCATTCTCGAGGTCGCGGTAGAAGCCGCGCAGTTTCTTCCACTTCATCACAGCCAAGGCCGCGTTGAGCATGTTGAGGTCGGCGACCTGGATGTTGGTAGCGTAGACAGCATCAGCCGGTGCGCTATGGAAGGAGATGCGCCCGTTATGGACGTGATTGCGCTTGGCGGGCGTGCTAGCGGTGACGCGGAGAATGCCGCCGAGCGAGCCGTCGACCAGTTCGAGGCCCATCCCGACGTCGATGAAAGGGACGCCCATCGCTTCGAGCTTGGCGATCACCGTCCGCTTCGCGTCACCTGCATCCATCGAGAGAAATGCGAAAGTGATGCCTTCCAGCAGGTGCACATTGTTTGCGTCGATGTCGACGGCATGGGGGACGATCCCCTTGTGCATGCGCGAATAGATCGAGGCGAAATACTCCACCTTCGGCGCTGCCGTCCGCAACTGGTCGATAGAAGGTGCCCCAGGCGCACGGAATGCGTTGTGCTGCAGGAAGGTGTCGCTATCGAACAGGTGAATCTGGTCGACAGGTGCCTTTGCCGTTTGGTCCAGGATGTAGCCCCCTGTTCCGCCGAGCCCGATGATGCCGATCTTCTCGCCTTCGAGACGTTCGGCGAGGGCACCGATACCAGCACGGTCCGAGGCGGTCTCGGTATAGTGGAATACCGAGGTCGCCTGATCTTCAGGAACTTGGAAGACGCGCGGGCTCAGGCCCGGCTGCAGAACCGCTGCAGGGCCGGCGAGGATGCTCGCATAGGCGGTCATCTTCTTATAGTAGTCCGGGTACCCTTCAGATGGCTTGCTAGAAAAGGAGTGACGTGATGTTAGACCATGGCCCAGTTCCGACGTCACGCTCTGGTGCATGATTGCGGAAATGGGGCTGCCATCGGCGTGGCACGGATACTCGCCATCGAAAAACATCACGTGCGTGTCGGGTGGACAGGTCCGATCCCCAGCCATTGTAAGGCTGGAGATCAACTTGCCCATTTTCACTTGGCGGGAAGCGTTAACGTAGGGCACCTGGTCCATGACCAGATAGCCCCCGCGTTGCACCACGACATAGCCTTCGTCGCGGAGCTGCTTGAGATCGGGATTAAGACTGAACAGTGCGGGTGACATTGAACGTCGTTCCTTTCTTGACGGTGACGACACCGCCGATGCCGAGCTCACCCTGGTGGGGCTTGGACTTTGCATGGCGGTAGGTCATCGAGAACACGACATTGGCTTCCGGGGCGCCCGGAAAGGCCAGCTGCACGACCTGCTCGAAAGTCACGTCCGGACCGGCGACGATGCGCTGGCGGGCATTAACGATAATCTCGATCTGCTGACGCGGCTTGGGAGCGGTGATAAAGTGCTCGATGCCAGGCTCGTCAAGATCGATGAGATCTTCGGTCTCGATCAGGCGGTCGGTGCCACCCGGCACCTCAAGGAAAACAGCTTCATCGGCACCGACCTCCGCCAGGGCATAGAGGACGGCGCCGCTGATGATGCGCTTGCCCCATTCGATCTGGGCATCATTGACCGTAGCCTTGTAGTCGCGGTCGGTGACGAAGGCGATGAAGCGCTCCACGCCGTGCTCGCGGAGATCGAAGGGTTCGTCCAGCCGGATATCCTCGAAATCACCCGAGGCCAGAATGGCGAAGAGGCTCACCCCGGCCTTTGGCTTGAGGCCCCCGGCAGCCAGGATCTGACGGCCCAGCGGGACGGGATCGGGGACTGTGATGGGCTTGAAATCCAGATTGCCGTTGGCGAACTGAATGCGATAGTTGTTGGCACGGTTGAGGGCGCGTCCCTCACGGATTGCTATGCCGACATCTTCAATTTCCTGGGTGGCAGGACCACTTGTGACGCTCAAGATCGTTCTCCAGTGCTTCCCGGACTATCCGGGGGCTTCTGAAGGGCTAATCTGAGCGTATCGGGAAATCCGGTAGGGTCGATTTGGCTTTTTTTGTCAGGGTTCCGTCAGGAATCGGACCGCAGAAGAAAAATGCCGGGCAACCAGGGCAACGCCTGGGGTTCGGGTCTGTCGCGAACGCACCGGCAGCGATACTTTGGAGAGCATCGGTGATCTTCACTCGCCTGCCTTCCAGTTTTCTCGGGCTGAGTTCCACTGGGTCGAATGTGCCGTCCCCGAGGAAAACAAGATCGGCACGCGGTCGATCAGGGTGCTGTCCCGCAGCCAACACGAAAGCGGCGGCAGCCCAATCTTCCGTGCTCTTGGAGCTCGCGTGGCCGGTCCGGATCGTACGGACGATGTTGATCCCATCCCGCACGAGAGCTTCGTCCGGCATCACTTCGATCACACCATGGCCCGTGTCGAACTGGAGACGGGTAACGGGTTTCCTTATATGGCCGATCCGGTTTTCGTGGAGGGACATTGCAAGCGAGCGTGCTATCTGCACGTACTCGACTCGATCGGCAGCATCGAAACCCTCCGCGTCGAAGGCAAGCCGTAGGCGGCGCTCGATCTCCATCAGTTCGACCGTGTCGGGGTCTTGCGCGACGATCCAATCGGTTACGTATCTAGTCGCTTTGTGCATGCGCATGAAGGCCGTTTCGGTCTGCCGTCCACCGACCTTGAGCAGGTAACTATAGAAAAAGCGCCGGGGGCATTTCTCATATTGCAGGATCTGCTGACCGGTGAACGAGGGCTTGTCCTCGAATACGATACTGATCGGCTTGTCTTCCGGCGCCGGGGGCACTGTCAGGGTCGGTGTTACCATACGTGGCACGGGGACGATGCGATCGATGAACGGCGAGTGGTTCATGGCCTTGCCGTCAACGGAGCGTGACTGCGAATAGCAGATCAGACGGTCCTTTGCGCGGGAGGTGGCGACATAGAACAAGCATTCCTGCTCCTCCTCGTGGGCCTTGGCGCGAACCTCGACGCCGCTTTGTCCGCGGCTTTCGACGAGCCCATCGGGCGGCGCAATGCCTTGGATCTGGTTGGCCGACCTGGGCAAGCTGGCTGCAGTCAAGCCGGGTAAGTGCACGACCGGGAACTCCAGGCCTTTGCTGCCGTGGACCGTCATAAGTCGCACTGCATCCAGACCCTGGGCTGATGGCGGCAGCTGCCTGAGGTCGCGGTCGTCCGCGATGGAGACCAGACGACGGATGCGGTCGAGCATGTGCAGGATCGGATCCGTTGTCCCGGGTGCGTTCCGGATGAAATTTAGGAACTGCCAGATGGCGATGCCGGCCGCACGATCCGCGATCACCCTCGACCGGGCGATTTCGCTTACTATGACGGTTCGATCCAGAAGCACTCGGGCGAGAACGTCCCATGGGCGCGACTGCCTATCGAAACCTGCCAGTACTGTACGCAGGTGGACAAGGGCTTGTTGGCCTTCCGGTGAAAGACCGGCGATCGGAAGATCCGCCGTCTTCCAGTCCTTTGCCTTGTCACTATGCAACTCCGCCACGATAGAAGCGAGGTCGGCCATCGACATGGCGAATGGTTTCATGGTCGCGACCCGTGCCAGCCCGAGCGCCTTGCTGTCGGCAACCACGGCTAGAATGGATAGCAGGTCCTTGATCTCTGGTCGTTCGAACACGCTGCCGAGATACAGCACCGGTATTCCCAGGCTTTCGAGTCGGGCGCCGAATCGCGCCAGTTTGTCATTGCCCGTGCAGAGGACCGCCTGGTCACGAAAATCGTGGCCGAGGGCTTTCATCTCGTGGATCGCTTCCACCAATACCGCGACCTCGTCCTTATCTGTACCGGTCTTCCGGAATTCGGGATGGTGGCCGCATGCCCCCCGGTCCGCGGCAAGCCTGGACGGTCGGCCGGCGGCTGTCTTCATTCCAGCGGCGAAATTGGAGAAGGCGTCGACAATCTCCTCCCGGGACCGGTAGTTCACAGATAGGCGCCCAACTTCTGCGGTAGGGAAGTCCTCCTTGTCGAACAAATCCACGTTGACCGACGAGGCCCCACGGAAACGGTAGATCGACTGTTTGATGTCACCGACGACCCAGAGATTCTGCCCGGTTCCGACGATGGCCTTTAGCAGGCGCACGCTGCTGCGGTTGACGTCCTGATATTCGTCGACGAGCACATGCTTGTACTTGGACGCAAGAGCGTTCCGGATCGCGGGATCGCGCTCGAGCACGGTGACTGGAAGTGATACCAGGTCGCCGAAGTCGAGCAGTTTCCTCGGCGCCTTCAGCTCTTCGTAGCGCTGATAGACCTTGGCGACCTCGAGTACCTTCTCGGCGGTCTCAATCGCCTTAGGATCACGGGAGCCGGCTGCCTCGGCCGCCACCATCATGGCCTCACCCAGCCGGCGGTAATCGTCCGGCGAGGCAACCTCGTCCTTTGCGCGCGAAATCGCTTGGAGGATGTCGTTGATGTCCCGAGTCGGATCCCACAAGTTGCGATAGTGAACCAGCCTGAGGGCGGGCAACTCTTTTTCGATCATAGCGATGCCGTCTGCCCGGTCTATCATTGTGGGCATTGGCGGCATGCCTATCGCGTCGGCGAAGCGCTTGATGATGTCGAGCCCAAAGGCATGGAAGGTACCGCACCACATCGCGGCGGCTGCATTCGGATTTGTCGCGCTGATGCGCTCCACCAATTCTCCGGCAGCCTTGTTGGAGAAGGTGAGGACCAATATTTCGCGCGGATCTGCTCCCTGCTCCAGCAACCAGTTAATCCGACCGACCAGGGTCTGCGTCTTGCCGGTCCCCGGGCCCGCTTCGAGAAGATACGGACTCCCGGAGTGGTGGGCCGCGTCGCGCTGTTCTTCGTTGAGGCCGCGGATGGCAACCTCCGCTGCCGGACGCTCTTCGACTTCGGGTAACAGCAGGGCATCGAGCATCTGCTGGGCGACAACGCCGAACGCGGCCCCTAACTTGTCGGCGATCTGTGTCGCTGTCAGGCCTCCGTCGATATGGAGGGATCGCGCGCGAGAGCGGGGCAGCAGCAGCTCGCGGGCAAACAGATCCATTTGGATTTCGCGGCGCTGGTTGCGACCGTAATCCTGAACGCGGTCCACGCCCACCGGAGCCGCGTCGACGCATCGCTCCTCGTCGACGGTAAGCACGCTATCTGCGACCTTGTCGTCGCCGAGGAGCACGTGGCCCAGCTCGTGCCCGATCAGGAATGCGTCGGAAAATGGCGAACCGGTTTCTTCGTGCAGAATGACTCGGAATTCCGGATCATAGCTCGCTCTAGCGCCGGCCAACGATGGGTGCCCCTTCGCCACCTTCTCGACCGTGACCCCCATGACCTTCGCGGCGAAGGCGGCCACCAGATAAGGCTGCCACGGGTCGACACCAGCGCTCTGCGCTTTCTGGAATAGCGCCGCCGACCGGCGCCGTCCGATCTCGACGCCATCCATCAGTCAGTCCTCCCGCAAGATCTCGGTCTTCTCGGCCTCGGTCAGCGTCGAACTCTCTATCAGCGACCGAAAAGTCACTTTCCCGCCTACCTGCGGTTTGACCTCGCTCTTAAAGCTCCTCACCGATGGCAGGGTTGGAGGCCGAGTCAGGTAGAAGCGCAGCATTTCCGTGGCGTATCCACCGGTAGACGCGATCTTGGCTATCCACCGCCCGGGGAAGCCTTCGAGTTCCACTAGCCCTGACCTGATGGCGCTTAGCACCGATACAGGTAGCCCGATCTCTCGCATCGGCATCGAGACGAGCGAAGCCTCTACTTGCTTTATCTGCTCGGCGGTGAGCTTCGGTCGTTCGGCAAAAACGATCCTGTTGAATTGTTCCCAAGCCGACTGGATTTCCGGCGCTTCGAGGTCTTGCGACGTTACGGACCTCTCTTCCAAAGACAGCCGCAAGTCCAAGGCCAGATCGAGCAATCCGTTTGCCAGATGCGGATAGTTCTCGATGTAGCGCTGAAGCGTCACCGAGCCGTGGTCGGGTTCGACCGAAAAGGCCAACATGACCTCTTCGTCATTCGGTGTTCCATTGGAATTGTTCATTCATCATCCCCTTCCAGCGCGATCCTCACAGCCTTGTAGGCTCGGTCGCGCTTCTGCCGGGCGGCCTGTTCTCCGCAGCCGACAATGCTGCCTATCGTTGCGACGGTGGGGGCGTTAGTCGTGAAAGGCATGCCCACCCAATCAAGGATCAGCACCTGGCGTTGGTCGTCCGGCAGAGCATCAATCGCGGTCCGCAAGCGAATTCGGTAGATTGGGTCTGAATATTTTCCCGAGTTGAACGGGTTGAAGCCGGGCTCCGAGGTCTGGATTTTGTCGATTGCGTCGGTATCGTCGGGGAGGGCTATTTCCCTCCCGCCTTCTTTGTATTCTTTCGACAACGCCGTTCGTCGGAGAGCAGCCACCGCAGCCGCGAACCTAACCTCAAAAAAGTCGAGGCGTTCATCGTAGCCGTTGTAGTCTTGTGCCAACATTTCCATGAACTTGCCAAGCGTTGTGGAAGCTGCCCGCTCTTCCGCCGCCACGAGAGGCCCATTCTCGCGGCGCCAACCTCCGGGCAGCACCTGCTTGAGGCGCAGAACCAGAATCTTCCAGATTTTCTCGTAGATAAGAGGCGAGCTTCCCCTGAATCTGCGAAGAAAATACAGCAGGCACTCCGAACGAACAAAGTCCGGATCTTTGTTGTCTAGAATCGAAAAACGACGGATGCGCTCTTCTCCGGTGATTGCCGACAACTCGTCAATTTGCCTTTCGACTTCCGGGGGGCGCGCATAACCGACACCTCCCGTCTCCTTCCGCAGTGGTTCCGCCATCTATCCCTGCCATGGGCTCCGACTTATTCCGAACTTGAAACAGTTTGCTTCGATTCTTCGCCGAACAAAACTGTCATTTGCGAGAAACTGGAGCCATATTCGGTCCTGATCAGCAAAGGCGGCTTTCAGGAAGTCGTCAACGAAGCCCGAATGGCCGGAATAGGGAGCGAAGCCCACTGGCTGGTGCGCGGGCCGATGTTCGCAACTGGCGCAAACGTCCCGCCTCGGATGTCATATCCGATGGGACTCAATGCAAGACCTCATCGAACTCGGTCAGGCTTGAATTAATAGGCTACACTACTAGGAGATTGTGGCCGCCGGCGGCGGCGATCTCCAGCGCCCGCCGCGCGCTCTCCTGGCCGCGGATGTCGGCCAGGTCGGGCAGGGCGCCGCCGTCGCGATGCAGCGCCGGCTCGGGCCGGGTCAGCACCTGCGTGCCCTTGAAGTGGTTGGCGATGGCGATCAGGCTGCGCGGCGCGAGGATTTCCATGTCGCCGCCGGCCCAGGCGGCCTCCGGGCCGCAGGCGGAAGGGCAGATCAGGCCGCGCCCGATGGCATTGGCGCCGATCGCCGCCGGCAGGACACCGGCAACCGTGGCGATGGTGCCGTCCAACGCCAGTTCGCCGAGCACGACGAAGTCTGCCAGCTGCTCGCCCGGAAGGACGCCGAGGCCGGCCATCAGGCCGAGCGCGATCGGCAGGTCGTAATGGCTGCCTTCCTTGGGAAGGTCTGCCGGGGCGAGGTTGACGATGATCCGCTTCGGCGGCAAGGCGAGGCCGGAGGCATGCAGCGCGGCGCGCACCCGCTCGCGACTCTCGGCGACCGCCTTGTCGGGCAGGCCGACGATGACGATGCCGGGAAATCCCGGCCCGATCTGCACCTGAACGTCGACCGGCACCGCCTCGATGCCGTGGAACGCCACCGTCGTGACATGCGCGACCATGCTCGCCACCCCCGTTATAGAGTGACGCTACGTCAACTTGCGGGGTAATACAAGAACAGGTCGTGAACATTCCGCGCCGGCCGTCGGCGCGGATCCTGTTAGCGTTCTGTAAACCTCAGCGCTTCGCTTCGACGGCGTCCCAGATCAGCGAGGCGATGTCGGCGCCACCAAAACGCTTCACTTCGCGGATGCCGGTCGGCGAGGTGACGTTGATCTCGGTCAGATAGTCGCCGATGACGTCGATGCCGACGAAGAGGAAGCCGCGCTGCTTCAGCTCCGGCCCGATCGCCTCGCAGATCTCGCGGTCGCGGCGGGTCAGCTCGATCGGCTCGGGGCGGCCGCCGACATGCATGTTGGAGCGGGATTCGCCGTCCGCCGGCACGCGGTTGATCGCGCCGACCGCGACGCCGTCGACCAGGATGATGCGCTTGTCGCCGGCCCGCACCGCCGGCAGATAGCGCTGCACGACATAGGGTTCGCCGCGATAGGCGGCGGAGAAGATCTCGAGCAGCGAGGCGAGGTTCTGGTCGCCTTCCGAAAGACGGAACACGCCGGCGCCGCCATTGCCGAACAGCGGCTTGATGATGATGTCGCCATGCTCCTGGCGGAAGCGGCGGATCTCGTCGGCGTCGCGCGAGATCAGCGTCGGCGGCATCAGCTTCGGATATTCGGTGACGAAGATCTTTTCCGGCGCGTTGCGCACCTCGGCGGGGTCGTTGACCACCAGCGTCTTCGGATGGATGCGCTCGAGCAGATGCGTCGTCGTGATGTAGCCCATGTCGAAGGGCGGATCCTGGCGCAGGAACACGGCGTCGAGCGTCGAGAGGTCGGTGCGCTCCTTGTCGCCGAGCGAAAAATGGTCGCCCGGCACGTCGCGGACCGTCACGGTCTCGATCGCCGCCTCGACGCGGCCGTCGTTCAGCGACAGCCGGTCCGGCGTGTAGTGGTAGAGCTTGTGGCCGCGCCGCTGGCCTTCCAGCATGATGGCGAAGGTGGAATCGCCCCGGATGTTGATGTTGGCGATGTGGTCCATCTGGACGGCGACGGAAAGCGACATGAAGGCCCCCAATGCGGAATAGGCCTCTTATGTCGTGTGGCGGGGCCGGATGGCAATGCCGCCGTCAGGAATCGGAAGCGAAAGCGTCGACGATGTGGTGCGGCAGCCGCCGTGGCAGAACCGCGACGATGTCGAAGCGCAGCGTCAGCCGGGCCGCCTGCGGGTGGCGGGCGAGGAAGCTCTCCGCCGCGCGGAGAAGGCGGTTTCGCGCCGCCGGGGTGATCGCCAGGATGGCGGCGTCGAGGGTGCGCCGCGCCTTCACCTCGACGAAGACCAGCATGCCGCCGCGCCGCATGACGAGGTCGATCTCGCCGAGCGGGCTGCGGAAGCGTCGGGCGACGGTGCGATAGCCCTTCAGGTTGAGATAGAGGGCGGCGACCGTTTCGGCGAAACGGCCGCGTCGTTCGGAAACACGGCGGTCAGGCCGCGCCATCTTCGTCGCGATCCGCATCGGGATCGTCGTCGTCATCCGCGTCGCCGGCGGCTTCCGCCTTCAGCTCCAGCGCGCGCTGGTAGAGGTCGCGCTTCGGCATGCCGGTGGCCGTCGCGGCAAGCGCCGCCGCCTCCTTCAGCGGATGGTTCTCCAGGAGCCGCGCCAGCAGCGTGTCGACTTCGTCGGCCCTCGGCTCCGTGACCGTCGGCGGGCCGATCAGGATGACGATCTCGCCCTTCGGCGGCGCTTCGCCGCCATAGGCCTCGGCGAGCGAGCCGAGCGTGCCGCGCCGCACCGTCTCGAAGGTCTTGGTCAGTTCGCGCGCCACCACGGCGGGGCGATCCGCGCCCAGCGTCTCCGCCATGTCGATCAGGGAATCGAGCGTTCGGTGCGGGGATTCGTAGAAGATCAGCGTCGCCGGGATGTCGCCGAGTGCTGAGAGCCGCTTCTTGCGGCCAACCGTGCGGTTGGGCAGGAAGCCGGCGAACAGGAAGGTGTCGGTCGGCAGCGCCGCCGCGACCAGCGCCGTGAGCAGCGCCGAGGCGCCGGGGATCGGCACGACGCGATGCCCCGCCGCCACCATGTCGCCGACGAGGCGGAAGCCGGGGTCGGAGACGAGCGGCGTGCCGGCGTCGCTGACCAGCGCCACCACCTTGCCCTCGGCGAGCGCTGCCAGCAGCTTCGGCCGCTGCCGGTCGGCATTGTGCTCGTGATAGGCGAGGAGCTCGGTATCGATGCCGTAATGGCGGGTGAGCACGCGGGTGACGCGGGTATCCTCGCAGGCGACGATATCGGCGGCGGCGAGCGTCGCCAGCGCGCGCAGCGTGATGTCGCGCAGATTGCCGATCGGCGTCGCCACGACATAGAGGCCGGCTTCCAGCGTCGGCGCGCGCAGGCGCTGGCCGTCGATCATGTAGCTGGCGCCGCCTTCGAGCGCTGCCGCGCGTTCGGACGCGCTCATCGCGTGTCCGCTTCGACGTTGTGGAGATGTGACACCCGACTTGAATTCACGGAACGCGCCGCCTTTGCCGCTGAACTGACCCAGCCTTTCCAGTACAGTTACATCTTGCGATTGAACAGGAGAAGGCTGTGGGTTGGTTCCGTTTCGAACGGCAGGGCGACAGGGTTTGGGCGATGGGCCCGATGCTCGCAGCGCTCGGCCTGCTCGCGGCCTGTTCGTCGACGCTCGATGCGCCGCGCGTCGGCGCGGGCGTGGCGCCGGCCCCGGGGGGCAGCGCGCGGCCGGCCAGCGGCGAGACGCTCGGCAACGGTACGACCCGCGTCGCCCTCCTGGTGCCGTCCTCGGCGACGGGCAATGCCGGCGTCACCGCCGCCAATCTGAAGAACGCCGCCGATCTGGCGCTGCGCGAATTCCATGGCGGCGCCAATCTGCAGATCCTCGTTAAGGATGATCGCGGCACGCCGGAAGGCGCGCGCGCGGCCGCGACCGAGGCGATTGCCGAGGGGGCCGAGCTGATCATCGGCCCGCTTTTCGCCCCGTCGGTGGCGGCGGCAGCCTCCGTCGCGCGGCCGGCCGGCGTGCCGGTCGTGGCGTTCTCGACCGATACCAGCGTCGCCGCCCGCAATGTCTATCTCCTGAGCTTCCTGCCGCAGTCCGACGTCGACCGCATCATCGGCTACGCCGCGGGACGCGGGAAACACTCGATCGCCGCGCTGCTGCCGGACAATGGCTACGGCACGGTGATGCAGGCGGCGCTGCAGAAGGCGGCGACGGTCAACGGCGCGCGGATCGTGACGATCGAGCGCTACGGTCTCGACCGCGTCGCCATGCAGCAGAAAGCCGAGGCGATCGCGAAGGTCGTGCAGAGCGGTCAGGTCGACGCCGTGTTCATGCCGGATGCCGGCGACGCCGCGCCCTTCCTCGCCCAGATCCTGAGCGCGAAGGGCGTCCGTCCCGGGCAGGTGCAGTTCCTCGGCTCCGGCCAATGGGATGATCCGCGCATCGCGCGCGAGCCGACCCTGAAGGGCGGCTGGTATCCGGCGCCCGACCGGGCCGGCTTCGCCGCCTTCGCCAACCGCTATCAGGGCACATTTGGCGCGACGCCGGTGCGCACCGCCTCGCTCGGCTATGACGCGACCAGCCTCGCCGCCGGTCTCGCCGCCCGCTATGGCGACAAGCGCTTCGCGACCGAGACGCTGGCGAACCCGAACGGCTTCATCGGCGTCGACGGTGCGTTCCGCTTCCTGCCGGACGGCACCAACCAGCGCGGCCTCGCCGTCTACGAACTCGGCGGCGGCGCGCCGGTGCAGATCGATCCCGCGCCGCAGACTTTTTCGCGGACGGGAAGTTCGTAACACGCTCACCCCAACCCTCTCCCGCCAGGGGGAGAGGGGGCGCGGCTGCGATGGTCAGCTCGGCTTCAAATCGATGAAGTGCCCAGGCCAAAACCCTCGCCCGCTTGCGGGAGAGGGCAGGGTGAGGGGTCTTGTTAGGATAAAGCCTACGCCGCGAGGTCGGCGACCACCGCGTCGAGCACGAAGGAGCCGGAGCGGGTGCAGCGGATGCGGTTCTCGTCGATTTGCTCGACCATGCCGTGCTCGATCAGGTCGGCGAGCCGCTTCGGATCGAGGTCGCGGCCGGAGATCGCCCGGTAGCGGCGGAGATCGATGCCCTCGATCAGGCGGAGGCCCATCAAGAGCATCTCGTCGCCGGCTTCTTCCGGATTGAGGATGTCGTCGGTCTCGATGCCGTCGCCCCAGGATTCGACGCGTCCCAGCCATTGCTCGGGCTCGCGCACGATCGCGGTGGCGTGGCGGCGGCCGTCGATGACGAGGCGGCCATGCGCACCGGGGCCGATGCCGGCATATTCGCCATAGCGCCAGTAGACGAGATTGTGCCGGCACTCACCACCCGGCACGGCGTGGTTGGAGATCTCGTAGGACGGGCGGCCGTGCTGCTCGCAGATCTCCTGCGTGATCTCGAACAAAGTCGCCGCCGTGTCCTCGTCCGGGATCGCCAGCTTGCCGGCCTTGTAGAGCTTCTCGAACATCGTGCCCGGCTCGATGGTGAGCTGGTAGAGCGACATGTGGTCGGAGGCGCGCTCCAGCGCCTGCAGCAGCTCGGCCCGCCACATGTCCGGCGTCTGGCCGGGGCGGGCATAGATCAGGTCGAAGGAGAGGCGCGGGAAGGTGGCGCGGGCGATGTCGATGGCGCGCATCGCCTCCTCGACATTGTGGATGCGGCCGAGCGCCTTCAGATCGGCGTCGTTCAGCGCCTGCACGCCGAGCGAGACGCGGTTGACGCCGGCGGCGCGATAGCCGCGGAAGCGTTCCGCCTCGACGCTGGAGGGATTGGCCTCCATCGAAACCTCGACGTCATCCGCGACGTTCCAGGCCGCGCCGATCGCGTCCAGGATGGTGCCGACCGTCTTCGGGTCCATCAGCGACGGCGTGCCGCCGCCGAGGAAGATCGAGTTGACGGTCTTGCCGGGCGACTTCGCCGCCATCGTCTGGATCTCGGTGACGAAAGCGCGTGCAAAGCGCTCCTGATCGACCCCCTGGTGGCGGACATGCGAATTGAAGTCGCAATAGGGGCACTTCGCCGCGCAGAACGGCCAGTGCACATAGACGCCAAATCCGGGTTCGATCGGGGCGGACATCGGGATCAGGCCCCGAGCTCGGCGTTGGCGAACAGCGCGAAGGCGCGCGCCCGGTGCGAGAGCGCATCGGTGCGGCCGGCCGACCAGCCGTGCTTTTCTTCAGCGACCATCTCGCCGAAGGTACGCTCATGACCATCCGGCAGGAAGGCCGGATCGTAGCCGAAGCCGATGTCGCCGCGCGGCGGCCAGACCATCTGGCCCTCGATCTCGCCGCGATAGTAGCGCGTCGTGCCGTCCGGGAAGGCGAGGCAGAGCACGGCGACGAAATGCGCGGTGCGCTTGTCTGGCGTCACGGCGCCGGCCTGCTGCAGCTTCTCCTCGACATTGCGCATGGCGCGGGCGAAATCGCCGTCGGGCGCCGCCCAGTCGGCCGAATAGACGCCGGGATCGCCGCCGATCGCGTCGACGCAGAGGCCCGAATCGTCGGAAAGCGCCGGGAAGCCCGAGGCCTTGGCGGCGGCATGCGCCTTGATCGCGGCGTTTTCCTCGAACGTCGTGCCGGTCTCGTCGGGAACCGGCAGGCCGAGTTCGCCGGCCGAGATGACCTTGAGCCCGAACGGCGCCATCAGCCCGGCGAATTCGCGCAGCTTGCCGCCATTGTGGGAAGCGAGCACGAGCGTGTCGCCGGACGACAGTCGATGGTTCGGTGCGTTCATCAGAGGATCGCCAGCTTCTGCAGTTCGACCAGATCGATGATGCCAGCCTTGGCGAGCTGCAACATCGCGGTCAGCTCTTCCTCGTTGAACGGCTTGCCCTCGGCGGTGCCCTGGATCTCGACGATGCCGCCCGAGCCGGTCATGACGAAATTGGCGTCGGTCTCGGCCTCGGAATCCTCCGCATAGTCGAGATCGAGCACCGGCGTGCCGCGATACATGCCGACGGAGACGGCGGCGACGTGATCGCGGATCACCTTCGGGCCGACCATGTCGCGCGACTTCATCCACTGCACGCAGTCATAAAGCGCGATCCAGGCGCCGGTGACCGAAGCGGTGCGGGTACCGCCATCCGCCTGCAGCACGTCGCAGTCGATCGTGATCTGCTTCTCGCCGAGATGGACGAGATCGACGACGGCGCGCAGCGAGCGGCCGATCAGGCGCTGGATTTCCTGCGTCCGGCCGGACTGCTTGCCGGTCGCCGCCTCGCGGCGCATGCGGTCGCCGGTCGAGCGCGGCAGCATGCCGTATTCGGCCGTCACCCAGCCCTTGCCGGAACCGCGCAGCCAGGATGGCGGCTTATCCTCGAGGCTGGCGGTGCAGAGCACATGCGTATCGCCGAATTTGACCAGGCAGGAGCCTTCCGCATGCTTGGCAACGCCGCGTTCAAGCGTTACCGCACGCAGGGCGTCCGCGGCGCGTTTCGAAGGTCGCATTGGGGTATCCTGGCTGTTTCGTTGGTCCGCTTGTACAGGCCGGCGGCTCGAAACGTAAAGCCCTGCTTGAACCCGGTGGCAAAATCGACACTTAATCAAGGAGATCGCGGAATTCCGCGCTTCATCTCAGGAGAGGAACAGGCGTCGTGACCGCCGATCACAGGATTCCGGATACGCGGGCGTCGATGCTTTCATCGCTCGACCAGCGTTCGCGCGAGGTCTTCAAGCGGATCGTCGACAGCTATCTGGAGACGGGGGATCCGCTTGGATCGCGCAATCTTGCCCGCATCCTGCCGATGGCGCTGTCGCCGGCCTCGGTGCGCAATGTCATGGCCGACCTCGAGGGGCTCGGGCTGATCTATTCGCCGCACACCTCCGCCGGCCGGTTGCCGACGGAGAGCGGGCTACGCCTCTTCGTCGATGCGATGCTGGAAGTCGGCGACCTCACCTCGGACGAGCGGCGCGACATCGAGAGTCGGGTCGCCGGCGGCGGCGCCGGGCGCTCGGTCGACGACGTGCTGTCGGAAGCGGGGCGGATGCTCTCCGGCCTGTCGCGCGGCGCCGGCGTCGTGCTGGCGTCGAAGTCCGACCAACGGCTGAAGCATATCGAATTCGTCCGTCTCGAGCCGGCGCGGGCGCTGGTGGTGCTGGTCGGCGAGGATGGCTCGGTCGAGAACCGGCTGATCGATCTCGATCCCGGTACGACGCCGTCGAGCCTGGTCGAGGCGACCAACTATCTGAACACGCATCTGCGCGGCCGCAGCCTGGCGGAAGCGCGCGCCGAACTGAGCCGCCGGCAGCAGCAGGCGCGGGCCGAGCTCGACCAGCTGACCGCGCGGCTCGTCGACACCGGCCTCGCCAGCTGGGTCGAGGCAAGCGGCGGCCGGCCGGACACGCTGATCGTGCGCGGCCAGGCCAACCTGCTCGACGACGTCAAGGCGGCGGAGGATCTGGAGCGCATCCGCCTGCTGTTCGACGATATCGAGACGCAGCGCGAACTCGTGCATCTGCTCGGCAGCGCCGAGGCGGGCGAGGGCGTGCGCATCTTCATCGGCTCGGAGAACAAGCTGTTCTCGCTCTCCGGCTCGTCGCTGGTGGTGTCGCCCTATCGCGACAGCGAGAGCCGGGTCGTCGGCGTGCTCGGGGTGATCGGGCCGACGCGGCTGAACTACGCCCGCATCGTGCCGATGGTCGATTACACCGCCAAGCTGGTCGGCCGCCTGATCGGCCCGTAGACGCGACCCTCTGCCGTCTGTACAGCGCCGCGACGAGCCGATATGAGAACGGTTCAAAGATTATGGAGACGAAACATGGCGACGGGTACCGACAAACTGGTCACGGTTTTCGGAGGCTCAGGCTTTATCGGCCGTCATGTCGTGCGCGCGCTCGCCAAGCGCGGCTGGCGCGTGCGGGTCGCCGTGCGCAGGCCCGATCTCGCCGGCCACCTGCAGCCGCTCGGCGCCGTTGGCCAGATCATGCCGGTGCAGGCCAATCTGCGCTATCGCTGGTCGGTCGATCGCGCGGTTGAAGGCGCCGACGCGGTCGTCAACCTGGTCGGCATCCTGGCCGAGAGCGGACGCCAGAATTTCTCGGTGCTGCACAATTTCGGCGCCCGCGCCGTCGCCGAGGCGACCCGCGCCGCCGGCATCAAGACGCTGGTGCACCAGTCGGCGCTCGGCGCCGATCCGAAGTCCCCGTCGGCCTATGCCCGCACCAAGGCGCTGGGCGAGGCGGCCGTGCTCGAGACCCTGCCGGGAGCCGTCATCTTCCGCCCGTCGATCGTGTTCGGGCCGGAGGACAATTTCTTCAACCGCTTCGGCGATCTTGCCCGCATCTCTCCCTTCCTGCCGCTGATCGGTGGCGGCACGACCAAGCTGCAGCCGGTCTTCGTCGGCGATGTCGCCGAGGCGATCGCGCGCGCCGTGGACGGTGAGCTCGCGGGCGGCACCATCTACGAGCTCGGCGGACCCGAGGTGAAGACCTTCCGCGGCTGCATGGAGCTGCTTCTCGCCGAGATTGAGCGCAAGCCGCTCCTGGTCTCCGTGCCGTGGTCGGTGGCGCATTACGGCGCCTCGATCGCGCAGTGGCTGCCGAAGCCGCTGCTGACGGTCGACCAGGTCCGGCTCCTGAAGCAGGACAACATCGTCTCGGTCGCCGCCGAGGCGGAGGGCCGCACGCTGACCGGCATCGGCATCAATCCGAGCAACCTGCTCGCCGTCCTGCCGGCCTACCTGCAGCGCTTCAAGCCGCACGGCCAGTTCGACCACAAGCGCACGGCCTGACCGGCGTTTCTTCGATCGGTATAAAAAAGCCCTCGCCAGGTGACTGGCGAGGGCTTTTTCGTTGGGTCGGAGCGAGGGTGGCTCAGCCGAAGGTGAGCACGGCGGCGAGGCCGATGGCGCCGATGACGATGCGCCAGTAGGCGAACGGCGCGAAGCCGCGCTGGCTGACGAAATCGAGCAGCCGGCGGACGACGAAGACGCCGGCGATGAAGGCGGCGATGAAGCCGACGACGATGTTCCAGGCGCCGGCGGTCGTGATCTGGTCGTGCGTCTTGTAGAGGTCGTAGGCGAACGCTCCGGTCATGGTCGGCATCGCCAGGAAGAACGAGAATTCCGCCGCAGCGCGCTTGTCGCTGCCGAACAGCATCGCCGCGACGACCGAGGCGCCGGAGCGTGACACGCCGGGCACCATGGCCAGGCACTGGGCGAAGCCGATGCCGAGATACATGCCGAGCGAGAAGTCCATGGCGTTGTGATAGCGCGGCTTGAGGTCGAGCCGGTCGACGATGAGGAGCACGAAGCCGCCGAGGATCAGCATGGTGCAGATCAGGATCGGGCTTTCGAACAGGACCTGCTTGATGAAGCTATGCGCCGCGGCGCCGATGACGGCCGCCGGCAGGAAGGCGAGCAGGATGCCGAACACGAAGCGGCGGGTGCGCGGGTCGGAGGGGAGATCATGCACGATCTTCAGCAGCCGCCCGAAATAGACGGTCAGGATGGCCAGGATGGCGCCGAGCTGGATCAGCACTTCGAAGGCGCGGCCCGGGCTGTCGAAGCCGAGGAAGTGCCCGGCCAGCAGCAGATGGGCGGTCGAGGAGACGGGAATGAATTCCGTGAGGCCCTCGATCAGGCCGAGCACAAGCGCGTCCAGCAAACCTGGGATATCCATCATCGCTCCTGCGATTGCTGTTGAGGTTTAAACGGCGATTCGGCTTGATACTCGCCACAATCGAGGCCTATATGCGGGCGCTCAAGCCGTTCTCGCAATTTCTTTTGTCGCGGCAGAATCGCCCCGCATCCCCCAGTCTCGACCTGCGTAGCCGATGCCATTTCTTCACCATCACCCGTTTTCCCCAGCCTCACGCTACGCCCGCCTCGTGCTGGCGGAGTATGACGAGACCGTCGAATTCGTCGAAGAGAAGCCCTGGGTGCGCAACGCGTCGCTCCTGGCCCTCAATCCGGCCGGCACGCTGCCGGTGTTCATCGATGACAATGAGTCTGTGGTGGCCGGCGGATCGGTGATCACCGAATATCTGGTCGAGACCAAGGGCGCGCGCATGGGCGAAGTCCGGCTGATGCCGGAGCACGCCGCCGATCGCGCCGAGGTCCGCCGCCTGGTCGAGTGGTTCGCCGGCAAGCTCCATGGCGAGGTGACCGGCTATCTCATCAACGAGAAGATCTACAAGCGGCAGATGAAGACGGGCGAGGGCAATACGTCGCCCGATCCGGCGGCAATCCGCGCCGCCCGCGCCAATATCCGCTATCATGTGCAGTATATCGGCTATCTGGCGGCACGGCGGAACTGGCTGGCCGGGCGCGAGCTGACGCTCGCCGATTTCGCCGCCGCCGCCGAGATCTCCTGCATCGACTATCTTGGCGAGGTGCCATGGGAGGCGGACGAGGCGGCGAAGGCGTGGTACGCTCGGGTGAAGTCGCGGCCGTCCTTCCGGCCGCTGCTGAGCGACGTGGTGCGGGGCGTGCCGCCGGCGGTCCACTACGCCGACCTGGACTTCTGAGCCCCGATCCCTCCGCCCCCGGCGCGCTCACCGCCAAGCAGCTCGCGGCGGAAAAGGCGCGGCTGATCGCCGATGCGCTGGCCGAGGGCTTCAGCGTCGTGCGCATCACAGGGCCGGACTCCATCCCGCTGGCGCCGGAGCGGCTGCAAAGCTTCCTCGAGGACGGCCATCACGGCAGCATGGCCTGGATGGCGGAGACGGCCGAGCGCCGCGCCGATCCGCGCGTGCTCTGGCCGGATGTCCGCTCGGTCGTCATGCTGGGCCTGAACTACGGCCCCGAGGAAGATCCCCGCGCGCTGCTCGGCGAGCCGGATCGCGGCAACATCTCCGTCTACGCCCGCAATCGCGACTACCACGACATCATCAAGGGCAAGCTGAAGCTGCTCGCCGGCCGGCTGGCCTCGCGCACCGGTCATGAGGTCAAGGTCTTCGTCGATACGGCGCCGGTGATGGAAAAGCCGCTCGGCGAGGCGTCCGGGCTCGGCTGGCAGGGCAAGCACACCAATCTCGTCTCGCGCGAGTTCGGCTCCTGGCTGTTCCTCGGCTCGATCTTCACCGCGCTGGAACTGCCGGTCGACGCGCCGGAGCGCGATCATTGCGGCAAGTGCCGGGCCTGCCTGGACGCCTGCCCGACCAATGCCTTCCCGACGCCCTATCGCATCGATGCGCGGCGCTGCATCTCCTATCTGACGATCGAGAATGCTGGGCCGATCCCGCGCGAGTTCCGCGCCGCCATGGGCAACCGCATCTATGGCTGCGACGACTGCCTCGCCGCCTGCCCCTGGAACAAGTTCGCCAAGGCATCGTCGGAGATGAAGCTGAAGGCGCGGCCGGAATTCGAGGCGCCACGCTTGGGCGATCTCGCCGCGCTCGACGATCCGGCGTTCCGGGCGCTGTTCTCCGGCTCGCCGGTGAAGCGCATCGGCCGCGACCGCTTCGTCCGCAACGTGCTGGTGGCGATCGGCAATTCGGGCGACGCGTCGCTGTTGCCGGCGGTGCGGACCCTGCTCGGCGATCCCGCCGCGATCGTCAGGGGCGCGGCGGTCTGGGCGCTGTCCAGGCTGGCGCCGGACGCGTTTTCCTCCGCGCGGATCGAGGCGATCGCACGCGAGGATGACGAGGCCGTGAAGGACGAATGGCGGGCCCTGGGACCCGCCATCGGATAGTCGTGTGTGGAACCGGCGGCTACGCCGCTCAGCCCTTCAGGACTTTCTTCTCGGCGACCGTCGTGTCGGCGTTGAGGCGGTAGACGATCGGCACGCCGGTCTCGAGCTCGCGCTCCAGGATCTCGGCCGGCGTCAGGCCTTCCAGCGCCATGATCAGCGCGCGCAGCGAATTGCCGTGCGCCGCGACGATGACCTTCTCGCCGCGCATGACCGGCGGCAGGATGTTGAAGATGTAGTAGGGCCAGACGCGGGCGCCGGTGTCCTTCAGCGACTCGCCGCCCGGCGGCGGCACGTCATAGGAACGGCGCCAGATCTTGACCTGCTCCTCGCCCCACTTGGCGCGCGCATCGTCCTTGTTGAGGCCGGAGAGATCGCCATAGTCGCGCTCGTTCAGCGCCTGGTCGCGGATGGTCTGGAGGTCCGGCTGGCCGAGCTCGCCGAGGATCAGCTTGAGCGTGTGCTGGGCGCGGGAGAGTTCCGAGGTGAAGGCGACGTCGAACGAGAGGTCGAGGCCCTTGAGGCGCTTGCCGGCGGCCGTCGCCTCGGCGACGCCCTGTTCCGTCAGCGCCGGGTCGCGCCATCCGGTGAACAGGTTCTGCAAGTTCCATTCACTCTGGCCATGGCGAACGAGCACGAGAAGGCGATCCATACGGAAGGCTCCTTTAGGGGTCAGTCGGTGAAGCCGAGCACGTCGGCCATGGAATAGCGGCCGGGCTTGCGGCCGTGGGCCCAGAGCGCCGCCTTGATGGCGCCGCGGGCGAAGAGGGCGCGGTCGGAGGCGTGATGCGACAGCGTGATCATCTCGCCCTCGCCGGAAAGCATCACGGAATGGTCGCCGATGACGCTGCCGCCGCGCAAGGTCGCGAAGCCGATCGTGCCGCGCTCGCGCGGGCCGGTGATGCCGTCGCGGACGCGGACGGAATGCGAGGCCAAGTCGATGTCGCGGCCCTCGGCGGCAGCCTGGCCGAGCATCAGCGCGGTGCCGGACGGCGCGTCGACCTTGTGGCGATGGTGCATTTCCAGCACCTCGATGTCGAAATCCTCGTCGAGCGCCTTCGCCGCCTGGCGCACCAGCTGCGCCAGCAGGTTGACGCCGAGGCTCATATTGCCGGCCTGGACGATCACGGCGTGGCGGGCGGCCGCGTCGATCGCGGCGTGATCGTCGACCGAAAGGCCGGTGGTGCCGATGACGTGGACGATGCGGGCCTGGGCGGCGATCTCGGCGAAGCCGAGGGTCGCGACGGGCGCCGTGAAATCGAGCACGCCCTGGGCGCTCGCGAAGACCGGCAGCGGATCGTCGGTGATTGCAACGCCGAGCGGCGGCAGGCCGGCGACCACGCCGGCGTCCTGGCCGAGGAAGGGCGAACCCTCGCGCTCGATCGCCCCGACGACGGCGACGCCTTCGGTCTCGGTGACGGTCCGGATCAGCGTCCGGCCCATGCGGCCGGCGGCGCCGACGATGACGAGACCCATATCGGGCATAACGGTTTCCCCCGGTTCAAAGCGCATATAGCAGGCTGGTCGCCTGCGCGGGAAGGGGTGGCGGCCTAGATCGCCGAGGCGACTTCGATTTCCGAGAGAATGGCCTTGGCGGCGGCCTTCGGATCGGCTGCCTCGAGGATCGGCCGCGCCACGACCAGATGGTCGGCGCCCGCCCGGATCGCCGCGGCCGGCGTCGCGACCCGCTTCTGGTCGCCGACGATCGAGCCGGCGGGGCGGATGCCGGGGGTGACGATCGCCATGCCGGCGCCGACGACGGCGCGCATGGCGCCAGCCTCTTCCGGCGAGCAGACGATGCCGTTCATGCCGGCCGCCCGCGCGTCGGCGGCGCGCCGCGCCACCAGTTCGGCCGGGTTGGTGGCATAGCCGGCGGCGGCCAGATCGGCTTCGTCCATCGAGGTCAGCACCGTCACGGCGAGCAGGCGAAGATCGCTGGTGCCCTTGCCCTTTACGGCGGCGCGCATCGCCTTCGGATAGGCGTGGATGGTGCAGAAATGCATGCCGAGCTTGGCGATGTTCTGCACGGCATGCTCGACGGTGTTGTCGATGTCGAGCAGCTTGACGTCGAGGAAGACCTTCTTGCCCTGGTCAACCAGGCGCTCGGCGAAGGTGAGGCCGCCGGCGAAGCAGAGCTGCAGGCCGACCTTGTAGAAGGTGACGGTGTCGCCGAGCGTCGCCACCATCTCTTCCGCCGCGTCGACGGTGGGCAGGTCGAGGCCGACGATCAGGCGGTCACGGATGTCGAGCAGGGGCATGGTCGGGCCTCATGGTTCAGCGGCCGCGCGGGCGGCGCAACACTATCAATTCGCGCGGCGGGGCACGCAGGGCAATGGCGGTTCGATGGGGTCGAGGCCGACCGGCTCGGGGAGAGCCGGCTCAGTGAGTCCGCCGATAGACCCAGACGCGGGCCGGCGGCACGTTCTTCATGACCCAACCGGTGTGGGTTGTCGAGAACTGGGCGGGATCGGGCGGGATCGGCGAGGCGAGGCTGTAGGAAAACTGGATAAAGGGCCGGTCCGGCGTCAGCCGGTCGAAGGCGTCGTCGATCAGCTTGTGCCGGCGGGCCGGCGGCTGGGTGATCAGCGGCAGGCTGGAGACGACGGCGCTGACCGGCCCGACGATGCCGCGATCCCTGAGGATCTTGTCCATGGCGTAGGCGTCGCCCTGGACGATCGTCACGCCCGGGAAGCGCTTTTCGAGCAGCCGGCAGAATTCGGCGCTGTATTCGATCGAGATGATCCGCTCCGGCGCCACGCCGCGCTCGAGCAGCGCCTGGGTGACGACGCCGGTGCCCGGTCCGAGCTCGATCACCGGCAGCGTATCGTTCGGATCGACGAAGCTCGCCATCAGCTTGGTCAGCGCCTTGCCCGAGGGGCTGACGGCGCCGATCGAGAGCGGCTTGCCCATCCAGCTTCGAAAAAAGCGGACCTCATCGGCAACGAGCGCTTTCAGCTTTCGCATCTGGATAGAGGACATGACGGCCCCGAATGGTTGAGATTACGGACTATGCGCCACGCATCGCGGCAATCCTGTGACGTACCAGCCTCTCAGCTGCCGCCGAAGAAGTCACGGATCCTGGCGAAGAAGCCGGCCGATTCGGGGTTGGTCTCTTCGGACGAGGCCTTCTCGAATTCCTCGAGCAGTTCGCGCTGGCGACGCGACAGGTTGCGCGGGGTTTCGACGACGACCTGGATGTACATGTCGCCCATCTGGCTCGAACGCAAGACGGGCATGCCCTTGCTCTTCAGGCGGAACTGCTTGCCGGTCTGGGTGCCTTCCGGAACCTTGACGCGGGTCTTGCCGCCGTCGACGGTCGGCACGTCGAACTGGCCGCCCAGCGCCGCCGTCGTCAGCGAAATCGGCACGCGGCAGAAGATGTCGGCGCCCTCGCGCTGGAACAGGCTGTGCGGCTTCACCGACAGGAAGAGATAGAGATCGCCGGCCGGGCCGCCGCGCAATCCGGCCTCGCCCTCGCCCGACAGGCGGATGCGGGTGCCGTCCTCGATGCCGGCGGGAATGTTGACCGAGAGCGTGCGCTCCTGCGTCGTGCGGCCCGAGCCGGCGCATTTGTCGCAGGGGTCGGAGATGATCTCGCCCCGTCCCTGGCAGGTCGGGCAGGTGCGCTCGATCGAGAAGAAGCCCTGCGCCGCGCGCACGCGGCCATGGCCGTCGCAGGTGGTGCAGACCTTCGGATGCGATCCGGGCTTGGCGCCGGTGCCGGAGCAGGCCTCGCAGGCGATCTTGGTCGGGACATGCACTTCCGCGGTCTTGCCGGAGAAGGCTTCCTCGAGGGTGATCTCCATGTTGTAGCGAAGGTCGGCGCCGCGCTCGCGGCCGCCCGAGCGCTGACCGCCGCCGCTGCGGCGCCCGCCACCCATGAACTCGCCGAAGATGTCGTCGAAGATGTCCGACATCGAGGAGGAGAAATCGCCGGAGAAGCCGGGTCCGCCGCCGCCATTCTCGAAGGCGGCATGGCCGAAGCGGTCATAGGCTGCCCGCTTCTGCGGGTCCTTCAGCATCTCGTAGGCTTCGTTGATTTCCTTGAACTTCGCCTCGGCAGTGTGATCACCCGGGTTCTTGTCGGGATGGTACTGCATCGCGAGCTTGCGGAAGGCGACCTTCAGGCCCTTGTCGTCACAATCGCGCGCGACGCCCAGCAGCTCATAGTAATCGATTTTTGCCATGCGGCGCCCGTGGTGAAAGCGAGCCGAAACTCAAGAGAAGTGGCACAAACGGTGCCATACCGTGATAGAGGCCCGGCGCGGTACGCCGGGCCTCCCTGTTCTTGCGAAGACCGATCAGTGGGTCTTCTTGTCGTCGTTGACTTCCTCGAAGTCCGCGTCGACCACATCGTCCGAACCGGCCGCCTCGGGATTGCCCTGGCTGCCGTCGGCCTGCTGGGCCGCGTACATCGCCTCGCCGAGCTTCATCGAAGCCTGGGCCAGCGTGTTGGTTTTCTGCTCGATCGCTTCCGGATCGTCGCCCTCGAGCGCCGTCTTCAGATCGGCGATCGCGGTTTCGATCGTCGACTTGTCGGCGGCCGAGATCTTCGAGCCGAACTCGCCGAGCGACTTCTCGGTCGAATGCACCAGCGCTTCGCCCTGGTTCTTCGCCTCGACGACCGCGCGACGCTT
The DNA here is from genome assembly GCF_016629525.1 of Kaistia sp. 32K. Taxonomy (GTDB): domain Bacteria; phylum Pseudomonadota; class Alphaproteobacteria; order Rhizobiales; family Kaistiaceae; genus Kaistia. The sequence goes on from NZ_AP024269.1 coordinate 4,820,209, forward strand.
CTTGTCCTCGGCGGCGTGGCTCTCGGCGTCCTTGACCATCTTCTCGATGTCGGCGTCGGAAAGACCACCCGAGGCCTGGATGCGGATCTGCTGCTCCTTGCCGGTGCCCTTGTCCTTGGCCGAGACGTTGACGATGCCGTTGGCGTCAATGTCGAAGGTGACCTCGATCTGCGGCACGCCACGCGGCGCCGGCGGCAGGCCGACGAGATCGAACTGGCCGAGCATCTTATTGTCGGCCGCCATCTCGCGCTCGCCCTGGAAGACGCGGATCGTCACGGCGGACTGGCTGTCCTCGGCCGTCGAGAAGACCTGGCTCTTCTTGGTCGGGATCGTGGTGTTGCGTTCGATCAGGCGCGTGAACACGCCGCCGAGCGTCTCGATGCCGAGCGACAGCGGGGTCACGTCGAGCAGCAGCACGTCCTTGACGTCGCCCTGCAGAACGCCGGCCTGGATCGCGGCGCCCATGGCGACGACTTCATCCGGGTTGACGCCCTTGTGCGGCTCCTTGCCGAAGAACTGCTTCACGATCTCCTGGATCTTCGGCATGCGGGTCATGCCGCCGACCAGAACCACTTCGTCGATCTCGCCGGCCGAGAGGCCCGCATCCTTGAGCGCCGCCTTGCAGGGCGCCACGGTTCGCTGCACCAGATCGTCGACCAGCGCCTCGAACTTCGAGCGGGTCAGCTTGATCGCAAGGTGCTTCGGGCCCTTGGCGTCGGCGGTGATGAAGGGCAGGTTGATTTCGGTCTGCTGCGCCGACGAAAGCTCGATCTTGGCCTTCTCCGCCGCTTCCTTCAGGCGCTGCAGCGCCAGCTTGTCGCCGCGCAGGTCGATGCCCTGCTCGCGCTTGAACTCGTCGGCGAGGTAGCCGACCAGGCGCATGTCGAAGTCTTCGCCGCCGAGGAAGGTGTCGCCATTGGTCGACTTCACCTCGAAGACGCCGTCGCCGATCTCGAGGATCGAGATGTCGAACGTGCCGCCGCCGAGGTCATAGACCGCGATCGTCTTGCCGTCGTTCTTGTCGAGGCCGTAGGCGAGCGCTGCCGCCGTCGGCTCGTTGATGATGCGCAGCACCTCGAGGCCGGCGATCTTGCCGGCATCCTTGGTGGCCTGACGCTGGGCGTCGTTGAAATAGGCCGGAACCGTGATCACGGCCTGCTCGACCGGCGTGCCGAGGAAGGATTCGGCCGTTTCCTTCATCTTCTGCAGGATGAAGGCCGAAATCTGGGCCGGGGAGTACTTCTCGCCCTCGACCTCGACCCAAGCGTCGCCATTCGGACCCTTGACGATGTTGTAGGGGACGAGGTGCTTGTCCTTCTCGACCATCGGGTCGTCATAGCGGCGGCCGATCAGGCGCTTCACCGCGAAGAAGGTGTGTTCGGGATTGGTGACCGCCTGGCGCTTCGCCGGCTGGCCGACCAGTTTCTCGCCGTCGTCCGTGAACGCGACCATGGACGGCGTCGTGCGCGCGCCCTCGGCGTTCTCGATGACCTTCGGCGTTTTGCCGTCCATGACGGCGAGACAGGAATTCGTCGTTCCGAGGTCGATACCGATGACCTTAGCCATATTCTCTCTCCTTTCGGCTGGCCGTGCGGACCCTCTTGGAGGCTTCCGCCGTGCCGGGCAGGTGCCCGAACGGCCCCCATGAACACTACGATTTGCGTGGTCTCGGCGAACGGGCCGGCCTGCGCAGGTTCTGGGCGTATATAAGAAGATGCCTAAACGGCCGCAAGTCGGCTCTCAGCCTGATGTCGGCGGGACGCGACGAACCAAGGGAGGCAAGCCCGGAAATGCCATCTTCCACCGGAGAGAACACCCTGCTGGACGGGTTTCGCCTGGTACCCGGGCGGCTCGATCGGGAGGCGCAGGAGGCGCTGCGGGACGCGATCCGCGCCGTGGCAGTGGAAGCGCCCCTCTACCGCCCCAGCATGCCGCGAACCGGCAAGCCGTTCTCGGTCCGCATGACCAATTGCGGGCCCCTCGGCTGGGTTTCCGACCAGAGCGGCTATCGCTACCAGCCGACCCATCCGGGGACCGGCCGGCCCTGGCCCGCCATTCCCGAGGTGCTGCTTTCGCTCTGGAAGGAGCTCGCGGACTATCCGCATCCGCCGGAGGCCTGTCTGGTCAATTTCTACGAGGCTGAGGCGCGGATGGGGCTGCACCAGGATTCCGACGAGGCGGAGTTCGCCGCGCCCGTCCTCTCGGTATCGCTCGGCGACAGCTGCCTGTTCCGCATCGGCGGCCTCGACCGCCGCGACCCGACCCGCTCGCTTCGCCTCGCTTCCGGCGACGTGCTGCTGCTCGGCGGCGCGTCGCGCCTCGCCTTTCACGGCGTCGACCGGATCTATCCCGGCACGTCGACCCTGCTGGCGCAGGGCGGGCGCATCAATCTGACGCTTCGCAGGGTGACCAAGCCCGACGAAAGCCCTGAATGGTGATGAAAGTCTTGGACGATAATGAAAGTCTTGGACGATTGGGAATAGTTGGTTAACAAGGCCGCTCAGACGACGAGGCAGCGTCCTGTGGGGGGATATATCGTGCCGGAATCGAACACCGTTCTCATTGTGACCGACATTCAGAACGACTTTCTGCCGGGCGGCGCGCTCGCGGTGGACGACGGCCACGCCATCGTCCCGCTGGTCAACCGGCTCGCCCGCGGCTTCCAGAATGTCGTCATCACGCAGGACTGGCATCCGGCCGGCCACATCTCCTTCGCCTCCAGCCATGCCGGCCGCGCCCCGTTCGAGACGATCGGGCTGCGCTATGGTCCGCAGGTGCTCTGGCCGGATCACTGCGTCCAGGGCACGCAGGGCGCGGCGCTGGCATCGGGCCTCGACATCCCGCACGCCCAGCTGATCCTGCGCAAGGGCTATCACGCCCACACCGACAGCTACTCGGCCTTCTTCGAGGCGGACCGCAAGACGCCGACCGGCCTCACCGGCTATCTGTTCGAGCGCAACATCGAGCATGTCTTCGTCGTCGGCCTGGCGCTCGATTTCTGCGTGTCGTGGACGGCGCAGGACGCGCGGGCGCACGGCTTCCAGACCACGGTGGTCGAGGACGCCTGCCGCGCCATCGATACGCAGGATTCGCTGGCCGAAGCGATCGCGGTGATGGATCGCGCCGGCATCCACCGGATCCAGTCGGTCGGCCTGCCCGGCTGAGGCCTCAGCGCCGCGATAGTTCCTTGTAGTCCGCCAGCGTCGCCTCGGAGGCGATCAGGCCGGCGAAGCGATCGGCATTTTTCCGGACGAAGGCGGGCAGCTTTGCTTCCGGGTCGAGGCGCGGCGTGGCGTCGCCGCCATTCGCGGCCGCGCGCTCCAGGACATCGGCGATCAGGCCGATGATCACGGCTTCGCTCTCCATGTCCGGCCGGATATGCGAATAGGCCATCATCTTCTCGCGCACGGCGGCGGGGCCGTTCATCGAGGTGAAGTGCCAGCCGGCGTCCGGCACGCGGATCCAGGGGCGCGGCCGTACGCCAAACACCATCCGCTTCCACTGCCGCAGGACCGAGAGGATCCGCTTCTCCTTCGGCGCCCAGCCGGGGCCGCCGGAGCGCAGCGACTGCAGCCGGCGGATATCGCCGTAGCGCGCCATGCGCGGCTTGTCCCAGCCGGTCGAGACCAGGAGATTCAGGAAGTAGATGTAGTAGTCCATCTCGAGCAGATGGACGGCCTTCGGTCCGTTCGCCCGGACGATCGCCTCGATCACGCTGGCGCGCGGGATCTCGTCGACGTCGCAGAGGATGACGTAGTCGTCCGGCGCGGCGCCGCGCAGGCCCCGCGCCAGCGCGTCGCGCTGGAAGCGCTCCTTCACGAAGTAGTGGCGCTCCTTGTTGCCGCCGCCGAGCGGCAGGTCGTCGACGACGACATGCTCGATCTTGGGAAGGAACCGCGCAAACCGTTCGCGGTTCTCCTGGAAGACGAGCGGCTTCGGCTGGCCGCGGAAGGTGTAGGGCGACTCGCACAGCACGAAGCGGTCGACGATGCCGTCGAGTTCGTTCAGCCGCACCTCCAACAGATCGAGCTCGTTGAAGAAGGTGAAGCAGTCGTAGACTTTCGGCATCGCGGGGTCCGACGGTTGGCGTTCGTCCGCCTCTTTAGCCGCCCACGTTGAAGGCCGCCAGTGCCGCCATGTTGACGATGTCGCTGTCGCGCGCGCCGAGCGAGAGGATCTGCACCGGCTTGTCGAGGCCGACGAGCAGCGGTCCGATCACCGTGGCGCCGCCCAGCTCCTGCAGCATCTTGGTCGAGATCGAGGCCGAGTGGAACGCCGGCATGACCAGCACGTTGGCCGGACCCGACAGGCGGCAGAACGGATAGGCCGCCATCGCCTTCTGGTTCAGCGCAACGTCGGCCGCCATCTCGCCGTCGAATTCGAAGCCGACGCGCCGGCGCTCGAGGATCTGCACCGCCTCGCGGACATGGCGGGAGCGTTCGCTCTCCGGCTGGCCGAAGGTGGAATAGGCGAGCATGGCGACGCGCGGCTCGTAGCCGAGGCGCTTGGCGACGCCGGCCGCCTCGACGGCGATATCGGCCAGTTCCTCGCCCGTCGGCATGTCGTGCACCGCCGTGTCGGCGACGACGACGGTGCGGCCGCGGATCAGCGCGATCGACACGCCGATGACGCGGTGGCCGGGGCGGGTGTCGATCACCTTGCGCACGTCGTGCAGCACGGTCGAATAGTTGCGCGTCACGCCCGAGACCATGGCGTCGGCGTCGCCGAGCGCCACCATGGTGGCGCCGAAATAGTTGCGGTCGGTATTGATCAGACGCTGGCTGTCGCGGTGCAGGTAGCCCTGGCGCTGCAGCCGGGCATAGAGGAAGTCGATATAGGCCGGGTTGCGCTTCGACAGCCGCGCATTGTGGATCTCCATCCCGTCGACAAGCTCGATGCCGGCATTCGCCGCCGTCTCGCGGATGATGTCCTCGCGGCCGATCAGGATCGCCTTGCCGAGTTCCTGCGACACGAAGCTGGAGGCGGCGCGGATCACCTGCTCCTCCTCGCCCTCGGCGAAGACGACGCGCTTCGGATTGCGGCGGACGCGCTCGTAGATCCGCGCCAGCGTGCCGACGATCGGGTCGCGGCGGGCCGAGAGCTGGATCTTGTAGGCGGCCATGTCCTCGATCGGCTTGCCGGCGACGCCACTGTCCATCGCGGCCTGGGCGACGGCGGCGGGGATGTCGGAGAGCAGGCGCGGATCGAACGGCACCGGGATGATGTAGTGCGGCCCGAAGCGCGGACGCACACCCTGATAGGCGGCGGCGACCTCGTCGGGGACGTCCTTGCGGGCCAGGGCGGCGAGGGCGTTGGCGGCCGCGATCTTCATGTCCTCGTTGATCGTCGTGGCGCGCACGTCGAGCGCGCCGCGGAAGATGTAGGGGAAGCCGAGGACGTTGTTGACCTGGTTCGGATAGTCGGAGCGGCCGGTCGCCATGATCGCGTCGTCGCGGATCTCGGCCACTTCCTCCGGCGTGATTTCCGGATCGGGATTGGCCATGGCGAAGATGATCGGCTTCGGCGCCATCGAGCGCACCATGTCCGGCGTCAGCGCGCCCTTGGCCGAGACGCCGAAGAAGATGTCGGCGCCCTTCATGGCGTCTTCGAGGGTGCGTGCGTCGGTCGGCGTCGCATGCGCCGTCTTCCACTGGTTCATGCCCTCGGTGCGGCCCTGGTAGACCACGCCCTTGGTGTCGCAGAGGATGACGTTCTCGGCCGGCATGCCCATCGCCTTGACCAGCTCGATGCAGGCGATGCCGGCAGCGCCGGCGCCGTTGCAGACGAGGCGGGTCGTCTTGATGTCGCGGCCGGTCAGGTGCAGCGCGTTGATCATGCCGGCGGTGGCGATGATCGCCGTGCCGTGCTGGTCGTCATGGAAGACGGGAATGTCCATCAGCTCGCGCAGCCGGCTCTCGATGACGAAGCAGTCGGGCGCCTTGATGTCTTCGAGATTGATGCCGCCGAAGGAGGGGCCGAGATAGCGGACCGAGTTGACGAAGGCGTCGACGTCCTCGGTATCGAGCTCGAGATCGATCGAATCGATGTCGGCGAAGCGCTTGAACAGGACGGCCTTGCCTTCCATCACCGGCTTCGAGGCGAGCGGGCCCAGATTGCCGAGGCCGAGGATGGCGGTACCGTTCGAGATGACGGCCACCATGTTGCCGCGCGTCGTGTAGTCGTAGGCGAGCGCCGGGTTCTCGGCGATCGCCTTCACCGGCACGGCGACGCCCGGCGAATAGGCGAGCGACAGGTCGCGCTGCGTCGCCATCGGCTTGGTCGGCGTGATTTCGAGTTTGCCCGGCCGCCCCTGGGCGTGGAAATCCAGCGCCTCCTTGTCGGTGAGCACGGGGCCGCTTTTGGCGGGGCGTTTGGTCTCGGTCATGGGATGGGGCTCGGCGTAGGGCGTTTCCGGGGGCGGACGGCATTCGCCGTCTCAGATTGTGGACCGCGACGATATCACCGGTTTTTGTGATCTCAAGTGCGATCACCCCGCGCGCGAGGGTGAAACACCTTCAACGTTTTGCTAGCGTCCCCGCCATGCTCTCACCCGATCCCGCCCCCGACGCCACGCTTCCCCGGCCCACGCCGATGATGGAGCAGTATCTCGAGATCAAGACCGCCAATCCGGGCAGCCTGCTGTTCTACCGGATGGGCGACTTCTACGAACTGTTCTTCGACGATGCCGAGGTCGCGTCGCGCGCGCTCGGCATCACGCTGACCAAGCGCGGCAAGCATCTCGGCGAGGACATCCCGATGTGCGGCGTGCCGGTGCATGCCGCCAATGATTACCTGCAGAAGCTGATCTCGCTCGGCCATCGCGTCGCCGTCTGCGAACAGCAGGAAGATCCGGCCGAGGCCAAGAAGCGCGGCGGCAAGTCCGTGGTGAAGCGCGGCGTCGTCCGCCTCGTCACCCCGGGCACGCTGACCGAGGACACGCTGCTCGACGCCGGCCGCAACAACTATCTCGCCGCGGTGGCGCGGCTGCGCGGCGCGGCGGCGGATGGCAGCGACCGCTTCGCCATCGCCTGGATCGACATCTCGACCGGCGATTTCCGCCTGGCCGAGACCGACCAGACACGGCTCTCGGCCGACATCGCCCGCGTCGATCCGCGCGAGCTGCTCGTCCCCGACAGCTTCTTCGCCGACGAGGACCTCGGTCCCTTCGTGCGCGAGCTGCCTGTTGCCGTGACGCCGCTGCCCGGCGCGTTCTTCGACGGTTCGACCGCCGGCACAAGGCTCGCCGCCTATTTCGGCGTCGGCACGCTGGACGGCATCGGCTCCTTCTCGCGCGTCGAGCTTTCGGCCGCGGCCGCCGCGCTTGCCTATGTCGAGAAGACGCAGATCAGCGAGCGGCCGCCGCTGGCGCGCCCGATCCGCGAGAGTGATGGCGCCGTCATGCTGATCGACGCGGCGACGCGCGCCAATCTCGAACTGGTCCGGACGCTTTCCGGCGAGCGGCGCGGCAGCCTGCTCGCGGCGATCGACCGGACCGTGACGGGCCCCGGCTCGCGCCTTCTGGCGGAGCGCCTCGCCAGCCCCTCGACCGATCCGGAGCTGATCGAGCGGCGGCTCGACGCGCTCGACCACATGCTGAAGCTCGGCCGGCGGCGCACCGTCATCCGCGAGGCGCTGGCGGCGAGCCCCGATCTCGCCCGCGCGCTGTCGCGCCTGTCGCTCAATCGCGGTGGCCCGCGCGACCTCGCCGGCATCCGCTACGGCCTCGACGCGGCGGCGCGGCTCGCGGCGACGCTTGGCGACGACGGGTCGGCCCTGCCGGACGAGCTGGTCGCCGCCCGTGCGTCGCTCGCCGACGCGCCGCATGATCTCGCCGCCGAGCTCGCGGCGGCGCTTGCCGACGAATTGCCGCTGCTGAAGCGCGACGGCGGCTTCGTCCGCCCCGGTTATGACGCCGACCTCGACACCACGCGGGCGCTGCGCGATGAAAGCCGCCAGGTGATCGCCGGTCTGCAGGCGACCTATTCGGCCGAGACCGACATCAAGGCGCTGAAGATCAAGCACAACAACGTGCTCGGCTATTTCATCGAGGTGCCGCAGCAGCATGGCGAGCGGCTGCTGGGCGCCGATTTCGCCGGCCGCTACATCCATCGCCAGACCATGGCCGGCGCCATGCGCTTCATCACCACCGAGCTCGCCGATCTCGAGGCGAAGATCGCCTCGGCCGGCGACCGGGCGCTGGCGATCGAGCAGGCCACTTTCGACGCGCTGCTCGCCCATGTCGTCGGCGTTTCGGACCGGCTGCGGGCCGTCGCGGCGGCGCTCGCCGTCATCGACGTCACGGCGGCGCTGGCGACGCTGGCCGAGACCGACAATTATGCTCGGCCGGTCGTCGACCGCTCGCTGGCCTTTGCCATCAAGGGCGGCCGCCATCCGGTCGTCGAGCAGGCGCTGAAGCGCGACGGCGGCGCCGCCTTCGTCGCCAATGGCTGCGATCTCGGCGCCCGCAAGGATGGCAAACCGGGCCTGATCTGGCTGATCACCGGCCCGAACATGGCCGGTAAATCGACCTTCCTGCGCCAGAACGGGCTGATCGCCATCCTGGCGCAGATCGGCTCCTACGTGCCGGCCGAGAGCGCCCATCTCGGCATCGTCGACCGGCTGTTCAGCCGCGTGGGTGCGGCCGACGATCTCGCGCGCGGCCGCTCGACCTTCATGGTCGAGATGGTCGAGACGGCGGCGATCCTCAACCAGGCGACCGACCGCTCGCTGGTCATCCTCGACGAGATCGGGCGCGGCACGGCGACCTTCGACGGCCTGTCGATCGCCTGGGCGGCGATCGAGCATCTGCACGAGGTCAACCGCGCCCGCGGCCTGTTCGCGACGCACTATCACGAGCTGACGGCGCTGTCGCAGCGGCTCGACCGGCTGGAGAACGCGACCGTCCGGGTCAAGGAATGGAACGGCGACGTCGTCTTCCTGCACGAGATCGTCGCCGGCGCCGCCGATCGCTCCTACGGCATCCAGGTGGCGAAGCTCGCCGGCCTGCCGCCCTCCGTGGTGGCGCGCGCCCGCGACGTGCTCTCGCATCTGGAAGAAACCGACCGAAAATCGCCGGCGGCGACGCTGATCGACGATCTGCCGCTATTTGCCGCGCTCGCCGTCAAACCCCAGCCTGTCGTGGCCGAAGACCCGCTCGGCCCCGTCCTCGACGGGTTGCAGCCGGACGAAATGACCCCGCGACAGGCGCTGGAGGCGCTCTACAGCCTGAAAGCGGCGCGGGCGCAGAATCGCTGACCCGCTGGGGCCGGAGCCCGCGCCGACGCGACTATTGGCGCGGGTCCGAAAAGCGGTCTAGGTTTCGGCCACTTGCCACGATCCAGGGCCGATCGCCTCCATGACCAGCAGATCCGAGACAGCGCTCCTCGACGGCCCCTCGCTCGCCGAGGAACTCTATGCGATGGCGCCGGGGCTCGACAAATCGGCGCTGCGGTCGGCTGTGCTCGCCCATCTGAAGCAGACGATGAAGGCCGGCCGGGCCGAGGCCGAGGCGCAGCTGATCGCCGACGGCCATGGCAGCGCCTGCGCGCGCCGCCTGTCGCGCCTGCAGGACGAGATCATCGGCGCGATCTACGAGGTGGCGGTCCGCCACGTCTATCGGGCCGAGAACCCGACCTCGGCCGAGCGCATGGCGCTGGTCGCGGTCGGCGGCTATGGCCGCGGCATGCTGGCGCCTGGCTCCGACATCGATCTGCTGTTCGTGCTGCCCTACAAGCAGACGCCCTGGGGCGAGAGCGTCGTCGAGTTCGTGCTCTACATGCTGTGGGATCTCGGCCTGAAGGTCGGCCACGCCACCCGCAATGTCGACGAATGCATCCGCCTGTCGCGCGGCGACATGACGATCCGCACCGCCATCCTGGAAGCGCGCTTCCTCTGGGGCGACCGGCATCTCTTCGACGAACTGACCCAGCGCTTCGACACCGAGGTGGTGAAGGGCACCGGGCCGGAATTCATCGCCGCCAAGCTCGCCGAGCGCGACGACCGTCACCGCAGGCAGGGCGCCTCGCGCTATGTGGTCGAGCCGAACGTCAAGGAGGGCAAGGGCGGCCTGCGCGACCTGCACACGCTGTTCTGGATCGCCAAATATTTCTACCGCGTCCGCTCCGGCGACGCGCTGGTCGAGGCGGGGCTGTTCTCGCGCTCGGAAATGGCGCTGTTCCGCAAGTCGGAGGATTTCCTCTGGTCGGTGCGCTGCCATCTGCACTTCCTGACCGGACGGCCGGAGGAGCGGCTCTCCTTCGACGTGCAGCGCGAGATGGCGGTCCGCCTCGGCTACACCTCGCATCCGGGCATGAAGGATGTCGAGCGCTTCATGAAGCACTACTTCCTGGTCGCCAAGGATGTCGGCGACCTGACGATGATCTTCTGCGCCGGCCTGGAGGAGGAGAACGCCAAGCCGACGCCGCTCCTGAACCGGTTCTTCACCTTCGGCTCCCGCCGCCGCCATCGCAAGATCACCGGCTCCAGCGATTTCGTCGTCGAGCACGACCGCATCAACATGGCCTCGCCGGACGTCTTCAAGCGCGATCCGGTCAATCTGATCCGCATCTTCCATCTGGCCGACAAGCACAACCTCGCCTTCCATCCCGACGCGATGAAGCAGGTGACGCGCTCGCTGAAGCTGATCGACGCGAAGCTGCGCGACGATCCGGAGGCCAACCGCCTGTTTTTGGAGCTGGTCGCTTCGCGCAACCAGCCCGAGGTGGTGCTGCGGCGGATGAACGAGGCAGGCGTGCTCGGCCGCTTCGTGCCGGATTTCGGCAAGGTCGTCGCGATGATGCAGTTCAACATGTACCACCACTATACGGTGGACGAGCATCTGATCCGCTCGATCGGCGTCCTGTCGGAGATCGATGCCGGCGATCGCGCCAGCGAGCATCCGCTCGCCAATTCGGTGATGCCGACGATCCAGGACCGCACCGCGCTGTATGTCGCGATGTTCCTGCACGACGTCGCCAAGGGCCGGCCGGAGGATCATTCGATCGCCGGCGCCCGGGTGGCGCGCAAGCTCTGTCCGCGCCTCGGCCTGACGCCGGCGCAGACGGAGACGGTCGCCTGGCTGATCGAGCATCACCTCCTGATGAGCATGACGGCGCAGTCGCGCGATCTGGGCGACCGCAAGACGATCCAGGATTTCGCGGCCGTGGTGCAGAGCCTGGAACGGCTGAAGATGCTGATGGTGCTGACCATCGCCGACATCAAGGCGGTCGGTCCCGGCGTCTGGAACGGCTGGAAGGGGCAATTGCTGCGCACGCTCTACTACGAGACCGAGCCCTTGCTCACCGGCGGCCACAGCCAGGTGTCGCGCGACGAGCGCGTCGCCGCCGCCAAGGCGGAGCTGGCCGAGGCGCTCGCCGACTGGCCGGCCAAGGAGCTCGACACCTATCTCGATCGCCACTATCCGGCCTACTGGCTGCGCGTCGACCTGCCACGCAAGATCGCGCATGCGGCGCTGATCCGCGACGCCGACCGCTCCGGCAGGACCCTGGCGACGGCGGTCACGACGCGCGCCTTCGAGGCGATCACCGAGATCACGGTTCTGGCGCCGGACCATCCGCGCCTCCTGTCGATGATCGCCGGCGCCTGCACCGCCGCGGGCGGCAACATCGTCGACGCGCAGATCTTCACCACCACCGACGGGCTCGCGGTCGACACCATCTTCATCGCGCGCGAATTCGAGACCGACGCCGAGGAGACGACGCGGGCGCTCAAGGTCGGCGCGCTGATCGAGCAGGCGCTCTCCGGCGCCGTGGCGCTGCCGGAGGCGATCGCCAAGAAGGCGAAGTCGCGCGCCCGCATCAAGGCCTTCACCGTCGAGACGCAGATCCTGCTCGACAATTCCTGGTCGAACCAGTTCACCGCGATCGAGGCCTCCGGGCTCGACCGGCCGGGCCTGCTCTACGACCTGACCCGCTCGATCTCGGATCTGAACCTGAACATCGCCTCGGCCCATATCGTCACCTTCGGCGAGCGGGCGGTCGACGTCTTCTACGTCACCGACCTGACCGGCCGGAAGGTGATGAACGCCAATCGTGAGGCGAGCATCCGCCGTCGCCTGCACCAGGCGTTCGAGGGCCTGCCGCCGGCGGAGAAGCCGGCCGCGAAGAAGGCCGGCTGAGGCGGAAAGCGGTCGCGCGCGGCTTCGTTTCCAAAAGCGCGCGACGGGAACGCGACGGCCGTCGCTCGGCCTTCGCTTTGCCTTGATTTTCTCGCAACCAAGGGTCTAACTCGGCCCGCTCGCGGGCGCGGGCGACGTGTTCCTCCTTCCGATCCGCCAGGTGGCAATGTCTCTCCTGAAAAACTTTGTCACCGTCGGTGGTTCGACGACATCGAGCCGGCTTCTCGGCTTCGTCCGCGACATGTTCATGGCGGCGGCGCTCGGCACCGGGCCGGTGGCGGACGCGTTCATGGTCGCCTTCCGCTTCCCAAACCTGTTCCGGCGGCTGTTTGCCGAAGGCGCTTTTTCCTCCGCCTTCATTCCGTTGTTCGCCGGCAAGCTCGAGGCCGAGGGCCGCGACGCGGCCAAGGAGTTTGGTTCGGAGGCGCTGTCGGCGCTGTTCGCCTTCCTGATCGTGCTGACGGTGATCGCGCTGATCGCCATGGTGCCGCTCATGTACATCATGGCGCCGGGCTTCGTGTCGGATCCGTCGAAATTCGATCTCGCGGTGCTGCTGACCCGGATCTCGTTCCCCTATCTGACGCTGATCTCGCTGCTGGCGCTCTATAGCGGCGTGCTGAACGCGGAAGGGCGTTTCATGGCGGCGGCGATGGCGCCGGGCCTTCTCAATGTCGTGCTGGTGGCGGCGCTCGCCTACATCCTGTTCTACAAGCTGGAGAACACGGCCGAGGCCGGTATCCTGCTCTCCTGGGCGACGCTGATCGGCGGCGTCTTCCAGCTGGCCGTCGTCGTCTTCGATGCCTGGCGGACGGGCATGCTCCTGAAGCTGCGCTGGCCGCGCCTGACGGCCGGGGTCCGCCGGCTGACGACGCTCGCCGTGCCTGGGATGATCGCCGGCGGCGTCACCCAGATCAACATCGTCATCGGCACGATGATCGCCTCCTTCGCGCCGGGCGCCATCGCCATCCTCGGTTATGCCGACCGCCTGTATCAGCTGCCGCTCGGCATCGTCGGCGCCACCATCGCCGTCGTCATGCTGCCGGACCTGTCGCGCCATGTCCGTTCCGGCCGCACGGATCTGGTCCACTACACCCAGAACCGCAGCCTCGAATTCGCGATGACGCTGACGCTGCCGGCGGCGATCGCGCTGTTCGTGCTGGCCAAGCCGATCGTGCAGGTGCTGTTCCAGCGTGGCGAGTTCGGGCCGGAGGACACGCTGGCCACCGCCCACACGCTGATGGGCTATGCCGTCGGCCTGCCGGCCTTCGTGCTGATCAAGGTGTTGTCGCCCGGCTTCTTCGCCCGCGAGGACACCAAGACGCCGATGTGGTTCGCCGCCATCGGCGTCGCCGTCAACATCGTCGGCTCGCTGGCGCTGTTCCCGTCGCTGACCTATGTCGGCATCGCCATCGCCACCAGCATTTCGGGCTGGGTCAATGCGGCGCTGCTCGGCTGGGCGCTGCACAAGCGCGGGCACTTCCTCTTCGACGACAAGGTCCGGCGCAACCTGCCGATGGTGCTGGTCGCGGCGATGGCGATGGGACTTTCCGTCTTCCTCGTCGCCTGGTGGGCGGAGCCTTATTTCGCCGACCAGCGCATCCTGTTCCGCGCCGCCGCGATGGGCACGATCTGCGCGATCGGGCTGGTGCTGTTCGCCATGTTCTGCCAGCTGACCGGCGTCGTGCATTTCGGCACCATCCTCGGCAAGCTTCGCAACCGCAGGAGTCGCTAACCTTCCGCGCTTGCGCGCATTGCAACGCCGCGCCATAACGCGCCGGAAAAACGGGGTTTCTGATGACCGAATTCAAGACGCGCATCTTTTCCGGCGTCCAGCCGACCGGCAATCTCCATCTCGGCAACTATCTCGGCGCGATCGTCAATTTCGTCGCCCTGCAGCACGAGAACGAGTGCATCTACTGTGTCGTCGACATGCACGCGATCACCGTCTGGCAGGAGCCGACGGAGCTGGCGCGGCAGATCCGCGAGGTGACGGCCGCCTTCGTCGCCGCCGGCATCGATCCGGTCAAGAATGTCGTCTTCAACCAGAGCCAGGTCTCGGCCCACGCGGAACTGGCCTGGATCTTCAACTGCGTCGCGCGCATCGGCTGGATGAACCGCATGACGCAGTTCAAGGACAAGGCCGGCAAGGACAAGGAGAACGCCTCGCTCGGCCTCCTCGCCTATCCGAGCCTGATGGCCGCCGACATCCTCGCCTATCAGGCAACGCATGTGCCGGTCGGCGAGGACCAGAAGCAGCATCTCGAGCTGACGCGCGACATCGCGCAGAAGTTCAACAACGACTATGCCGAGTCGATCGCCGCCCACGGCTTCGGCGACGCCTATTTCCCGATCACCGAGCCGGTCATCACGGGGCCTGCGACCCGCATCATGTCGCTGCGCGACGGATCGAAGAAGATGTCGAAGTCGGATCCGTCCGACTATTCGCGCATCAACCTCACCGACGACGCTGACGCGATCGCGCAGAAGATCCGCAAGGCGAAGACCGACGCCGAGCCGCTGCCCAGCGAGGCCGAGGGCCTGAAGGGGCGTCCCGAGGCGGACAATCTGGTCGGCATCTACGCCGCGCTCTCCGGCCTTTCCAAGGACGCGGTGCTCGCCCAGTTCGGCGGCCAGCAGTTCTCCGGCTTCAAGCCGGCGCTGGCCGATCTCGCGGTCGAGAAGCTCGGCCCGGTTGGCGGCGAGATGCGCCGCCTGATGGCCGATCCCGGCCATATCGACGCGATCCTCGCCGACGGCGCGGCGCGGGCCGACGCCATCGCCCGGCCGATCCTCGATGGCGTCAAGGACGTCGTCGGCTTCATCCGGCGCAAGTCGTAAGCGCATGACGGGGACCGGCGTCTTGCGGCGCCGTTCCGCCGATGGCAGCATTGAAGCATGCTGATGAAGCGAAAGAGCACCGAGGCCGGTCACCGCCGCAAGTTCCTGGCGGTGATCGACGATACGCCCGAATGCTCGCGCGCCGTGATCTATGGCGCGCGGCGGGCGGAGCGGACCAGCGGCGCGCTGGTCCTGCTCTATGTGATCGAGCCGTCCGGCTTCCAGCACTGGATCGGCGTCGAGAACATCATGCGCGCCGAGGCGATGGAGGAGGCGGAGACGACGCTCGGCCGATTCGCCGACCTCGCCAGGCGCCATTCCTCGATCGAGCCGGAAATGGTCATTCGCGAAGGCACGCGGGCCGAGCAGATCACCGCTCTGATCGAGGAGGACGAGGACATCGCGATCCTGGTTCTCGCCGCCGGCACCGACAAGGAAGGGCCGGGTCCGCTCGTTTCCTCGATCGCCGGCAAGCACTCGGCGACCTTCCCGGTGCCGATTACCATCGTGCCGGGTACGCTTTCCGACGACGACATCGCCGCCATCGCTTGAAACCTGACCCCAAGACTACGATTTTGACGGCGAGGTCGTGTTTCCGCTTGGACGGACCCGCGACACTGGCTATCATGCCATTCTAGAAATCTTCTAAACAAGTTCGGACGGAGCCCGCATCATGTTCATCCAAACCGAAGCGACGCCGAATCCGTCGACCTTGAAGTTCCTGCCCGGCCGGCTCGTCCTGCCGGAGAGCACCGCCGATTTCCGCGACGCCGACGAGGCCGAGCGGTCGCCGCTGGCCGAGCGCCTGTTCGCCGTCAACGGCGTTGCCGGCGTGTTCCTCGGCCACGACTTCATCAGCGTGACCAAGAAGGACGGCGAGTGGCAGCACATGAAGCCCGCCATCCTCGGCGCGATCATGGAGCACTTCATGGCCGGCGTGCCGGTCATGGCGACGCTGAAGCCGCATGCCGGCGACGAGGAATTCTTCGACGAGGGCGATGCCGAGCTGGTCGAGACCATCAAGGAGCTGATCGAGACGCGCGTGCGTCCCGCGGTCGCCCAGGATGGCGGCGACATCACCTTCCAGGGTTACCGGGACGGCGTCGTCTATCTCAACATGCGCGGCTCGTGCCAGGGCTGCCCGTCCTCGACGGCGACGCTGAAGCACGGCATCCAGAACCTGCTGCGTCACTTCGTACCTGAAGTGCGCGAGGTCGAGGCCGTTTCCTGATCGCGAACGCTCGACAGCGCGGCTCTCTGGCACTATCCGGGGTCTTATGACCCTGCTCGCCATCGACACCGCCCTCGAGAACTGTTCCGTCGCCCTTGAAGCCGGCGGGACCGTCTTTTTGCGCGAGCGGACGATCGGCAAGGGCCATGCCGAACTGCTGATGCCGGAGATCGCCGCCGTGCTGGCCGAGGCCGGCGTGTCGGCGGGATCGCTCACGCGCATCATCGTCTCGGTCGGGCCCGGCTCGTTCACCGGTTTGCGCGTCGGCATTTCGGCGGCGCGAGGACTGGCGCTGGTCAACCGCATCCCGGTCGTCGGCGTCACGACGCTGGAGAGCCACGCAGCACTTGCCGCGCGGGAGAGGCCCGAGGGAGACGACCGGCCGATCCTGGCGTTGCTGCCGGCGCGCGGCGACGAACTCTACGGCCAGCTCTTCTCCGCCTCGCTGCAGCCGCTCGGCGAAGCGACGCTCGGTTCGATCGAGGCGTTCGCGGCGCTCGCGGTGGACAGGGATGCCGATCTCGCCGGGGCAGGGGCGCTGCGGCTCGAGCGGCCGGACCGGGTCGTCCATGCGCGCTCGGCGCCCGATATCGCCACGCTGCTTGCGCGGGGCGCGGCGCTCGATCCGGCAACGCATCCGCCCAAGCCGCTCTACATCCGGCCGCCTGACGCGCAGCCGCAGCATCACAAGGGAATTCAGCGCCAATGATGGACATGCTGCTTCGCCCGCGGATCATCATCGATCCGGCCGAACCCGCCGACATCGAGGCTCTCGTCGAGATCCACGCGGCTGGCTTCCGGCGCGGCTGGAGCGCCGACGAGATCGAGGCGCTGATCACCGACAAGACGGTGTTCAGCCTCGTGCTTCGCCGCGAGACGCTGTTCGGCGCGCGCCGCCCGCAGGGCTTCATCCTGGTCCGCACCGTCGCCGACCAGGCCGAGGTGCTGACCATCGCCGTGGCGCCGTCGAGCCGGGGGCGCGGTTATGGCCGCCAGCTGATGGAGGAGGCCCTGCGCAGCCTCTATCGCGACCTGGTGCCGGAGATCTTCCTCGAGGTCGACGAGGGCAACCAGAGCGCCGTGCGCCTCTATCAGTCGCTGGGATTCCTCGAAGTCGGCCGGCGAAAGGGTTACTATAGCGATGGCAAGGGGCCGGGTGGCACGGCGCTTGTCTTGCGGCTGCAGCTCCGTTGAGCAATGGGATCAAGGTGGGGCAGGAGATGAGTGTGACGCCAGAGCTTCAGCATCCGACGACCCTCGAAGACGCTTGCGTCGAGAAGGGCATGCGCATGACCGAGCAGCGCCGCATCATTGCGCGCGTGCTCGATGTCGCGACCGATCATCCCGATGTCGAGGAGGTCTACCGCCGCGCCTCGGCGATCGACCCGCGCATCTCGATCTCCACCGTCTACCGCACGGTGAAGCTGTTCGAGGACGCCGGCATGATCGAGCGGCATGATTTCCGCGACGGCCGCAGCCGTTACGAGATGGTCTCGGACGAGCACCACGACCATCTGATCGACCTGCGCAGCGGCGACGTCATCGAATTCCGCAGCGAGGAGATCGAGGCGCTGCAGGAGCTGATCGCCAAGCGTCTCGGCTACCGGCTCGTCGATCATCGGCTCGAGCTCTATGCCGTGCCGATCGACGACAAGTCTGCCAAGGGCGCCAAGGGCGGCAACTGATGCGCTGGCTCCGGCGCGCCGGCGTTCTGGTCTACCTGCTGCTGGTGACGCTGGTCCTGCTGCCGGTGCAGTTGTTCGCGATGCGGTTTCGGCCGCGCCTCGCCGCCCGCGTGCCGATGTGGTGGCAGCGCGCCGCCGCGCGCAGTCTCGGGCTGAAAGTGCGGGTCGAGGGCAAGCCGGCCGGCGACCGGCCGCTGCTGATCGTCTCCAACCACGTCTCCTGGGTCGACATCGTCACGCTCGGCAGCGTGCTGCCGGTTTCCTTCATCGCCAAGAACGAGGTCGCCGGCTGGCCGGTGGTCAGCTGGCTGGCCAAGCTGCAGCGGAGCGTCTTCATCGATCGCACGCGCCGGACGGCGACGGCCGCCTCGAACAGCGCGATCGCGGCGCGGCTCGCCGGCGGCGAGGCGCTCGTGCTGTTCGCGGAGGGCACTACCGGCGACGGCATCGAGGTGCTGCCCTTCCGCAGCGCCCTGGTCGGCGCCGCGCGCGACGCCGGCGGCGGGGCTCCCATCACGGTGCAGCCGGTCGCCATCGTCTATGTCGGCTTCCAGGGCCTGCCGATCGAGCGTTCGCGCATGGCCGACATCGCTTGGCACGGCGACATGGATCTCGCCCCGCATCTGGCGGCGATGATCGACATCGGCGCCATCGATGCCGTCGTGGCGTTCGGCCAGCCGATCGCCTTCGGGCCGGATACGGACCGCAAGCAGGTGACGGCGAAGGCCGAGGCGGAAGTGCGGGCGTTGGTCCGTTCGGTCAAGGCGCGCGGCGTCCGGAACATGACGGTCACGGCAGCGTCACCGGACGCGGCTATTCTCAGCGAGACAGAAAGCAGCTAGGAAGGGCAGGCGACGGCAAAATCCGTCGCGGGCGATCATGCCAGAGCCAAACCGTGGCGGTAGATAACCGGATCAATGACCGGAACCCAGGAAAAGAAGCGCGTCTTCATCAAGACCTACGGCTGCCAGATGAACGTCTACGATTCCGATCGTATGACGGATGCGCTGGCAAGCGATGGCTACGAAGCGACCGATAGCGCCGAGAACGCCGACCTCGTCCTCCTCAATACCTGTCACATCCGCGAGAAGGCGGCCGAGAAGGTGTATTCCGAGCTCGGGCGCCTGCGCGTGATGAAGGAAGAGGCGGCCCTGAAAGGCCGTACCGTGACGATCGGCGTCGCCGGCTGCGTCGCGCAGGCCGAGGGCAAGGAGATCGCCCGGCGCGCGCCGGTGGTCGATCTCGTCGTCGGGCCGCAATCCTACCAGCATCTGCCGCAGCTCCTGCGCGATGTCGCGAAGGGCAAGCGCGCGGTCGAGACCGAATTCGCCATCGCCGAGAAATTCGACCGCCTGCCGGCCGCCTCGAAGGAGCGGACGCGGGCGCGCGGCGTCACGGCGTTCCTGACCATCCAGGAAGGCTGCGACAAGTTCTGCACCTTCTGCGTCGTTCCCTACACGCGCGGCGCCGAGGTTTCGCGCCCGGTCGAGAAGATCGTGCAGGAAGCCGAGCGGCTGGCCGATGCCGGCGTGCGCGAGGTGACGCTGCTCGGCCAGAACGTCAACGCCTGGCACGGCGTCGGCACGGACGGCCGCGAATGGGGCCTGGGCGAGCTCCTGTTCCGCCTGGCCGAAATCCCCGGCCTCGATCGGCTGCGCTACACGACCAGCCATCCGCGCGACATGGAAGACAGCCTGATCGCCGCCCATCGCGATCTGCCGTCGCTGATGCCCTATCTGCATCTTCCCGTTCAGGCCGGCTCCGACCGGATCCTCGCGGCGATGAACCGCAAGCACAAGGCGGACGACTATCTCCGCCTCGTCGACCGCATTCGCGCCGCCCGCACCGACATCGCGCTGTCGTCCGACTTCATCGTCGGCTTCCCCGGCGAGACCGACGCCGATTTCGAGGCGACCATGCGGCTGGTCGAGACGGTCGGCTATGCCGCCGCCTATTCGTTCAAATACAGCCCGCGCCCCGGCACGCCCGCCGCCGGCCATGACAACCATGTCCCGGAAGCGGTGATGTCGGAACGGCTGCAGCGCCTGCAGGCGCTCATCCTCGACCAGCAGACCGCGTTCAACCGCTCCAAGGTTGGCGAGACGCTGGATATCCTGTTCGAGAAGTCCGGCCGGCTTCCCGGCCAGCTCATGGGCCGTTCGCCCTTCCTGCAGGCCGTGCTGGTCGATGGCGATGCCGAGCGCATCGGCACGATCGGCCGGGTCACCATCGACAGCCTCGGGTCGAATTCGCTGTTCGGCACGCTGGCGGAGCCGGTTCCCCCGTCGACAAAGGAAAGCCATCTCGTGGAGGTCATTTCGTGAATGCACGCTCCAATACGCCGTCCGGTCATCCGGCTGCGCGAGGCGCCGACATGGCGCATGCCTCCGATATCGCCCATGTCGTGATCGCCTTCGACGATAATCGTCTGGCGAGCGAGCTCCTGGGCCAGTTCGACCAGAACCTCGCCATCATCGAGCAGAAGCTCGGCGTCGAGGCGGTGGCGCGTGGCAACCAGGTGACGATCCGCGGCCGGCCCGAGGCCTGCGCGCAGGCAAGGCTGGCGCTCGACCTGCTCTATGTCCGCCTGCAGCAGGGGCACGAGGTGGGTCCCGCCGACGTCGAGGGTGCCATCCGCATGGCGGTCGCCGATGACGAGCAGCTCTCCCTGCCGAGCCTGGAGCCGAAGGGCCGGCTCGCCATGGCGCAGATCTCGACGCGCCGCCGTACCGTCATGGCCCGCAACCCGGCCCAGGACGCCTATATCCGCGCCATGGACCGCGCCGAGCTTGTCTTCGGCATGGGGCCTGCCGGCACCGGCAAGACCTATCTCGCCGTCGCCTATGCTGCGGCGCTGATCGAGCGCGGCGACGTCTCGCGGCTGATCCTCTCGCGCCCCGCCGTCGAGGCGGGCGAGCGGCTCGGCTTCCTGCCCGGCGACATGAAGGAGAAGGTCGATCCCTATCTCCGCCCGCTCTACGACGCGCTCTACGACATGATGCCGCCGGAGAAGGTCGAGCGTGGCCTGACCTCGGGCATGATCGAGGTCGCCCCGCTCGCTTTTATGCGCGGCAGGACGCTGGCGAATGCCGTCGTCATCCTCGACGAGGCGCAGAACACCACCTCGATGCAGATGAAGATGTTCCTGACCCGCCTCGGTGAAGGCTCGCGCATGATCGTCACCGGCGATCCGACCCAGGTCGACCTCCCGCCGGGCCAGGTCTCCGGCCTGGTCGAGGCGAGCGAGCTGCTGCGAGACGTGCCCGGCATCGTCCAGATCAAGTTCACGGACGTGGACGTCGTCCGCCATCCGCTCGTCGGCCGCATCGTGCGCGCCTATGACAAGGCGCCGCCCCGGCAGGTTCCGCAGGCGCGTCCCGCACGCGCGGGAGGCTCCGCATGAGCGGCGAGACGCTGCCGATCGCCATCGACCTGCTGGTCGAGGCCGGCGACTGGCCGGACGAGGACGAACTGGCTCGGCTGGTGGCGGGCGCCGTCGAGGCGAGCTTCGCCATCGGCCGGCTTCCGGCCGTCAAGGGCTCGGAACTGTCGGTCGTCTTCACCGACGACGAGCATGTGCGCCAGCTCAATGCGGACTATCGCGACAAGGACAAGCCGACCAACGTGCTGTCCTTTCCCGGCAGTCCGCCGGATGCCAAATTGTTCGGACCGCTGCTCGGCGACATCGTCGTTGCACGTGAAACAGTGGTCGCCGAGGCCCTCGAACAGGGGCTGGCATTCGAGGACCATCTGACCCATCTGGTGGTGCACGGGTTGCTTCACCTCTTCGGGCATGATCATCTGGAGGATGACGAAGCGGAACGCATGGAGTCTCTGGAGACGGAGATCCTGGCGCGCCTCGGCATCGCCGACCCCTACGCCGAAAGCGCGCTGTGATGGCGGCGGTAGCGAAACCACTGAAAACGACGGACGATGAGTGACACTGAGACGCCCGGTTCGAGCGCTGAATCGAACCCTGAACCTCCAAGTAGTCAGACCTCCGCGCCGGAGCCGCGCGAGGTCGAACGCGCCCCGGAAAGCTGGCTGGACCGCTTGCGCCAGGCCGTTGGCCTGAAGGCCCCGGGCTCGCTCCGCGAAGACATCGAGGATGCGCTGGACGCCGGCGAGGAGGACGATACCTTCTCGGCCGAAGAGCGCCGGATGCTGCGCAACATCCTGAAGCTGCGCGAGGTGCGCGTCGACGACGTGATGATCCCGCGCGCCGACATCTTCGCCCTCGACGTCGACAAGACGATCGGCGAAGCGGTTGCCGCCTTCCGCGATTCCGGCCATTCGCGCATGCCGGTCTATCGGGAATCGCTCGATGACCCGATCGGCATGGTCCATATCAAGGACCTGATGGACTACATGATGACGGCGGCGACGGCCGAGGGCGGGCTCGATCTGAGCCGCGTCGATCTCGGCGTCGGCCTGTCGCAGGCGTCGGTCATCCGCGAGGTCCTGTTCGTGCCGCCCTCGATGCATGCGACGACGCTTCTGTCGACCATGCAGGCCAAGCGCGTCCAGATGGCCGTCGTCATAGACGAATATGGCGGCACCGACGGTCTCGTCTCGCTCGAGGACGTCGTCGAGATCGTCTTCGGCGATATCGAGGACGAGCATGACGACGAGGCGCCGATGATCACGCAGGAGCCCGACGGCGCCTATCTCGCCGATGCCCGCGCCGATCTCGACGATCTCGAGAAGGTGCTCGGCACAAGGCTCGATCTCGGTTCCGAGCATGACGATGTCGACACGCTGGGCGGCTTGGTCTTCACGCTGCTCGGCCGCATTCCCGCTACCGGCGAGCGGATCGACGTGCCGGGCGGGCTGGAGTTCGAGATTCTCGAATCCGACCCGCGCCGGGTGAAGCGTCTGCGGATCCGCCGCCCGGACGCGGCCGCGGCTTGACCGCCGCCCGGGTCTCCCGCATCCATGTCGGCGCCGCGCCATCCGTGGCGCTGCGCCGATAGCAGACGGGAGATCATGGTCCTTCGCTCCAATTCTCCGATCGCGCCCGCCGGCGGCCGCCTTCGCTGGCTGGCGTCCGGCTGGTCGCGGCTCGCGACGGCCTTCGGCGCCGGCGCGCTCTCGGCGCTGGCCCTGCCGCCGCTCGGCTGGTTTCCCGTTCTCTGGCTGACGCTGCCGGTCTTCGTCTGGCTCCTGGACGGGGCGACCAGCCCGCCCGGCGCCTCGCTGCTGGCGCGGGCGCGGCCGGGCTTCGTGACCGGCTGGAGCTTCGGCTTCGGCTATTTCGTCGGCGGCCTCTGGTGGATCGGCGCCGCCTTCCTGGTCGATGCGGCGGAGTTCGCCTGGCTGATGCCGCTCGCCGTGCTGGCGCTGCCGGCCGGGCTCGCCCTGTTCTGGGGCGCGGGCGCCGCCGTCGCGCGGCTCTACTGGCCGCCGGGCTGGCGGCGCGTCGTCCTCCTCGCC
Organism: Kaistia sp. 32K; assembly: GCF_016629525.1. GTDB lineage: Bacteria > Pseudomonadota > Alphaproteobacteria > Rhizobiales > Kaistiaceae > Kaistia. The sequence goes on from NZ_AP024269.1 coordinate 4,843,532, forward strand.
GTCTGGCTCAGCCTCGCCGAATATCTGCGCGGGCATCTTCTGACCGGCTTCCCTTGGAACGCCTTCGGCTACACGCTGATGCCGGTGCCGCTGATGATGCAGGTGGCGTCGCTGGTCGGCGTCTGGGGCGTGACGCTCCTGGCCTTCCTCGTCTTCGCCGCGCCGGTGCTGCTGTTCGGGCGTGACGGCGGCGAACGGACCGCCGATCGCTGGGCGTTCGTCGTGCTGGCGGCGCTGTTCGTGGCCGATCTCGGCTATGGCGCCTGGCGTCTCGCCTCGGCCGACGCGACCATGGTGCCCGGCGTTCGGCTGCGTCTCGTCCAGCCGATGATCGCGCAGGACGAGAAATGGGCTTCCGGCCGGGACGACGAGATCCTCGGCCGCTATCTAAGCCTCAGCGCCAAGGGCATGCAGGACGGCCAGCCGCCGCCCTTCACCCATCTGATCTGGCCGGAGACGGCCTTTCCCTTCCTGCTCGCCGAAAAGCCGAACGCGCTCGCCACGATCGGCGCGCTGCTGCCGGAAGGAACGACGCTGATCACCGGCGCCGCGCGGGCCGAAGCGGTGCTCGGCGAGGAAGTCGAACCCCGGGTTTTCAACAGCCTGCAGGTAATCGATTCCGCCGGCGTCATCCGCGACAGCTACGACAAGGTCCACCTCGTGCCGTTCGGCGAGTACCTGCCGTTCGAGGGGCTGTTCCGCCGGATCGGGCTTCGGCAGATGGTGGCGCTGCCGGGCGGCTTCGACGCGGGCAGCCGCGCCGCCACGATCGCCGTGCCGGGAGCGCCGGCCTTCGGGCCGCTGATCTGTTACGAGATTATCTTCCCCGGCGCCGCGATTGACCCGCAAAATCGGCCCGGATGGCTGGTCAACGTGACCAATGACGCATGGTTTGGCGATACACCGGGACCTTGGCAACACTTGCATCAGGCAACCATACGTGCCGTAGAGGAAGGTTTGCCGGTGGCAAGAGCTGCTAATTCCGGTATATCCGCAGTTATAAATCCATATGGTAACCTTATTGCTGACCTTGGTATCGGGTCGTTCGGCGTGTTGGATGCTCCGCTACCGAGTGCGCTGCCAGCAACCATCTATTCAACTTATCGTGACCACCTCTATTTCGCCTTGATCATACTGGCATGGGTTGTGAGTTCTACTGGCCGTTTCACCCGGACTAAACAGCGCAATTGACACGCTGAAGGTGTGGTTGCATTTTGCGGACGGGCGGGGCTTGTATAATCGGCGATCGATGCCGGATGTGAGTGCAGGCACGTACGGCCGGTGGGAGCGTGGCTCAGTCAGGTCTGGTACGTATCGCATGGGTCTAGGAGAATAAGCCCTTGATGGCTAACAAAAAGCAGCCCAATCCCGTTGATATGCACGTGGGTGGGCGCGTCCGGCTCCGCCGGATGATGCAGGGAATGAGTCAGGAGAAGCTGGGCGAGAGCCTTGGCATCACCTTTCAGCAGATCCAGAAGTACGAGAAGGGCACCAACCGCATCGGCGCGAGCCGGTTGCAGCACATTGCCCAGGTCTTGGAAGTTCCGGTCTCCTTCTTCTTCGAGGATGCGCCGGGTTCGTCCAACGACAGCGGCTTCGCGGAATCGCGGCCCGCGGCCTTCGTGACCGATTTTCTCACGAGCACCGAAGGGTTGCAGCTGAACAAGGCCTTCATCCGGATCAAGGATCCGAAGGTTCGCCGGCGCATCGTCGATCTGGTTCGCGCCGTGGCTGGCGAAGAAGCGGAAGATTGAGCCGGCTATCGCTCTGAACGGGCCAGGCGCAGAAGTTTGTTCCCCAAAAGGGCCATTCCGCGCCAACTCGCCCTTTGCGGCTTGACCCGCTGAACGTACTGGCTAAAAAAGCTCATCGGTTTTCGCCGGGGCACCCTGCTCCGGCCATTTTCTGCGCGGGGTCCGGTTCAGTGTCGAGAACGTCCTACCTGTTCACGAGTGAGTCTGTTTCCGAAGGGCATCCCGACAAGGTCTGTGACCGCATCTCCGACGAGATTGTCGATGCTTTCTTCCGCATCGGCCCGGAACAGGGCTGGGATCCCAGCCATCTCCGTGTCGCTGCCGAGACTTTGGCTACCACCAACCGCGTGGTGATCGCGGGCGAAACCCGCGGCCCGGCGGCCATTACCCGGGATCTGGTGTCCCACATCGCCCGTCTGGCGATCAAGGATATCGGCTACGAGCAGGACGGCTTCCATTGGGAGACGGCCAATGTCGACGTGCATCTGCACGCGCAGTCGGTCGACATCGCCCAGGGCGTCGACTCGGCCGGCAACAAGGACGAGGGTGCCGGCGACCAGGGCATCATGTTCGGCTATGCCTGCTCGGAGACGCCGGAACTGATGCCGGCGCCGATCTTCTACGCGCATCGCATCCTGAAGCGCCTGTCCGAGGCGCGCCGCTCGGGCGAGACGCATGCGCTCGGCCCCGACGCCAAGAGCCAGGTCACCGTCCGCTACGAGAACGGTCAGCCGGTCGAAGTCACCCAGATCGTGCTTTCGACCCAGCATCTCGACGAAAACCTGAGCTCGAATGACGTCCGCTCGATCGTCGAGCCCTATATCCGTGAATCCCTGCCGCAGGGCTGGATCAACGACAAGACGATCTGGCACGTCAACCCGACCGGCAAGTTCGTCATCGGCGGGCCGGACGGCGACGCGGGCCTCACCGGTCGCAAGATCATCGTCGACACCTATGGCGGCGCGGCTCCGCATGGCGGCGGCGCCTTCTCCGGCAAGGATCCGACCAAGGTCGATCGTTCCGCCGCCTATGCCGCGCGCTATCTGGCCAAGAACGTCGTCGCCTCGGGCGCCGCGTCGCGCTGCACGATCCAGCTTTCCTACGCCATCGGCGTGTCGCAGCCGCTGTCGATCTATGTCGACCTGCACGGCACCGGCCGGGTCGACGAGGCCAGCGTCGAGAAGGCGCTCGCCGAAGTGATGGACCTGTCGCCCCGCGGCATCCGCGAGCATCTCCAGCTCAACCGTCCGATCTATGCGCGCACCTCCGCCTACGGGCATTTCGGCCGCGCGCCGGAAGAGGATGGCGGCTTCTCCTGGGAGCGGACCGACCTCGTGGAACAGATCCGTAAATCCCTGTGACCGTCGCCGACCACGCGTCTCGACGCGATTCTTTCTATGGCCGGCGCAAGGGACACAATCTCCGCGCCGGTCAGGCCGAAACCCTGGCCGATGTGCTTGCCCGCCTCAGCGTGGATACGTCCGAGCCGGCGCCGAAGGCGCTGGCGGAGCTGTTCGCGGCGCCGGTCGGCGACGTCGTGCTGGAGATCGGCTTCGGCGGCGGCGAGCATCTCGTCCACCGCGCAACGACCGAGCCGGCCATTGGCCGCATCGGTGTCGAGCCCTTCGTCAATGGCATGGCCAAGGCGGCTTCCGCCATCGATGCCGGCGGCCTGACGAATGTCCGTCTGTTCGACCGCGATGCGGCGGAGCTGCTCGACTGGCTGCCGCCGGCGAGCCTCGCGGCGATCGACCTGCTCTATCCCGATCCGTGGCCAAAATTCCGGCACTGGAAGCGGCGCTTCGTCTCCGAGAAGAACCTCGACCGCTTCGCGCGCGTCCTGCGCCCGGGCGGCCAGTTCCGCTTCGCCTCCGACATCGAGTCCTATGTCGAGTGGACGCTCCTGCATGTCCGCGACCACGCGGAATTCCGCTGGACCGCCCGCGATGCCGACGACTGGCGCAAGCCCTGGGCCGGCTGGCCCGGAACCCGCTACGAGCAGAAGGCCTTTCGCGAGGGCCGGCAGGGCAGCTACCTGACCTTCGAGCGCCGCTGAGCGGCTTCAGGATGGCGGATCGCCAAGGCGATCCGGCCGGAAAACGCGCCGCCGCTGCGTCACCGCCGTAGCCTGGAACGGCGGCCGAGCCGCTTTTGCTTGCATTCCAGCGCTTCTGGGCCTATACGGCACTCATTCATCTCAAACGTTCGGTTCGTAAGAGAGAGTGGACCTCCGGGCCCGCTCCGGCCGGATGCACCCTACGAGATCACGCACGGAGCAACCTTTTGGCGGACATCGCCCCGGAAAACGAAGCACGCATCGTCACCGAGACCGGGCTCGACGCCCGCGTCGCGGAGATCGTCGAACCCATCATCGAAGGGCTCGGCTACCGCCTGGTGCGCGTCAAGATTTCCAACCGCAACGGCCAGACCGTGCAGATCATGGCCGAGCGGCCGGACGGCACGATAACGGTCGAGGATTGCGGCGCGATCAGCCGGAACATCTCGCCGGCGCTCGATGTCGAGGATCCGGTTACGTCCGCGTACCATCTGGAAGTATCATCGCCCGGCATCGACAGGCCGCTGGTCCGCCGTTCGGATTTCGCCCGCTGGGCCGGCCACATCGTCAAGATCGAGCTGAGCGCGCCCATCGAAGGGCGCCGGCGCTATCGCGGCGTGCTGCTCGGCCTCGACGGCGACGCGACGGGCCTGAAGCTCGAGGATGCGCCGGAAGGCGCGCCGGACCGGGTGCTGCTGCCGCTCGACGCTATCACCGACGCCAGGCTGGTCATGACCGATGCCCTGGTCGCCGAGACGCTGCGCGAGGCCAAGCGCCTCCAGCGCGTCGAAGGCGCCGACGACATCGACGACAATGATTTGACGGATGAGACCAGCGACGCGTGAAGCGCGGCGCCGGCAACAAGATCAGGTTAACGGAGACAGGACGATGGCAGTCAGCGCCAACCGCCTAGAACTTCTGCAGATCGCCGACGCGGTTGCCCGCGAGAAGGTCATCGATCGGCAGATCGTGATCGCGGCCATGGAAGATGCGATCCAGAAGGCGGCCCGCTCCCGCTACGGTTCGGAGACCGACGTCCGCGCCGAGATCAACCCGAAGACGGGCGAGATCCGGCTGCAGCGCCTGCTTCAGGTCGTCGACGTTGTCGAGAACCCGGCCGTCGAGATCTCGCTGGAGCTGGCGACCGACCAGAATCCCGCCGCTCGCGTCGGCGACTACATCGCCGAAGCCCTGCCGCCGATGGATTTCGGCCGCATCGCCGCCCAGTCGGCCAAGCAGGTCATCGTGCAGAAGGTCCGCGAGGCCGAGCGCGATCGCCAGTTCGACGAGTTCAAGGATCGCATCGGCGAGATCGTCAACGGCCAGGTCAAGCGCGTCGAATACGGCAACGTCATCGTCGATCTCGGCCGTGGCGAAGGCATCGTCCGTCGCGACGAGATGATCCCGCGCGAGGCGTTCCGCTATGGCGACCGCATCCGCGCCTATGTCTATGACGTCCGTCGCGAACAGCGCGGCCCGCAGATCTTCCTGTCGCGCACCCATCCGCAGTTCATGGCGAAGCTGTTCGCGCAGGAAGTGCCGGAGATCTATGACGGCATCATCGAGGTGAAGTCGGTCGCCCGCGATCCGGGTTCGCGCGCCAAGATGGCCGTGATCTCGCGCGACAGCTCGATCGATCCGGTCGGCGCCTGCGTCGGCATGCGCGGCAGCCGCGTCCAGGCCGTCGTCAACGAGCTCCAGGGCGAGAAGATCGACATCATTCCGTGGTCTCAGGACGCCGCCACCTTCATCGTCAACGCGCTGCAGCCGGCGGAAGTCGCCAAGGTCGTGCTCGACGAAGACGCCGCGCGTATTGAAGTTGTCGTCCCGGATGACCAGCTATCCCTTGCGATCGGTCGTCGCGGCCAGAATGTCCGCCTCGCGTCGCAGCTCACGGGTTGGGATATCGACATCCTGACCGAGCAGGAAGAATCCGAGCGCCGCCAGAAGGAATTCCAGGAGCGTTCCGCGCTGTTCAACACGGCGCTCGATGCCGACGAAGTCGTCGGCCAGCTGCTGGCTTCCGAAGGTTTCGCCTCGCTCGAGGAAATCGCGTTCGTCGAACCCGAGGAACTCGCGTCGATCGAAGGCTTCGACGAGGAAACCGCCGCCGAGCTGCAGCAGCGCGCCCGCGATTATCTCGACAAGCTCGAAGCCGAGCATGACGAAGAGCGCAAGTCGCTCGGCGTCGCCGACGAGCTCAAGGAAATTCCGGGTCTCACCAGCTCGATGCTGGTCGCGCTCGGCAAGGACGGCGTCAAGACGATCGAGGATTTCGCCGGCTACGTGCCGGACGACCTGGTCGGCTGGGCCGAGCGGAACGAAGGCGAGACCACCCGCCACGGCGGCGTGCTCGACGGCTTCAGCCTGACCCGCAGCGACGCCGAGAACATGATCATGACGGCTCGCGTCAAGGCGGGCTGGATTACCGAAGAGGAAGCTGCGGCTGAGCAGGAAGCAAACGCCGAAGGCGAAGAGGCTGAGGCCTGAGCCCGTTCTGAGCGCGGAGAAACGACTTGCCGCGTAAGAGCGAACCCACCACACGAAGCTGCATCGTCTCCCGCGAGACGATGCCGCCCGAGAAGCTGATCCGCTTCGTCCTCGACCCGGAAGGTCAGGTCGTTCCGGATCTCCGGCACCGCCTGCCGGGCCGCGGCGTCTGGGTTACGGCCCGCGCCGACATGGTCGCCCTGGCCGAGAAGAAGCGGCTGTTCAGCCGCGGCTTCAAGGAAGAGGTCAAGGTCGAACCGGGCCTCGCAGGGCGGGTCGAGAAACTGTTGGAGGATTCGGCCCTGCAGGCCGTCTCCTTCGCACGGAAGGCCGGCGAGATCGTCACCGGCTTTGCCAAGGTCGAAACGGCCATCGCGCGAGACGCGGTAGCCGGCATCGTCCAGGCACAAGAGGCCGGCGACGATGGTCGGCAGAAGATCGACGCGGCCTTGAAGCGTCGTTTCGGCAGGGCCAATGCCGTTCCTGTGATCCGTATCTTTCGATCGGAGCAATTGGATTTGGCATTGGGCCGGTCAAATGTGATACATGCTGCTCTGCTCGCGGGCCGGGCGAGCGAAAATGTGTTAGAGCGTGTCGCCGCGCTCGCCTGTTTTCTGGGTGAAGACGGGCTCGTTGCTATTGGCGATGACGTTGGCGCGATCGACGCGCCGCAAGTGCGTGATACGAACGTGTCGGCAATGGCCGAAGACCCCGCAGGACAGAAGACCGAATGAACGATACGAACAACAGCGGCGACAAGGACCTTGGCGGCGCGAAGAAGACCCTGAGCCTCAAGGGCCGCGATTCCGAACGCGGTACCGTGCGCCAGAGTTTTTCGCATGGCCGGACCAATACGGTCGTCGTCGAGAAGAAGAAGCGGGTTCTGATGCCTGGCAAGGGTGAGCCGTCCGCGGCTGCGCCAGTTGCGCCGCGTCCATCGCCCGCTCCCTCGCCAACCTCTTCGGTACGGCCGATCCAGTCCTCCGCGCCGTCGCGGCAGGCACCGGCAGCGCCGGCCCAGTCGCCGCGTCCGCAGGGCGGTCGTTCGGGCATGGTGTTGCGCCAGCTCTCGTCCGACGAGCTCGACGCCCGCGCCAAGGCTCTCGCCGATGCGCGCATTCGCGACGCCGAGGAACGCCGTCAGGCCGAACTCGATGCGATCCGCCGCGCCGAGGAAGAGGTCCGTCTCGCCAAGGAGCGGGAAGAGGCAGCCAAGCGCCAGGCCGAGGAAGATGCTCGCCGCGCCGCCGAGGCCGCTCTTCGCGAGAAGACCGAGGACACCGCTCGCCGGCGTCTGAACGAAACGCCGGCTCCGGCTCGCCAGCCTGCCGCGGCTCAGCCGTCGGCTCGCCCCGCCGCGCCGACGCAGCGCGATCCCAACGCAACCGAGAAGCCGGTGCAGCGCACCTCGGCTCCGGGTGCCCGTCCTGCCGGCCGTGGCGCTGACGAGGATGATCGCTCCGGCGGTCTCCGTCCGTCGACGACCAAGCGTCCGAAGGCCGTGGATCCGAAGCCGGTCAAGAAGGAAGAGGGCAATCCGCGCGGTCGCCTGACGCTTTCCAACGCGCTGAACGATTCCGAGCGCGAGCGTTCGCTGGCTTCGGTTCGCCGTCGCCGCGAGCGTGACCGTAACCGTCACATCGCGCAGGGTCCGCGCGAGAAGGTTTCTCGCGAAGTCACCCTGCCCGAGACGATCACCATCGGCGATCTCGCGAACCGCATGTCGGAACGCGCCGTCGACGTGATCAAGCTGCTGATGAAGCAGGGCCAGTTGCTCAAGGCCACCGACGTGATCGACGCCGATATGGCGCAGATCATCGCCGAGGACATGGGCCACACGGTTCGCCGCGTCGCCGATTCCGACGTCGAGGAAGGCCTGTTCGCCGCGCATGACGAGCAGGGTGAACTCATCAGCCGCGCCCCGGTCGTCACGATCATGGGCCACGTCGACCACGGCAAGACGTCGTTGCTCGATGCGATCCGCAAGACCAATGTGCAGACCGGCGAGGCGGGTGGCATCACCCAGCATATCGGCGCGTACCAGGTCGAGCAGAACGGCCAGAAGATCACCTTCATCGACACCCCCGGTCACGCTGCCTTCACGGCGATGCGTTCCCGTGGCGCCAAGTCGACGGATATCGTGATCCTGGTCGTCGCCGCGGACGATGGCGTGATGCCGCAGACGATCGAGGCGATCAACCACGCCCGCGCCGCCAAGGTGCCGGTCATCGTGGCGATCAATAAGATCGACAAGCCGTCGGCCGACCCGACCCGGGTCCGCACCGAGCTGCTGCAGCACGAGATCTTCGTGGAATCGATGGGCGGCGAGACGCTGGACGTCGAGGTTTCGGCCAAGACCGGCGAGAATCTCGACAAGCTGCTCGAGACCATCCTGCTGCAGGCCGAAGTGCTCGACCTCAAGGCCGATCCCAACCGTTCGGCCGAAGGCACCGTCATCGAGGCCAAGCTCGACAAGGGCCGCGGCCCCGTCGCGACGGTCCTCGTCCAGCGCGGTACGCTGCGCCCGGGCGACATCGTCGTCGCCGGTTCGGAGTGGGGCCGCGTCCGCGCGCTCCTCAACGATCGCGGCACGGCGATGCCGGAAGCAGATCCGTCGACCCCGGTCGAAGTGCTCGGCTTCCAGGGCGCGCCGGCAGCGGGTGACCGCTTCGCCGTCGTCGAGACGGAAGCGCGTGCCCGTGAAATCGCCGATTACCGTGCCCGTCAGAAGCGCGAGAAGGCTGTTGCCCGTCAGACGACGGCGCGCGGCTCGCTCGCCGAGATGATGAGCCAGCGCAAGAGCTCCGGCCTCAAGGAATTCCCGCTCGTCATCAAGGGTGACGTGCAGGGTTCGGTCGAGGCCATCGCCGGCGCGCTGGAGGCTCTCGGCACCGACGAGGTGCAGGCCCGCATCATCCTGTCGGGTGTCGGCGGCGTCACCGAGTCGGACGTCACCCTCGCGGCGACGTCGAACGCGGCGATCATCGGCTTCAACGTCCGTGCCAACAAGCAGGCCCGTGACGTGTCCGAGCGCGAAGGCATCGAGATCCGCTACTACAACATCATCTACGACCTCGTGGATGACGTGAAGGCGGCGATGTCCGGCCTGCTGACGCCGGAACGGCGCGAGACGATGCTCGGCAATGCCGAGATCCTCGAGGTGTTCCACATCTCGAAGGTCGGCAAGGTCGCGGGTTGCCGCGTCACCGACGGCACGGTCGAGCGCGGCGCCAATGTCCGTCTCATCCGCGAGAACGTCGTCATTCACGAAGGCAAGCTGTCGACGCTCAAGCGCTTCAAGGACGAAGTCAAGGAAGTGCCGGCGGGCCAGGAATGCGGTATGGCCTTCGAGAAGTACGAAGACATGCGCGCTGGCGACATCATCGAGTGCTACCGCGTCGAAGAGATCAAGCGCTCGCTCTAAGGCGCGGGCGTCTCGAAATCGAAGTCGAGGTGACGAACGCGGCCGCTCCGGTCGCGTTCGTCCCGTTTTTGAATGGTTCGGCCGGGCGGATGTCGCGGCTTGAGGCGGGCACCGCGAGAGCGGCCCGCGCGCGCCGCCTGATCGGCGCGATGGAGTATTCCCGAAATGGCCAGAACGGCTGCCAATGGTAAGAAGATCGGCGTTGCCGGCCAGCGCCAGCTTCGCGTCGGCGAGCTCGTGCGCCACGCGCTGTCGGAGATTCTCGCGCGCGGCAATCTGAACGAGCCCGCCCTCGACGGCGTGATCGTGACGGTTCCGGAAGTGCGGATGTCGAATGATCTCAAGCTCGCCACCTGCTATGTCATGCCGCTCGGCGGCAAGGACGCCGACGGCGTCGTGGCGGCGCTCGATACGCACCGCAAGTTCCTGCGCGGCGAAGTCTCGCGCCGGGTCGACCTGAAGTTCGCGGTCGACCTCAAGTTCAAGGTCGACACCTCGTTTGCCGAGGGCGCGCGGATCGACGCGCTGCTGCGCACCGACCCGATCGTCCGCCAGGACATCGAGACCGCGCCGCGCGACGACGACGCCACCGACGAAGAGTAGATCATGGCCCAACGCCAGAAGAAGGGGCGGCCGGTTTCCGGCTGGCTCAATCTCGACAAGCCGCTCGGCATGACGTCGACCCAGGCGGTCTCGGTCGTGAAGCGCCTGTTCGGGGCGCAGAAGGCCGGCCATGCCGGGACGCTGGACCCGCTCGCCACCGGCTGCCTGCCGATCGCGCTCGGCGAGGCGACCAAGACGGTCCCCTATGTCATGGACGGCCGCAAGGTCTACGGCTTCACCGTCCGCTGGGGCGAGGAAACCCGCACCGACGACGCCGAGGGCCAGCCGGTCGCCACTTCCGACGTGCGGCCGACGCGCGCTGCGATCGAGGCGATCCTTCCTGAATTCATCGGCGAGATCATGCAGGTTCCGCCCGCTTTCTCCGCCATCAAGGTCGAGGGCGAGCGCGCCTACGACCTGGCGCGCGACGGCGAGGACGTGGTGCTCGAGGCGCGGCCGATCCAGATCCACCGGCTCGACCTGGTCGAGATGCCGGACGAGAATACCGCCGTCTTCGCCGCCGAATGCGGCAAGGGCACCTATGTGCGGGCGATCGCGCGCGACATGGCGCGCGCGCTTGGTACGCGCGGCCATGTCGTCGGTCTGCGGCGCCTGCTGGTCGGCCCGTTCGAGGAGGCCGCGATGATCAAGCTCGACAGCCTCCGCGCCCTGCACGAGGAGGGCGGCTCCGAGGCCTGCGACCAGGTGATGGGGCCGGTCGAGCTCGCGCTTGGCGATCTGCTCGAAGTCCGACTGAACGACACGGATGCAGCCCGGCTCCGCAACGGCCAGAGCGTGCTGCTGCGCGGGCGCGACGCGCCGGCGAATGGCGAGACGGTCTTCGCGACATCCGCCGGAACGCTGGTCGCGATCGGCGAGGTCGAGCGCGGCGAATTCCATCCCTCGCGCGTTTTCGCCGGCGCGTGAGACGGGCCGCCGGAAACTTTCTTCTGGCTATTGACGCCCATTTCGGCCATATAGGCCGCGCTCCCGGAAGGTCATCTGGCCTTGCGGGCGTCGTCGCTTGGAGCGGCGACCGTGCTGGACGACATCCCGGCACTGGCCGCCAGACCCGGCGACAACGCGACGGCATCGGCCGTTCGCGTCGTTCGAGATCGCGATGCCGAGCCTTGCGAGACTGCCAGACGATGCCGGTTTGACGGCATTTCGGCGAGATCGCGGCATCCGGTCAGACTTTGACAACGCCGGCATGCGCCGGACGAAGAACCCCAGGAAAGGGATACCCGATGTCGATCACAGCTGCCCGTAAGGCGGAACTGATCAAGGAATACGCCACCGTCGAGAACGACACGGGCTCGCCGGAAGTGCAGGTCGCGGTGCTCTCGGAGCGCATTGCCAACCTGACCGAGCACTTCAAGGGTCACACCAAGGACAACCATTCGCGCCGCGGCCTTCTCAAGATGGTCAGCCAGCGCCGCAGCCTGCTCGACTATCTGAAGAAGACGGACGAGCAGCGCTACAAGACGCTCATCGAGCGCCTCGGCCTGCGTCGCTGAGACAGGCGGGCCGCCGGCCCGCCTCCAAAGACGCTCGTACGGCGCGGCGGCATGGGGCTGCCGCGCACATTGCCCGCGGATCAGCGGTCGAGCCATGGCAGGATCGCCGGATGCTTTTCACCTCGAAGGTCTGAAAGCCTCCCGCCGTCTTGCTCATGGCTCCTTTGGCGCATCCGCGCAGGAAAGGAATTGCCATGTTCGATGTTCAACGCGTCGAAATTGAATGGGGCGGTCGCCCGCTCATTCTCGAGACCGGCAAGGTGGCCCGTCAGGCCGACGGCGCCGTGCTCGCCACCTACGGCGAGACGACCGTCCTGGCGACCGTCGTCGCCGCCAAGGCGCCGAAGGCCGGCGTCGACTTCTTCCCGCTGACGGTGAACTATCAGGAAAAGACGTTCGCCGCCGGCAAGATCCCCGGTGGTTTCTTCAAGCGTGAAGGCCGTCCCTCCGAGAAGGAGACGCTGACCTCGCGCCTGATCGACCGTCCGATCCGTCCGCTGTTCCCGGAAGGTTTCCGTTGCGAGACGCAGGTCGTCACGACGGTCCTTTCGCATGACCTCGAGAACGATCCCGATATCGTCGCCCTCGTCGCCGCCTCGGCGGCGCTGACGATCTCCGGCGTGCCCTTCATGGGCCCGGTCGGTGGCGCGCGCGTCGGCCTGATCGACGGCGAGTTCGTGCTGAACCCGCTGCTCGAGCAGAACGAGAGCTCGAAGCTCGACCTCGTCGTCGCCGGCACCCAGGACGCCGTGCTGATGGTCGAGTCGGAAGCGCAGGAGCTCTCCGAGGAGACGATGCTCGGCGCCGTCATGTTCGGCCATCGCGGCTTCCAGCCGGTGATCGACGCGATCATCCAGCTCGCCGAGAAGTCCGCCAAGGAGCCGCGCGAGTTCGCGCCGGCCGATCTGTCGGCGATCGAGACGGAGATGCTCGGCATCGCAGAGACCGAGCTCCGTGCCGCCTACAAGAACACCGTCAAGCAGGAGCGTTATGCCGCCGTCGACGCCGTCAAGGCGAAGGTGACCGCGCATTTCTTCCCGGAAGGCGAAGAGCCCCGCTTCGACAAGGAAAAGATCGGCGCCGTCTTCAAGGAACTCCAGGCGAAGATCGTTCGCTGGAACATCCTCGACACCGGCAGCCGCATCGACGGCCGCGATCTGAAGACGGTCCGTCCGATCGTCTCGGAAGTCGGCGTCCTGCCGCGCACGCACGGCTCGGCCATCTTCACCCGTGGCGAGACGCAGGCCCTCGTGGTCGCGACGCTCGGCACCGGCGATGACGAGCAGTTCATCGACGCGCTGGAAGGCACCTACAAGGAAACCTTCCTGCTGCACTACAACTTCCCGCCCTACTCGGTCGGTGAGACGGGTCGCATGGGTTCGCCCGGCCGTCGCGAAATCGGTCACGGCAAGCTCGCCTGGCGCGCTGTCCGTCCGGTTCTGCCAAACCACCACGAGTTCCCCTACACGCTGCGTGTCGTCTCCGAGATCACCGAGTCGAACGGCTCGTCCTCGATGGCAACCGTCTGCGGCACCTCGCTGTCGCTGATGGACGCCGGCGTGCCGCTGAAGCGTCCGGTGGCGGGTATCGCCATGGGCCTGATCCTCGAAGGCGATCGCTACGCGGTCCTCTCCGACATCCTGGGCGACGAGGATCACCTCGGCGACATGGACTTCAAGGTCGCCGGCACCGCCGAGGGCGTCACCTCGCTCCAGATGGACATCAAGATCGCCGGTATCACCGAGGAGATCATGAAGGTCGCCCTGGACCAGGCGAAGGGTGGCCGCGAGCACATCCTCGGCGAGATGGCGAAGGCGCTGACCACCGCGCGTCCGTCGCTCGGCGAGCATGCTCCGCGCATCGAAGTGATCCAGATCCCGACCGACAAGATCCGCGAAGTGATCGGTTCGGGCGGCAAGGTCATCCGCGAGATCGTGGAAAAGACCGGCGCCAAGATCGACATCTCCGATGACGGCACCGTCAAGGTCGCCTCCTCGGACGGCAAGGCGATCACCGCCGCGCTGAACTGGATCAAGGGCATCGCCGCGGAGCCGGAAGTCGGCGCCATCTACCAGGGCACCGTCGTCAAGGCCGTCGATTTCGGCGCCTTCGTCAACTTCTTCGGCGCCAAGGACGGCCTGGTCCACATCTCGCAGCTGTCCAACCAGCGCGTGGCGAAGACCCAGGACGTCGTCAAGGAAGGCGACAAGGTCTGGGTCAAGCTGCTCGGCTTCGACGAGCGCGGCAAGGTCCGCCTCTCGATGCGCGTCGTCGACCAGACGACCGGCGAAGAGATCAAGGAAAAGACGGAAGCCGCCGGCGAGTAATCGCCCGCTTCCCTCTCGCGAACAGGAAAGGCCCGGCGAGCGATCGCCGGGCCTTTTTGTTTGTCGTTTCGTGCCGGCTGTCCGAAGCCATGCCGGATGGCAAGCTGAGGGCAAAAAAGAAGCCCGGCTGCGGCCAGCCGGGCTTCGAGTTCAGGATCGTGCGGTCGCGATCAGGCGACCATCGTGCCCGGGGCGGCGGCCGTCACGGCGGCGTCGACATGGGTCTCGAACTTCTCGAAGTTCTTCAGGAACATGCCGACCAGCTTGGCCGCCTGCGCGTCGTAGCCGGCCTTATCCTGCCAGGTCTTGCGCGGGTGCAGGATGTGCGGCTCGACGCCGGCGACGTCGGTCGGCACCTGGAAGCCGAAGGTCCGGTCGGTGTAGAAGCGCCCGGTCTCGAGCGAGCCGTCGAGCGCCGCCGAAAGCAGCGTCCGCGTCGCCTTGATCGGCATGCGGCGGCCGGTGCCGTAGGCGCCGCCGGTCCAGCCGGTGTTGACCAGCCAGCAGGCGACGCCGTGCTCGGCGATCAGGCTGCGGAGCAGATTGCCGTATTCGGCCGGGTGGCGCGGCATGAACGGCGCGCCGAAGCAGGTCGAGAAGGTCGCCTGCGGTTCGGTGACGCCCTTCTCCGTGCCGGCGACCTTGGCCGTGTAGCCGGAGAGGAAGTGGTACATCGCCTGTTCCGGCGTCAGCTTGGCGATCGGCGGCATCACGCCGAAGGCGTCGGCGGTCAGCATGACGATCGTCTTCGGATGGCCGGCTCGGCCGGTCTCGCTGGCATTCGGGATGAAATGCAGCGGGTAGGCGGCGCGGGTGTTCTCCGTCTTCGAGGCGTTGTCGAAGTCGATCAGGCGCGTGGCCGGATCGATCGCGACATTCTCGAGCACGGTGCCGAAGCGCTTGGTCGTCGCGAAGATCTCCGGCTCGGCCTCGGCCGAGAGCTTGATCGTCTTGGCGTAGCAGCCGCCCTCGAAATTGAAGATGCCTTCCGGGCCCCAGCCATGCTCGTCGTCGCCGATGAGCGTGCGTTTGGGATCGGCCGAGAGCGTCGTCTTGCCCGTGCCGGAGAGGCCGAAGAAGACGGCGGCGTCATCGTCGGGGCCGACATTGGCGGAGCAATGCATCGGCATGACGCCCTTCGGCGGCAGCGTGAAGTTCAGGTAGGTGAAAACCGCCTTCTTCATCTCGCCGGCATAGGACGTGCCGCCGATCAGCACGATGCCGCGGGTGAAGTCGCAGGCGATCACCGTCTCGGTCCGGCAGCCATGCCGGTCCGGATTGGCCTTGAAGCTCGGCAGATCGAGGATCGTCAGCTTCGGCACGAAGGTTTTCAGCGTCGCGGCTTCGGGGCGGATCAGCAGGTTGCGGATGAAGAGCGAATGCCAGGCCTTCTCGGTAAAGACGCGCACCGCGACGCTCTCGGCCGGGTCGGCGCCGCCCTGCAGGTCCTGCGCGAACAGTTCGCGCCCGGAGGCATGGGCCAGCATGTCGGCATGGAGCACCGCGAAATGCGCCGGCGACATCGCCTTGTTGTTGTCCCACCAGACGGCGTTCTCGGTCAGCGCGTCGCGGACGACGAATTTGTCCTGCGGCGAGCGGCCGGTATGGACGCCGGTCTCGACGGTCAGTGCGCCGTCGGCCGAGACCAGGGCCTCGCCGCGCCGCAGTGATTCCTCGTAAAGCGCCGGTGCCCCATAGTTCCAGTAGAGACCGGCCAGCCACTTCAAACCGAACTGGTCGGCGCCATGGGCAGGATTGCGAATGCCGTTCTCGGTCACGGGTCGTCTCCTCTGAGAGGTACTCGCTTCCTTCGCGAGGCCTCGCTCCGGGGAAGGGTGCGCCGCAACAGCGGGCCGCACCGGCTCTGTCGGCGGACAACGCCGCCGACAGGCCAGAACCTAGAGGATCGGATTTCGCGCCTGCAACAAAAACCGCGCAGGTTTAGTTGTCGATCGCCGATTAAATCGATTTAATCAGTCAGCACCAAGCAACGGACTCGCCTTCATCGGTTATTTCGAGCTCCAAACAAACAGAAAATTCCATTTGTTTGCAAATTGGCACTGTTATTCCATCGATCTCGCTTGTTTTGCGAAGGACTTCAGGTAGCCGCCGGCCTCGCCAACCGTGGTTGCTCGCGTCGGGAAAGGCAGGCGGGCGCGCAATTCACTCGTAGCAATGTCGATGCCGTCCGGGTCGCAACCGGTCATCCGCCAGGCACCGGCCGGCAAGTTCAACAACTTGATTGCGTAGAAGCCGATGGCGTCGGCGTGATCGTCATTCATGTGCTCGACCACTCCTTTCTCGCCGTCGAGAAGTTCCTGGCAGTCGGAGTAATCGGGGATGAGATCCTTGCCCGGGACTTGCGCGATGTTGCCGAAGCCGGCGACGAGGTGCGAATTCGTGACGTTCATCACGTAATAGTGGAAGCCGGGCAGGGCGGAGGCGCGCGCGGCCTTGCCCTGGTGCTGCGCATAGCGCCACGCGGCGACCGGATCCTCGGTCTTCTCGAACGTGCCGACCAGCGTGATGCGGGCGCCGGCGAGCGGGTTGCCGCCTTCGCCGCCCGGGGCGACCAGCAGCAGCGAGGCGCGCGGATCGCGCTTCAGATTGTGGGTATGGACCGCGAGGTCCGAAAGGCTCAGAATCGGCCGGCCGTCGGGAAGGGTGCCGATGGTGACCAGCGTCGCGAACGGATTGCCAGCCTCGTCCAGCGTCGCGAGGCTTCCGGCGATCGGGCTGCGGATGACGGCGCGGCCGGTTGCAACCGGATCGAAGGGTGGATTGTCGAGCATTGTGCCTTCCTTGGAAACAAACACGTTCTAAAGATGATTATCATCATCAAGTTTCCATGTCTCGCTTTCGATGGCGCTTTCCCGGCCGATTGGCGCCGCGGGTTTAAATCCGCTAGGTTGCACGCCATATTTTCCGCGTATTCCTGCGACGTTTAGGCGGGGCGCCATCAGGAAACGCCAATGCCGGCTGCTTCGGGGCCGGTCAACGCCCCACCGGGCAAGCCTTCGGGAGACGCTCATCCATGCCGACGATCGCACTGGTCGACGACGATCGAAACATCCTCGCCTCCGTGTCGATAGCGCTGGAGTCGGAGGGATATCGTGTCCAGACCTACACGGACGGCGCTTCCGCCCTCGACGGGTTCCAGCAGTCGCTGCCCGACCTCGCCATCCTCGACATCAAGATGCCGCGCATGGACGGGATGGAGCTGCTCCGCCGCCTGCGCCAGCGCACCGACCTGCCGGTGATCTTCCTCACCTCGAAGGACGACGAGATCGACGAATTGTTCGGCCTCAAGATGGGCGCCGATGATTTCATCAAGAAGCCGTTCTCGCAGCGCCTGCTGGTCGAGCGGGTGAAGGCGGTGCTGCGCCGCTTCCAGCCGCGCGAGGCGGCGGTGCCGAACAAGGTCCCCGACGCCGCCCGCAATCTCGATCGCGGCGCGCTGTCGATGGATCAGGAACGCCACACCTGCACCTGGAACGGCCAGCCGGTGACGCTGACCGTCACCGAATTCCTGATCCTCTACGCGCTCGCGCAGCGCCCGGGCGTCGTCAAGAGCCGCAACGCCCTGATGGACGCCGCCTATGACGATCAGGTCTATGTTGACGATCGCACCATCGACAGCCACATCAAGCGGCTGCGCAAGAAGTTCAAGGTCGTCGACGACGATTTCGATATGATCGAGACGCTGTACGGCGTTGGCTACCGCTTCAAGGAGGCCTGACGGCTGTCAGGCTTGGGAGAGGCATGACGATCAGCATCGAGGAGCCGATTGCACCGCGCAGGCGTCCCTGGCGCTTGCGCGTTCGCATGTTGCGCCGTGGCCTCGGCCGCATGCTGCGCTCGATCGGCCCGCATGCCTTTTCGAGCCTGACGCGCCGGATCATCATCCTCAACCTCGCCGCACTGATCGTCCTCGTCTCCGGCATTCTCTATCTGAACCAGTTCCGCGCCGGCCTGATCGACGCGCGGCTGGAGAGCCTACTGACGCAGGGCGAGATCATCGCCGGCGCGGTGGCCGCCTCCGCGACGGTCGAGACCAACAATCTCACCATCGATCCCGACAAGCTGCTGGAGCTGCAGGCGGGTGAAAGCCTGATGCCGGGCGAGAGCTCGATCGAGGGGCTCGATTTCCCGATCAATCCGGAGCGCGTCGCGCCGGTGCTGCGCCGCCTGATCTCGCCGACCCGTACCCGCGCCCGCATCTATGACCGCGACGGCAGCCTGGTGCTCGATTCGCGCCATCTCTATTCGCGCGGCCAGATCCTGCGTTTCGACCTGCCGCCGGCCGACGAGGAACCTGCGCTGCTCGACCGGATCTGGCAGTGGGTCAACGTCCATCTGCAACGCGACGACCTGCCGGTCTATCAGGAACTCGGCGGCTCCAATGGACGCGGCTATCCGGAGGTCGCGACCGCGCTCGACGGCGGGCCGTCGTCGATCGTCCGCATCACCGATCGCGGCGAGCTGATCGTCTCGGTCGCCGTGCCGATCCAGCGCTATCGCTCGGTGCTCGGCGTGCTGATGCTCTCGACTCAGGGCGGCGACATCGACCAGATCGTGCATGCCGAGCGCATGGCGATCGTCCGCGTCTTCCTCGTCTCCGCCGGCGTCGTCGTGCTGCTCTCCATCCTGCTCGCCAGCACCATCGCCGTGCCGCTGCGCCGGCTGGCGGACGCCGCCGACCGCGTGCGCCGGGGCGTCACGGCGCGGCCGCAGATCCCGGATTTCTCCAATCGCCGCGACGAGATCGGCCACCTGTCGCAGGCGCTCCGCGATATGACGGGCGCGCTGTTCAACCGGATCGAGGCGATCGAGAGCTTCGCCGCCGATGTCAGTCACGAGCTCAAGAATCCGCTGACCTCGCTCCGCAGCGCCGTCGAGACCTTGCCGCTCGCCAAGACGGCGGCGTCGAAGAAGCGCTTGAACGACATCATCCAGCACGACGTCCGCCGGCTCGACCGCCTGATCAGCGATATCTCCGACGCCTCGCGCCTCGACGCCGAACTGGCGCGGCAGGATGCGGAGCCGGTCGACGTCGCGGCCATCGTCGAGGCGGTGGTCTCGATGGCCCGCGACACGACGAGCCCGGACGGACCGCGCATCACGCTCGAAGTGGCGGAAGCGGAAGAGCCGGATGCCTTCGTCGTGCTCGGCCATGACAGCCGCCTGGCGCAGGTCTTCACCAATCTGATCGACAATGCGCGCTCGTTCTGCCGCACCGACGGCACGGTCCGCGTCCTGGTTCGCCGCAGCGGCACCTCGGTCGACGTCGTCGTCGAGGACGAAGGCCCGGGCATTCGCGCCGAGCAGGTCGAGCGCATCTTCGAGCGCTTCTACACCGATCGTCCCGAGCAGGAGGCGTTCGGCCAGAATTCCGGCCTCGGCCTGTCGATCTCGAAGCAGATCGTCGAGGCGCATCGCGGCCGGATCTGGGCGGAGAACCGTTCCAAGGGCAAGGCGACCAAGGCCGATCGCGCCGAGATCGTCGGTGCGCGCTTCACGGTCCGGCTGCCGTCGGCGTCGTCGTGACCGGGACGAGCCCCGCCGCTGCCACCATCCATGCCGGCGCGGTCTGGGTCGACGGGGCCGGCGTTCTGGTGCGCGGGCCTTCCGGATCCGGCAAGTCGTCACTGCTCCTGGCGCTGCTCCTCGCCGACCGAGAGCAGAACCGCCTCATCGCCGACGACCGGGTCCTCCTCGCGGTCCGGGCGGGCCGGCTCGAGGCGCGGGCGCCGGCTGCGCTCGCCGGTCTGCTGGAAATTCGCGGGCAGGGAATTGTTGCAGTGCCGCATATTGACGCGGCGCCAATCGAGCTTGTCGTCGACATCGAACCGGCCGAGCGATGCCCTCGTCTGCCCGAGCCGGCCGACCTCCGGACGGAAATCGAAGGGTTGACGTTGCGTCGGCTTGCCGTTCCCGTCGGCCAGCCGGATGGCTGGATCCGGGTTCGCGCGGCATTGGCGTTCCGCGTCGCGATTGTTTAGTATTGTTGGCGTTTTGCGGGATGCACCCCGCTTTTTTCTTGCGTTGCGGCAAGGTTCGGTCAAGATGCGGCGCCATTCGGCCACGCATGAGCCGGCCGCTGCGCACCAGCGGTTTCGATGTCTTCCATGGCTCCGATCCGGGGCCGAACTGAGAAAAGCAGGTAATCGAAGGGCATGATTGGCGTCGTCCTTGTTACCCACGGCCAGCTCGCTACCGAGTTCCGGGCGGCCCTGGAGCACGTGGTTGGTCGCCAGACGCAGTTCGAGACCATCGCGATTGGTCCCGAGGACGACATGGAGCGTCGGCGTCAGGACATCCTCGAGGCGGTTCTCAGTGTCGATGACGGCAGCGGCGTGATCCTGCTGACCGACATGTTCGGCGGCACGCCCTCCAATCTCGCCATCTCGGTGATGGAAGCGGGACGCGTCGAGGTCATCGCCGGCGTCAACCTTCCGATGCTGATCAAACTCGCCAGCGTCCGCCTCGACAAGTCGCTCGCCGACGCCATCACCGGCGCGCAGGAAGCGGGACGCAAATACATCAACGTCGCCAGCCAGGTCCTGGCGGGGCACTGAAGCGCAGAACATGTCCGAAACCGAAGCCGAAGCCCCCGGGTTGTACCGCGATCTGCCGATCGTCAACCGCAAGGGGCTTCATGCCCGCGCCTCGGCCAAGTTCGTTCAGTGCGCCGATCTCTTCGACGCCGAGATCCTCGTCTCGAAGGATCAGAACACGGTCGGCGGCACGTCGATCATGGGGCTGATGATGCTCGCGGCCGGCATCGGTTCCTATATCCGCGTCTCTGCCGAAGGGCCGGACGCCGAGGCGGCGCTCGCCGCCATCGCCGAGCTGGTCGCCAATCGCTTCGGCGAAGAGGAATAGCGGTCGCGTACTGCCTGTCACATAAAGACATCTTTATATCCTGATTGCTGCCACGCGTCGTCTCGGCTATAAGCGCGACACGTCCAACGCATGGAGATCAGCAAGATGGCTGCTGCCAACGACTACGCGATCAAGGATATCAGCCTCGCCGATTGGGGCCGCAAGGAACTCTCGATCGCCGAGACCGAGATGCCCGGCCTGATGAGCGTGCGCGCCGAATTCGGCCCGTCGCAGCCGCTGAAGGGCGCTCGCATCGCCGGCTCCCTGCACATGACGATCCAGACCGGCGTGCTGATCGAGACGCTGAAGGCGCTCGGCGCCGACGTCCGCTGGGCCTCGTGCAACATCTACTCGACCCAGGACCACGCCGCCGCGGCGATCGCCCAGTCCGGCGTCCCGGTCTTCGCCATCAAGGGCGAGAGCCTCGAGGACTACTGGGAATACACGCACCGCATCTTCGAATGGCATGACGGCGGCGTCCCCAACATGATCCTGGACGACGGCGGCGACGCCACCGTTCTCGTGCATCTCGGCCTGCGCGCCGAGGGCGGCGACACCGCCTTCCTCGACAAGCCCGAGAACGAGGAAGAGGAAGTCCTCTTCGCCGCGATCAAGAAGCGCCTCGTCTCGAAGCCCGGCTGGTATGGCGAGATCGCCCGCTCGATCCAGGGCGTCACCGAGGAGACCACGACGGGCGTGCATCGTCTCTACGAGATGCAGAAGAAGGGCACGCTGCTCTTCCCGGCGATCAACGTCAACGACTCGGTCACCAAGTCGAAGTTCGACAACCTCTATGGCTGCCGCGAGTCGCTGGTCGACGGCATCCGCCGCGGCACCGACGTCATGATGTCGGGCAAGGTCGCCATGGTCGCCGGCTTCGGCGATGTCGGCAAGGGTTCGGCCGCCTCGCTGCGCCAGGCCGGCTGCCGCGTGCTCGTCTCCGAAGTCGATCCGATCTGCGCCCTGCAGGCGGCGATGGAAGGCTACGAGGTCACGACGATGGAAGACGCCGCGCCGCGCGCCGACATCTTCGTCACCGCGACCGGCAATGTCGACGTCATCACGATCGACCATATGCGCGCCATGAAGGACCGCGCGATCGTCTGCAACATTGGCCATTTCGACAGCGAGATCCAGATTTCGGCGCTGCGCAATCTGAAGTGGAACAACGTCAAGCCGCAGGTCGACGAAGTTGAGTTCGCCGGCGGCAAGCGGATCATCCTTCTGTCCGAGGGCCGCCTGGTCAATCTCGGCAACGCCACCGGCCATCCGAGCTTCGTGATGTCGGCGTCCTTCACCAACCAGACGCTGGCGCAGATCGAACTCTGGACCAAGCCCGGCCAGTACGAGAAGAAGGTCTACACGCTGCCGAAGCACCTCGACGAGAAGGTCGCGGCGCTGCATCTGGCCAAGATCGGCGTCAAGCTGACCAAGCTCAGCGAGAAGCAGTCGGCTTATATCGGCGTCGCCGAGACCGGCCCGTTCAAGCCCGATCACTATCGTTACTGACCGATAAATTTGGGGCAGACGATCGGCCGCAGCCGATCCCTACCCGTCGTGGTTCGGCGGGTAGGTAGACCCAATATTTTGACGGCTCGCCGGATTAACTGCCGGTTAACCACGTTGATCTGACACTCCAAGGCCATGCGGGCATCCCGCATGGCCTTTTTCTCTGCGCCATCGGCTTCACACTCGATTCCCCGAACCGCTACATTGGGGATGATTCGGGTGAGCGGCCGCTGTTTGTCGTCGGCGTCGAAACGGGTCCATTTCATTACTCTGACGGCGGAAGGGCCTGCCCGCATGCTTTGGCATCGCAGGAATTTGGATGGGATTCGCGGTGGACGCCGCTGGAGTTCCGCCCTTCCGACCTTGCGACGGAGCATGCTCGCCGCCACCGCTCTGACCGCCACCGTCCTGCTGACGGCTTCCGTCACCGGCGCCGAGGCGGCGACCAGCCCGATCGATGCCGGCACGACGGCCTTCGTCAGCGCGCTTCTCGGCGTCGTCGCCTTCGCGGTGCTCGGCGTCGCGGCGCTGCAGCGGGCGCGTGCCCGCGTCGAGAACGAGAATGCGGCGCTCCGGCACCAGCTGTCCGATTCCCGCGCCAAGGCCGACCGGGCCGAGGCGCTCGTCGACGCCGACGACCAGCGCCTGGTCGCCTGGGGCGCGCCGGGCGAGCTGCCGCTGGTGATGGGGCGCCTGCCGCGCTCCTGCGGCGCCCCGGACGAGCGGTCGGCCTTTCTCGCCTTCGGCACCTGGCTGATCCCGAGTGCCGCGAGCCGGCTCGACGCGGCGCTCGAAAGCCTGCGCCAGCGCGGCGAGACCTTCGCCCTGTCGCTCGAAACCACCAATGGCAGCTATGTCGAGATCGTCGGGCGGACCGCCGGCGGCCGCGCCGTGGCGCGCTTCCGCGATCTCTCCGGCGACCGGCTCGCTTTGGCCGAGCTCGAGGCGCTGCATGAGCGCGTCAGCGAGGATGTCGAGGCGATGCGGGTGCTGCTGCAGGCGGCTCCGATGCCGGCCTGGATCCGCGGCCCCGACGGCGCGCTGCGCTGGATCAACAATGCCTTCGCCCGCGCCGTCGAGGCGCGCGACCCGCAGGATGCGGCGACCCGGCATCTCGAACTGCTCGATACGGCCGGCCGCGAGGCGATCCGCCTGGCGCACGCCGAAAAGCCCGTCTTCGAGCAGCGCCTGCCGGCGATCGTCACCGGCTCCCGCCGTATCTTCGACGTGATCGACGTCGTCTCCGAGACCGGCAGCGCCGGCATTGCGACCGACGCGACCGAGCTCGAAACCGTCCAGAACCAGATGAAGCGGCTGGTCGAGTTCCACGCCCGCACGCTGGACCAGCTGGCGACCGCCGTCGCCGTCTTCGGATCCGATCGGCGCCTGCGCTCCTACAATGCCGCGTTCCGCTCGCTCTTCAGCCTCGATGCCGGCTTTCTCGACAGCCAGCCCGACGAGAGCGCCGTGCTCGAGCGCATGCGCGCCAGCCGCCGCCTGCCGGAGCAGGCGGATTTCAAGAGCTGGCGCAACGAGCTGCTCACCGCCTATCAGTCGCTCGACGCGCGCGAGCATTGGTGGCACCTGCCCGACGGCCAGACGCTCCGCGTCCTCGCCAACCCGCATCCGCAGGGCGGCATCACCTGGATCTACGAGAACGTCACCGAGCAGCTGGAGCTGGAGAGCCGCTACAACGCGCTGTCGCGTGTCCAGGGCGAGACGCTCGACCATCTCGCCGAAGGCGTCGCCGTGTTCGGCTCCGACGGCCGCCTGCGGCTCGACAATCCGTCCTTCGCGCGGATCTGGCATCTCGACCAGAAGTTCCTCTCCACCCATCCGCATATCGGCGAGATCGAGCGCGCCTGCCGGCGCCTGCACGACGCGCCGGAGGAATGGGCGCGCTTCACGGCGCGGGTCGCAGGTCTCGACGAGAGCCGCGCGCCGAGCCAGGGCCGCATGGAGCGTTCGGACGGCCGCGTCGTCGACTATGCCACCGTGCCACTGCCCGGCGGCCAGACCATGGTGACCTTCATCGACGTCAGCGACACGGTGCAGGTCGAGCGCGCGCTGACCGACCGCAACGAGGCGCTGGAAGCGGCCGACGGGCTGAAGAACGCCTTCATCCAGCACGTGTCCTACGAGCTGCGCTCGCCGCTCACCAACATCATCGGCTTCACCCAGCTGCTCTCCGACGTCTCGATCGGGCCGCTGACGGAGAAGCAGCAGGAATATGCCGGCTACATCCTGTCCTCGAGCGGTTCGCTGCTGGCGATCGTCAACGACATCTTGGATCTCGCGACCGTCGACGCCGGCATCATCGCGCTCGATCTGGTCGAGGTCGACGTCGAGCGCACCATCGCGGCGGCGATCGAGGGCGTGCGCGACCGGCTGCAGGAATCCCAGATCGCGCTCGAGACCCGGATTCCGGACGGCATCGGCAGCTTCGTCGCCGACGAGAAGCGGGTTCGCCAGATCCTTTACAATCTGCTCTCCAACGCCGTCGGCTTCTCGACCCATGGCGGCTCGATCGGCCTGACCGCGCGCCGGACCGCCGACATGGTCGAATTCACCGTCGAGGATCACGGCCCGGGCATCGCGCCGGAATTCCTCGCCTCCGTCTTTGACCGCTTCGAGAGCCGGGCGGCCGGCTCGGCGCGCGGCGGCGCCGGCCTCGGCCTCGCCATCGTCAAGAGCTTCGTCGAGCTGCATGGCGGCACGGTCGGCATCCGCTCCGAAGAGGGCCGCGGCACGGTCGTCAGCGTGCGCCTGCCGATCCGCCCGACCGAGCTCGCCGTCGCCGCCGAATGAGCCCGCCCACCCCGATCCGGGTCGATCTGCCTGACGAGGCGGCGACCATCCGCCTCGCCGAGGACATCGCCGCCAAGCTCGCCATCGGCGACGTCATCGCCCTTCGCGGCGATCTTGGCGCCGGCAAGACCAGCTTCGCCCGGGCGCTGATCCGCGCCGTCGCCGCCGACGCCGGCTACGAGGTGCCGAGCCCGACCTTCACCATCGTCCAGACCTACGACACGCGGCTGCCGATCGCCCATTTCGATCTCTATCGCCTCGGCTCGGCCGACGAGCTGGAGGAGATCGGCTTCGACGAGGCGGTGAGCGAAGGCGTCGTGCTGATCGAATGGCCCGAGCGGGCCGGCGACAGCCTGCCGGGAACCCATCTCGAAATCGCGCTCGAGATCGAGGGCGCCGGCCGGCTGGCGACGCTGACGGGCGGCGGCGACTGGCCGGAGCGGATCGCGCGGACCCTCGCCATCCGGCAGTTCCTCGACCGATCGGACATGGGGCTGGCCACGCGCCGTCATCTGCAGGGCGACGCGTCGACGCGCGCCTATGAGCGGGTCGAGACGCCGGAAGGGCGCCGCGCCGTGCTGATGGACGCGCCGGAGCGTCCGCCGGGTCCGGCGGTGCGCGATGGCCGCACCTATGACGATCTCGCCCATCGGGCGACCAGCGTCCGCCCCTTCGTGGCGATGAGCGACGGCCTCAGCGCCGCCGGCTTCTCGGCGCCCGCGATCCTCGCCGCCGACCTGCCGGCCGGCATTCTGCTGGTCGAGGATCTGGGACACGAGGGCGTGCTTGCCGATGGTGCGCCGGATCCCGAGCGCTATGGCCTCGCGGTCGACGTCCTCGCCGCCCTGCACGCGACGCCGCGACCGGTCGAGCTGCCGCTGCCCGACGGCGCCGTCTATCATATACCGCCCTTCGATTGGGACGCGCTCTCGATCGAGGTCGACCTGCTGCCGCGCTGGTATGCGCGCTGGCAGCGCGGCGCGCCGCTCGCGCCCGAGGCCGAAGCGGCCTTCGTCGCGATCTGGCGGGGTCTCTACGAGACGCTCGATGCGAGCGAGAAGAGCTGGCTGCTGCGCGATTTCCACTCGCCCAACCTGCTCTGGCTGCCCGAACGCGAGGGATTGCGGCGGATCGGCATTCTCGATCACCAGGACGCGATGATCGGCGCTAGCGCCTATGACGTCGCCTCGCTGCTGCAGGATGTGCGCGTCACGGTCGAACCCGCGCTGGAAGCGGCGCTCGCCGATCGCTATGTCGCGGCGCGGCTCGCGCGCGGGCCCTTCGATGCCGAGGCGTTCCGCGCCGCCTACGCCATTTCCGGCGCGCAGCGGGCGACCAAGGTGCTCGGCGGTTTCGTCCGCCTGGCCGAGGCCGCCGGCAAGCCCCAATATCTCCGTCACATTCCCCGTGTAAGGGGCTATCTGGCGCGCTGCCTCCGCCATCCGGTTCTTTCCGGCCTGGCACTCTGGTATGAAGAATACCTGCCGTTCGAAGAATGATGGCCCCGTTTCGGGGGCGACGACGCCAGCAAGAACAACGGATTTGCCCGAGACCGATATGCCGACCAGCTTGCCGACGCCCATCTTCAAGAAGCCGAATCATCCGAAGCGCGCCATGGTGCTCGCTGCCGGCATCGGCAAGCGCATGCGGCCGGTCACGGCGACCGTCCCGAAGCCGCTGATCGAGATTGCCGGCCGCTCGCTGATCGACCATGCGCTCGATCGCCTGGCGAATGCCGGCGTCGAGCAGACGGTCGTCAACGTGCATTACCTGGCCGACTTGGTCGAAACCCATGTGAAAAAGCGGAAGAGCCCGAAGGTCGTCGTCTCCGACGAGCGCGGCGGCCTGCTCGAGACCGGCGGCGGCCTCAAGAAGGCGCTGCCGCTGCTCGGCGATGCGCCCTTCTACGTCATGAATTCGGATTCGTTCTGGATCGAGGGCCCGCGCCCCAATCTCGACTGGTTGGCGCAGGGCTGGAACGACGACGCGATGGACGCGCTCTTGATGCTGGCGCCGACCGTCACGGCGATCGGCTATCCCGGCCCCGGCGATTTCATCATGGAGAAGGACGGCCGCCTCGCCCGCCGGGTCGAGCGCACCGTCGCGCCCTTCGTCTATTCGGGCACCGCCATCCTGTCGCCGCGCCTCTTCGCCAACGCGCCCGACGGCTCCTTCTCGCTCAACGTCCTGTTCGACCAGGCGATCGAGAGCGGCCGTCTGTTCGGCGTCCGCATGGACGGCACCTGGCTGCATGTCGGCACGCCGGAAGCGATCCGCGAGGCCGAATTGTCGGTCCTGGAAAGCGCGGCCTGAGGAACGATGGCGAGGCAGGCTCCGCGCGTTTTCACGATCCCGCCCGGCGCAGCCTTCCTGCCGACCTTCGCCGATGCGCTGCTTTCCGGCCGTTTCGGCGCCATTGCGAATCCGGCTAAGGATCCGCTGGCGCTCGCTGATGTGACCATCCTGGTGCCGACCCGCCGCGCGGCGCGCTCGCTGCATGCCGAGATCCTCGAACGGCTCGGCGGCCAAGCCGCCATCCTGCCGGCGATCCGGCCAATCGGCGATGTCGACGAGGAAGACCAGATCCTCGAGGGCGTCGCCGACGATCCGGCCGACCGGCTCGTCCTGCCGGAGGCGATCTCGCGGCTCGACCGTTTGCTGGTGCTGACGCGGCTGACGCTCGCCTGGGGCAGGGCGGTCCGGCGCGAGCTCCTCGCGCTCGACGAAAGCGACCCGCTGCTGGTGCCGGCCTCCGCCGCCGATGCCTTCCATCTCGCCGGCGATCTCGCCCGGCTGATCGATGACATCGAGACGACGGGCATTCCGTGGGATCGGCTCTCGACCCTGGTTCCCGACGATCTCGCCCGCTACTGGCAGATCTCGCTCGATTTCCTGCGCATCGTCGGTGAGCAATGGCCGGCCTTTCTTGCCGAGCGCGGCCTCGCCGATCCCTCGGTCCGCCGCGATCATCTGATCCGTGAATCCGCGCGACGGCTGGCCGCCTCGCCGCCGCGCGGCCTGGTGATCGCCGCCGGTTCGACCGGCTCGATCCCTGCCGTCGCAGAGCTCCTGTCGGTCATCGCGCATCTGCCGAACGGCGCGGTCGTCCTGCCCGGCATCGACACGATGCTGGACGAGACCGGCTGGAGCGCGATCGGCGGCCTCGCCGAGCTCGCGCGCTCGTCGCCCGGCCATCCGCAATATGGCCTGAAGCAGCTGATCGAGGGCATCGGCGCGCCGCGCGACGAGATCGGCACGATCGGCGCCATGACGACGGAGATGGCGGAACGCGTCCGGCTGATCTCCGAGGCGATGCGCCCGGCCGAGACGACCGAGGACTGGGCCGTCGCGCCGCCGGTCGCCGCGGGAGCGATCGGCGATGTCGCGCTGGTCGTGGCGCGCACCGAGCAGGAAGAGGCGGTGGCGATCGCGCTCGCCATGCGCGAGGCGATCCAGCAGCCCGGCCGGACGGCCGCGCTGGTGACGCCGGACCGGCGCCTGGCCGGCCGTGTCGCCATCGAGCTCGGCCGCTTCGGCCTCTCGGTCGACGATTCCGCCGGCCGCCCGCTGATGACCTCGCCGCCGGGGACGCTCGCCCGCCTGCTCATGGCGGCGGCGAGGTCGAACGGCGCGCCGCTCGATCTGCTCGCGCTCGCCAAGCATCCGCTCGCCTCCTTCGGCCTCGGCCGTCCGGCCTGCCGGGCGGCGGCGGACATCCTGGACCTCGTGCTGTTCCGCGGCACGCTCCTGTCCGATGGCCTCGAGGGGTTGGTCGAGGCGCTCGATACCGCCGAGCGCGACCTGCCGGAGGCGCGCTATGCGCCGCAGGCCGTGAAGCGGCTCGGGGCAGCCGACTGGCTGGCGGGGCGCGAGCTCGCCGCCCGGATCGAGGCGGCGCTGGAACCGCTTAGCCGACTCATGGACAGCATCGACGCCTCCGACGCGGCGACGCTGACCGGCGCCGTCGTCGTCGCGCTGAAGCAGGTGGCGGCGAAGGAAGACGGCACGGACGAGGCGCTCTGGGGCGACGAGGCGGGGCAGGCGCTGGCCGAGCTGCTGGCCGGCCTGATGAGCGACGACGCCGCCGCGCTGGTGATGGGCGGTTACGAATATCCGGGCTTCCTCGATGCGACCATGGCCGGTGTCGGCGTTCCGGCCCGGCCGGGTTCCGATCCGCGCCTCTTCATCTGGGGCACGCTGGAAGCGCGCCTGCAGACGGTCGATCTGATGGTGCTGGGCGGCCTCGACGAGGGCGTCTGGCCGTCCGAGACGCGCACCGATCCGTGGCTTTCCCGCTCGATGCGGGCCGAGCTCGGGCTGGAAGCGCCGGAGCGCAAGCTCGGCCAGTCGGCGCATGATTTCACCAGCGCCTTGTCAGCCGGCAAAGTGGTCGTCACGCGTGCCGAGCGGCGCGGCGGCACGCCGACGGTGGCGGCGCGCTGGCTGCAGCGGCTGCAGGCGCGCCTCGGCAAGGCGCAGGCCAAGGCCTTGGCCCAACGCGGCATGCCCTATCTCGACTGGGCCCGCGCCCTCGATCGCACGGCGCAGCCGGTGCCGGTGCGCCGGCCGGAGCCGCGCCCGCCGGTCTCGGCACGGCCGCGCCGGCTTTCGGTGACCGAGATCGAGACGCTGATCCGCGACCCCTATGCGGTCTATGCGCGGCGCGTGCTGAAGCTCGATCCGCTCGATCCGATCGGCGTGGTGCCGGACGTGGCGCTGCGCGGCACGCTGATCCACGAGGCGCTCGGCGATTTCATCCAGGCCTGGAAGGGTCCGTTCGATGCAAGCGCGCTGACGGAACTGACCATTATCGGTCGTCGCGTCTTCGCCCGCATCGAGCCGTTCCCGGCCGTCTATGCGCTCTGGTGGCCGCGCTTCCTCGCGATTGCCGACTGGTTCATCGGCTGGGAGGCGAGCCGGACGGAGGTCGGCCAGCGCCTCGCCGAGATCGGCGGTTCCTGGGCCTTCGCCGCCCCGGCGGGAGAATTCAAGCTGACGGGCCGGGCCGATCGCGTCGATCTTCGCCTCGACGGCCGGCTGGAAATCCTCGATTTCAAGACCGGCTCGCCGCCGAGCGCCCGGCAGCTTTCGACCGGCCTCGCGCCGCAGCTGGCGTTGGAAGTGGCGATGGCGCGCGGCGGAGGCTTTGAAAACGTGCCCGCCGGCGTTTCGGTGTCCGTCCTCGGCTGGGTCGGCCTCGGCAAGGTCGGCAAGGGCGATCCCTTCTCCTCCGCCGTGACCAAGGACAAGACCGCCGACGAGCTCGGTGACGAGGCGGCGGGACGGCTGGCAGAGCTGATCGCGGCCTTCGACGATCCCAGGCGCGCCTATGTCTCGCGGGCGCGGCCGATGTTCGAGACGCGCTACGAGAGCCCCTACGATCATCTCGCCCGCATCCGCGAATGGGCGCTCGGCGACAGCGAGGATGGCGGCGAATGAGCGGCGTGATCTCGGTCGACGACAAGACGAAGGACACACAGGCGCGGGCGACCGACCCCGAGGCGTCGGCCTGGGTGTCGGCCAATGCCGGCTCCGGCAAGACCTACGTCCTCGCCCGCCGCGTCATCCGCCTGCTGCTCGCCGGCGCCGATCCCGCCTCGATCCTCTGCCTGACCTTCACCAAGGCGGCCGCGGCCGAGATGTCCGGCCGCGTGTTCGAGATCCTGGCCGGCTGGACGACGCTGCCGGATCCGGAGCTCGCCGCGATCCTCGCCGATTATCAGGGCGCGCCGGCGACGCCTGGCCATCTCGTCAGCGCCCGCCGCCTGTTCGCGCGGGCGCTGGAAACGCCGGGCGGGCTGAAGATCCAGACCATCCACGCCTTCTGCGAGCGGCTGCTGCACCAGTTCCCGTTCGAGGCCAATGTCGCCGGCAGCTTCGAGGTGCTGGACGATCGCGGCGCGTCGGTGCTGACAGCAGAGGCGCAGCGCTCGGTCATCGCCAAGGCGGCGGCCGAGGCCGGTACCGCGCTCGGCCGCGCCTTCGCCACCGTGCTGGAAGCCGCCAGCGACCAGGGCATCGAGGCGGCGCTCGCCTCGCTGGTCGCCTCGCGCGACGCGGTGCGCGAGTTCATCGTCGGCGCCGGCGACTTGACGAG
Organism: Kaistia sp. 32K; assembly: GCF_016629525.1. GTDB lineage: Bacteria > Pseudomonadota > Alphaproteobacteria > Rhizobiales > Kaistiaceae > Kaistia. The sequence continues at coordinate 4,875,002 of NZ_AP024269.1, forward strand.
CGGCCTGCGCGACCTGCGCCATGCGCTGGGCCTTGCCCATGGCGAGACGGCGGAGAGCCTGCGCGCGCGGCTCGCTTCGGAGGTCCCGCTCGACGACGACGATCTGCGCCGGCTGGTCGACCGGCTTTCGGCCAGCGGCGCCAACGACAAGAAGAGCGCGGCGCGCCTGGCGCCCATCCTCTCCGCCGAGACCGAGGAGGGCCGCGCGGCCGCCTGGCTCGCCTATTGGACGAAGAGCGACGGCGAGCTCAGGGCGCTTTCGAGCCTCGCCGCCAAGGCGATCCGCGACGGCTGGCCCGGGCTGGACGAGACGCTGGAAGCCGAACGCGAGCGGATCGAATTCCTGCTCGACCGTATTGCCTCGGCCGAAGCCTATGCCGTCACCAGCGCGCTGCTGACGCTTGGCGATGCGGTGATCGGCGAATATGAGCGCGCCAAGCAGGTGCGCGGCGCCCTCGATTTCCAGGACCTGGTCGTCAAGACCGCCAATTTGCTGTCGCGCGCCGATGCCGCCGCCTGGGTGCACTACAAGCTCGATCGCGGCCTCGACCACATCCTGGTCGACGAGGCGCAGGACACCAGCCCGCGCCAGTGGCAGGTGATCGAGCGGCTGGCCGGCGAGTTCTTCTCCGGCCAGAGTGCGCGCGACGTGACGCGCACCTTCTTCGCCGTCGGCGACGAGAAGCAGTCGATCTATTCGTTCCAGGGCGCCGTGCCAGCCTGGTTCGCCCGCCAGCGCGAGACGATCTCGGCGCGGGCCGACGCGGCCAAGGCGCTCTGGCACAATCTCGAGCTGACGCTCTCCTTCCGCTCGACGCCGGACGTGCTCGCCGCCGTCGACCGCATCTTCGAGGCGGAAGAGGCGCATGCCGGCCTGACGCAGGCGAAGTCGCCGACCGTGCACGCGGCCGCGCGCCGGCTCGATCCCGGACGCGTCACCTACTGGCCGCCGATCGAGGCGGAAAAAGCGGCCGTGCCGGAGGACTGGCACACGCCGCTCGATCATCTCGACGCCAAGAGCCCGGAAGTCCGCTTGGCCGAGCGGATCGCCGCGACGGTCGCCGGCTGGAAGCGGGAGGGGGCGACGATCGCCGCCACCGGCAAGCCGATCCGCGAGGGCGGCATCCTGGTGCTGACGCGAAAGCGCGGCCCCCAGACCGACGCGATCAACCGGGCGCTCAAGGCGGCTGGCCTTTCCGTCGCCGGCGCCGACCGGCTGGCGCTGACGAGCCACATCGCCGTGCTCGACCTGATGGCGCTCGCCGACATCCTCCTGCAGCCGCGCGACGACCTGGCGCTGGCGGCGCTCCTGAAGAGCCCGCTGATCGGCTTTTCGGAGGAGCAGCTATTCGAGCTGGCGCATCCGCGCGCCGGCTCGCTCTGGTATGCGCTCGACCGCTCGACCGATGAAGCGGCGGTCCGGGCCTCGGAGCAGCTGAAGACCTGGCGCGTCCGGGCCGAGCATATGAGCCCCTATGCTTTCTTTGCCCGCCTGCTCGGGCCGGATGGCGGCCGCCGGCGGCTTCTGGCGCGGCTGGGGCCGGAGGCGGATGACGTCTTGGACGAGTTCCTGGCGCAGGCGCTGGCGCATGAGCAGGCCTCGGTGCCGTCGCTGCAGGGCTTCGTCGGCTGGATGCGGGAGGCGGCGACGCAGATCAAGCGCGACGCCGACCTCGCCCGCGACGAGATCCGCGTCATGACGGTGCACGGCGCCAAGGGGCTCGAAGCGGACATCGTCTTCCTCGTCGATACCGGCTCGAAGCCCGTGCATGCGAGCCACGATCCGAAGATCGTGGCTCTCGCCGACGATCCCGATGCCGCCGACGGCGCGCCGCTGGTCTGGGTCGCTCCCGGCGCGCGAAAACCGCATGTGGTGGAGCAGGCGATCGATACGCTTCGGGAAAAGGCGCGCGAGGAATATCGCCGGCTGCTCTATGTCGGGCTGACGCGGGCGCGCGATCATCTGATCGTCTGCGGCACGATGAAGGCGAATACCGGCTCGGACCGTCTCTGGCATGAGCTGGTCGGCACCGCGCTCGGCACCGAGGGGCGCACCGTGCCGGTCGCAATCCCCGGCGACGACTTCGACAGCATCGAGTGGCGGCAGGACTGGAGCCGCGTCGCCGCGCCGGCGCAGGAAGCCGCGACCGATGCCGGAGGCCGGGCGCCGGCAGTGCCGGAGCCGTGGCTTTTGCAGCCGCCGCCGGCGGTTCCGCCGGTGCCGCGCCGGCTGACGCCGTCGGCAGCCGTCGGTTTCGCCGAGGCCGAGCCCGCCTTTCCGCCGGTGACGGCGCTGGACGCCCGGCTCGATCCGGCGGCGCTCACCGCGCTCGACCGCGGCCGCATCATCCATCGCCTGCTGCAGGCCTTGCCCGACCAGCCGCCGGCGCAGCGCGCCCAGGTCGCCGGGCGCTATCTCGACGTCGTCGGCAAGGCGTGGACCGAGGCGGAGCGGCAGGACCTGCTCGACCGCATCCTGCCGGTGCTCGACGACGAGACCTTCGCCGAGCTGTTCGGGCCTTCGAGCCGGGCCGAGGTGCCGATCGCCGGTGTGATCGAGACGCGGAGCGGTCCTGCCTCGGTTTCCGGCCGGATCGACCGGCTCGTGGTGCTGCCGGACCGGGTGGTGATCGTCGACTACAAGACCAACCGCCCGGCGCCGCGCCGGCTCGACGACGTGCCCGACGCGCATCTGGCGCAGCTCGCGCTCTATCGGGCGGTGCTGTCGCGGCTCTATCCCGACCGGCCGATCGAGACGGCGCTGCTCTGGACCGAGTTGCCGTTGTTGATGGCGATCCCGGCAGAGTTGCTCGATAGTCGCATGGCTGCCATTACCGCGGCGTGAAACCCGTTTGCCTTGACCGGGGTGGGGCGGGTTCCTACCTTAGAACCACTCTTCCCATCCTTTTTGAGGCTTACCATGGCGACTGCCAAAGTAACGGATAGCTCCTTCGACGCCGACGTTCTCGGGGCATCCGGCCCGGTCGTGGTCGATTTTTGGGCTGAATGGTGCGGCCCGTGCCGCATGATCGCGCCGGCGCTGGAGGAGATCCAGTCGGAGTTGGAAGGCAAGGTGACGATCGCCAAGCTGAACATCGACGAGAATCCCGACATCGCGGTGCGCTACGGCGTCCGCTCGATCCCGACGCTGATCCTGTTCAAGGACGGCGAGCCGACCTCGATCCAGGTCGGCGCCGCGCCGAAGAGCCGGCTGTCGGATTGGATCAAGGGCGCGATCTGATCGCTCCCGACAATGCACGACTTCAACGGGGCCCTCGCGGCCCCGTTTTCATGTCCGGATGCGGGTTAACAGACCTCGGCCTGTTATCAGCGCGGTAGCGTTCCGTTAGCGGCGAGCACGGTGCCGCCGAGATAGAGCGAGCCGCAGATCAGGATGCGCGGCGCGATGCCGGGCGGCAGCGCCTTGCGGATGGCGGCGAGCGCCGCTTCGACACTTGCCGTGGCGCTCGAAGCGATGCCGGCGGCCTCGGCCGCGGCGGCGAGCTCGACCGGATCGCGCCCGGCGTTCGAACCCTCGATCGGCACCGTGTAGACATGCTGGGCGAGGCCGGCGAAGGGGCGGAAGAAGCCGACCGGGTCCTTGGTCACCAGCATGCCGGCGATCAGGTAGAGCGGCCGCGAGACGCGCTCCTCGAGATCGGCGACCGCCTCGGCGACGACGAGCCCGGCGCCGGGGTTGTGGCCGCCGTCGAGCCACAGCTCGGCCTCGGGCGGCGCCTGGTCGACCAGCTTGCCGCTGGTCAGCCGCTGCATCCGCGCCGGCCATTCGACGTTTTGCAGACCCGCCTCGATCGCCGCGACCGGCACGTCGAGGCTGGAGCGGCGCAGCGCCGCGATGGCGGTGCCGGCGTTGACGAACTGGTGCCGGCCCGGCAGGCGCGGCGGCGGCAGGTCGATCAGCCCGTCCTCGTCCTGGTAGACGAGGCGGCCGCGCTCGGCATGCGCCACCCAGTCCTGGTTACCGACGAAGAGCGGCGCCGCGAGCTTGGACGCGTCGCGCTCGATGACGTCGAGCACGACCTGCGACTGCGGCGCGGAGACGACCGGCCGGCCGCGCTTGATGATGCCGGACTTCTCGTGCGCGATGCCGTCGAGGGCGCTGCCCAGGAACTTCTCGTGGTCGACCGAGATCGGCGTGATCACCGCGACGTCGGGCCGATCGATGATGTTGGTGGCGTCGTAGCGGCCGCCGAGGCCGACCTCGAGCAGCGTCACGTCGGCCGGATGGTCGGCGAACAGCTTGAAGGCGGCGGCGGTGGTGATCTCGAAATGGGTGATCGGCGCGCCGTCATTGACCTTTTCGATGTCGAGCAGCGTGTCGACCAGCGCGTCCTCGTCGACGAACCGGCCGCCACCCTGTTGGCCGAGGCGGATGCGTTCGTGGAAGCGCACCAGATGCGGCGAGGTGTAGACGTGCACGGAGAGGCCGGCCGCCTCCAGCATGGCGCGCAGGAAGGCGGTGGTCGAGCCCTTGCCGTTGGTGCCGGCGATGTGCAGCACGGGGCCGAGCTTCGTCTCGGGCGCGCCGAGCTTCGCCATCAGCGGCTTCAGCCGGTCGAGCGAGAGGTCGATTTCCTTGGGGTGGAGCTGGAACAGGCGCTCCAGGATGACGGTGCTGCGGTCCATGTCGGGGTCCATGAAGCGATGCCGTGGCGTGGATCCGTGTCCACGCCAAACCGGCCGCCTTCGCGGCGGCCGGCCGATCCGTTGATAAGGCGTGCCGTGGCGGCGATCAGGTCGCCAGGGCGGCGTCCGGTGCGGCAAGCGCCGGCTGGGCCTTGGCGGGCTTCGTTGCCCCCTTGGCCGCGACCTTGGCGGGCTGCGGGCCGAGCACGCCGCAGAGCCGCGCAATGGTCGAGCGCAGCTGGTGGCGATGCACGACGAGATCGACCATGCCGTGCTCGTTCAGGAATTCCGAGCGCTGGAAGCCCGGCGGCAGCTTCTCGCGGATTGTCTGCTCGATCACGCGCGGGCCGGCGAAGCCGATCAGCGCACCCGGCTCGGCGATCTGGATGTCGCCCAGCATGGCGTAGGAAGCGGTGACGCCGCCCGTGGTCGGGTTGGTCAGCACGACGATATAGGGCAGTTTCGCCTCGCGCAGCGCGATCACGCCGGCGGTGGTGCGGGGAAGCTGCATCAGCGACAGGATGCCTTCCTGCATGCGGGCGCCGCCGGAGGCCGCGAACATGACGAAGGGCTGCTTGCGGTTCAGCGCCGCTTCCATGCCGGCGATGACAGCCTCGCCGGCGGCCATGCCGAGCGAGCCGCCCATGAAGTCGAAATCCTGCACGGCCGTGACCATCGGCACGCCCTCGACGGTGCCGGCGCCGACCAGGACGGCGTCCTGCAGGCCGGTCTTGGTGCGGGCGTCCTTCAGGCGGTCGGTATAGCGGCGCTCGTCGCGGAACTTCAGCGGGTCGACGGCGACTTCGGGGGCGGAAATCGCCTCGTACTTGCCCTCGTCGAAGAAATAGGCGAGCCGCTTCGGCGCGCTCATCCGCATGTGATAGCCCGAGTTCGGGATCACGTAGTGATTGGCCTCGAGGTCGCGATGGAACACCATCTCGCCGGTCTCGGGGCACTTGATCCAGAGGTTCTCGGGAACCTCGCGCTTGTTCAAGAGGCTCTTGATCTTCGGACGAACGACGTCGTTGATCCAGTTCATCGCGTAATCCTTGTTCAGGCTGCGACCGATTTGCGGGCCGCGCGAACGCCGCCCGCCAGATCGGAAACGAGTGCCAGGACGGCCGGCACGGTCGCGGGGGTCGCGCGGCCTTCGCTGTCGAGCGACGCCGCGACGGCCGAGACGATGGCCGAGCCGACGACGACGCCATCGGCATTCGCGCCGATCGCTGCCGCCTGTTCGGCTGTCCTGACGCCGAAACCGACGGAAACCGGTAGATGGGTGTGGCGCTTGATCCGTGCAACGGACTCGGCGACGCGGGACGCGTCGGGGGCTGCCGAGCCGGTGATGCCGTTGATCGAGACGTAGTAGACGAAGCCCGAGGTGTTCTCGAGCACGGCGGGAAGCCGCTTGTCGTCGGTGGTCGGCGTCGCCAGGCGGATGAAGTTCAATCCTGCCTGGAGCGCCGGGATGCAGAGCTCGTCATCGGCCTCCGGGGGAAGGTCGACGATGATCAGTCCGTCGACGCCGGCGGCCTTGGCCTCGGCAACGAAGGCTTCCGGGCCGTGGCTGTAGATCGGGTTGTAGTAACCCATCAGCACGATCGGCGTCGCGTCGTCCGTCTGGCGGAATTCGCGCACGAGATCGAGCGTCTTGACGAGCGTCTGGCCGCCCTTCAGCGCGCGCAGGCCAGCCGCCTGGATCGCCGGGCCGTCGGCCATCGGATCGGAGAACGGCATGCCGAGCTCGATCACGTCGGCGCCGGCGCCGGGCAGCGCCTTCAGCAGCGCCAGCGTGGTGGCGGGGTCCGGGTCGCCGGCCGTCATGAAGGTGACGAGCGCGGGCCGTCCCTCGGACTTCAGGCTCGCGAAGCGGCGGTCGATGCGGGTTTCAGTCATGTGGATCGTGCCGCCCTTGATCAGATGTCCATGCCGAGGAGCTTGCCCACGGTGTGGACGTCCTTGTCGCCGCGGCCGGAGAGGTTGACGATGATGGTCTTGTCCTTGGCCATGGTCGGCGCGACCTTGATCGCCTGGGCGATGGCATGGGCCGATTCCAGCGCCGGGATGATGCCTTCGACGCGGGTGCAGACCTGGAAGGCGTCGAGCGCCTCCTGGTCGACGATCGGCACATAGGTGACGCGGCCGGTGTCGCGCAGCCAGCTGTGCTCGGGGCCGACGCCGGGATAGTCGAGGCCGGCCGAGACCGAATGGCCTTCGAGGATCTGGCCGTCGGCATCCTGCAGCAGATAGGTGCGGTTGCCGTGCAGCACGCCCGGGCGGCCGCCGGTCATCGAGGCGGCGTGGCCGTTCTCGACGTCGAGGCCATGGCCGCCGGCTTCGACGCCGACGATCTCGACATCCTTGTCGTCCAGGAACGGATGGAACAGGCCGATGGCGTTCGAGCCGCCGCCGACGGCGGCGATGATCATGTCGGGCAGGCGGCCTTCCTGCTCCAGCATCTGGGCGCGCGCCTCGGTGCCGATCACCGACTGGAAGTCGCGCACCAGCTCCGGATAGGGATGCGGGCCGGCGGCGGTGCCGATCAGGTAGTAGGTGTCCTCGACATTCGACACCCAGTCGCGCAGCGCCTCGTTCATGGCGTCCTTGAGCGTGCCGTTGCCGGCCGTGACCGGCACGACCTCGGCGCCGAGCAGCTTCATGCGGAAGACGTTCGGCTTCTGCCGCTCGACGTCGGTGGCGCCCATATAGACGACGCAGGGCAGGCCGAAGCGGGCCGAGACGGTGGCGGAGGCGACGCCGTGCTGGCCGGCGCCGGTCTCGGCGATGATCCGCGTCTTGCCCATGCGCTTGGCGAGCAGGATCTGGCCGAGGCAGTTGTTGATCTTGTGGCTGCCAGTGTGGTTCAGGTCCTCGCGCTTGAAGAAGATGCGCGCGCCGCCGAGGTGCTTGGTCAGCCCTTCGGCGAAATAGAGCTTTGACGGCCGGCCGGCGTAATAGGTCGAGAGCGCCTGCAGCTCGGCCTTGAAGGCCGGGTCCACCTTGGCGTCCTCATAGGCCTGCTGCAGCTCGAGGATCAGCGGCATCAGCGTCTCGGCGACGAAGCGTCCGCCATAGATGCCGAAATAGCCGCGCTCGTCCGGGCCGGTCTTGAAGGAGTTGGGCTGGACAGCAGCGGTCACGACGTCATCCTCTCGCCGGCAATCGCCGGGCCTTGGTCAGCGTTGGGTCGAAAGCCGCGGATGGCGGCGATGAAGGCGTGGATCCGGTCGGGATCCTTGATGCCGGGCGCGCTCTCCACGCCCGAGGAAGCGTCGATGCCGAAGGGCCGCGTCAGCGCCAGGGCTTCCGCGACATTGTCGGCGTCGAGCCCTCCGGAAAGCATATAGGAAAGGCCGGGGTCAAGCGCATCGAGCAGATGCCAGTCGAAGGCGACTCCATTGCCACCCGGATGTTTTGCCCCCTTGGGCGGCTTGGCGTCGAGCAGCAGGCGGTCGGCGACCTCGGCGTAAGCCGGCACGCGGGCGAGGTCTTCCGTCCCGCCGATGCCGAGCGCCTTCATCACCGGCAGGCCGAACGCGTGGCGCACCGCGGCGACGCGGTCGACGCTCTCGTTTCCATGCAGCTGCAGCCAGTCGGGCTTCACCGTCTGGGCGATCTCGGCGAGGCCGGCATCGTCCATGTCGACGGTGAGCGCAACGATCCCGGCGCGGCCGCGGGCGCGCTCGGCCAAAGTCGCGGCGCGTTCCGTCGTCACGAAGCGCGGGCTCTTCGGGAAGAAGACGAAGCCGATCATGTCCGCGCCGGCGGCAAGCGCGGCGTCGACAGTCTCCTCGGTCGAAAGACCGCAGATTTTGACGATCACGGACATGGGTCAACCATCATGGGCTTCACGGATCCCGCAAGGGATGGCGCAAGGGTTTGGCACGAAAGCGCGCGCAAGTCCAAGCAAGATGATGGCCCGGCCCCTTCGCGCGGCGTTGCGTCGGGGGGAACCTTCACCCTTTTTATCCCTTCGGGCGAAAACACCACCCTCATCATGCTGAGGGGCCCGCAGGGCCGTCTCGAAGCACGCAGAGCGGCAGTGCCATCGATCGATTGCATCGAGATCGTGCGTCCTTCGAGGCCCGAGCTCCGCTCGGGCACCTCAGGATGATGAAGATAGAGCCCTGCATGACGGCCGGACAGCGACGCGCGAAGGTCTCGCGTCGAGAGCGGTGCCGGTGCGCGTTTCGAGCACGCGGGCGCCTGTGCAGACCGCGCGATCAGGCGGCGTCGCGGCGGATGGCGGGAAGCGCGGTGGCGGGGCTGGTCGAGGCGGCCCGGTACTGGGCGTTCTCGCGGCGCATGTCCTTCGCCTCGTGCTTCAGCCGGCGGGCCTGGCGACGCCATCGGGCCTGGCCGAGCCAGGTGGCGACGCCGCCGAGGACGATGCCGACGGCGATGGCCGCGAAGACCAGCGCATAGAGCGGCATGGCGACGACGACGGCGGGATCGGTTGTATTGAACGGATCGAGCGACAGGGCGACGTCGTGGCGGTTGGCGACCGACAGCGCGACCGCGACGATTGCGATCGGAACGAAGATGACGATCGCCAGAACCTTCTTCATCGAATTCGCCTACTCATCGTCACCGTCGTTGAGACGCTCGCGCATCTCCTTGCCCGTCTTGAAGAAGGGCACGTATTTCTCCGTGACCTCGACCTTCGAGCCCGTGCGCGGGTTGCGGCCCTGGCGGGCCGGGCGGTTCTTGACCGAGAACGCGCCGAAGCCGCGCAGTTCCACCCGGTCTCCGCGTGACAGAGCCTCGATGATCTCATCGAGGATCGAGTTCACGATGTGCTCCACATCCCGTTGATAGAGGTGTGGATTCTGCTCCGCGATCTTCTGTACCAGTTCGGACTTGATCACCGCGGCGCCCCCTCAGCGTCGTTCAGACCGGAGGGAGCGTGCCAAACGGATAGGAGACCGTCAAGCTGGAGTCTGGCGGGGATCAGGTCGGCGATGCCGGAGGCGCGCAGGAAGTCGGGCGAGACGCCGATTTCGCGGGCGAGCCACACGATCGCGGCGTTGCTGAAGGAGAAGGGCAGCGACGATTCCTCGGGCTTCCAGTCGATGACACGGAGCTTGGCGTCGACGCCCTTTTCCTTGGCGAGCCAGGCGATCGCTACCTCCTCGCCGCCGATCTCGTCGATCAGCCCGGCCTCGAGCGCTTGGTGGCCGGAGAAGACGCGGCCGTCGGCGAGCGCCAGCGCCCTCGGGCGGTCGAGCTTGCGCCGCTCGGCGACGATGTCGACGAACCAGTTGTAGGTATCGCGGATCAGGCTGTCGATGACGGCGAGCGCTTCCGGCGTCGGCGGCGCGAAGGGCGAGGGCGCGGCCTTCAGCGGCGACGACTTCACCTCGGTCAGCTTGATGCCGAGCTTTTCCATCGCGGCGCTGACTTCCGGCGACTGGAACAAGACGCCGATCGAGCCGGTGATCGAGCTGCGATAGGCGACGACGTGGTCGGTGGCGATGGCGCTCATATAGGCGGCCGAGGCGCCGATGGTGCGGATCGAGGCGACGGTCGGCTTCTTGGCCGAGAGCTTGCGGATGGCGTCGTAGAGCGCCTCGCCGCCGGTGGTGGCGCCGCCGCCGGAATTGATCGAGACGATGACGCCCTGCACGGCCGGGCTGTTGCCGATCTTCTCGATCAGCTCGAGCTGGTCGCGGTTCTCGGAGATGAAGCCGGAGAGGCTGAGGCGGGCGATATGCGGGCGCGAGCGGCCCGTGATCCCCTCGGGGCCGGCCGCCAGCAGCGCGCCGCCGACGACCGCGAGCGCGGCCGCCAGGAAGGCAAGGATGCGCCAGGTGGTCAGCTTCCGCCGGAGGCGGCGGCGGTCGATGATCTGGTCCGCGTCGAGGCTCATGACTGTGCGTCTCCGGATATCCGCGAAGGCACAAGGGGTTATCTGTTTTGCGACGCGAAATCAAACCGGCGGGCGGCAAGCGGGGCCAAGCGGGGGCGTAGAAACGAAAACGCCCCGGACGAGCCGGGGCGTTTCCTGATTTTCGCGGGAAGCGACGATTACTCGTCGTTGTCTTATTACTCGTCGTTGTCCTGACGGGCCTTGAGGGCGGCGCCGAGGATGTCGCCGAGCGACGCACCCGAATCCGACGAGCCGTACTGCGCAACCGCTTCCTTCTCTTCGGCGATTTCCAGCGCCTTGATCGAGACGGCGACCTTGCGGGCCTTCTTGTCGAAGTTGGTGATGCGGGCATCGACCTTCTCGCCGGCGGCGAACCGCTCCGGACGCTGCTCCGACCGGTCGCGCGACAGGTCGGCGCGACGGATGAAGGAGGTCAGGTCGGTGTCGGCGATGCGGACTTCGAGGCCGGCTTCGGTGACAGCCAGGATCTCGCAGGTCACGACCGCGCCCTTGCGGAGCTCGCCCGAGGCTTCGACGAACGGATCGCCGCCAACCTGCTTGATGCCGAGCGAGATGCGCTCCTTGTCGATGTCGACGTCGAGCACCTGCGCCTTGACGATGTCGCCGCGGTTGTACTCGTCGATGACCTGCTCGCCCGGACGGTTCCAGTCGAGATCCGACAGGTGGACCATGCCGTCGACGTCGCCGTCGAGGCCGATGAACAGACCGAACTCGGTCTTGTTCTTGACTTCGCCTTCGACGATCGAGCCGATCGGGTACTTCTCGGAGAAGCTCTCCCACGGGTTCGACAGGGTCTGCTTCAGGCCGAGCGAGATACGACGCTTGACCGGATCGACCTCGAGGATCATCACGTCGACTTCCTGCGAGGTCGAGACGATCTTGCCCGGATGGACGTTCTTCTTCGTCCAGGACATCTCGGAGACGTGGATCAGGCCTTCGATGCCCGGCTCGAGCTCGACGAACGCACCGTAGTCGGTGATGTTCGTGACGCGGCCCGAGAACTTGGCGCCGACCGGATACTTCGCCTCGATGCCCGACCACGGGTCGGCCTCAAGCTGCTTCATGCCGAGCGAGATACGGTGCGTCTCGTGGTTGACGCGGATGATCTGCACGCGGACGGTCTGGCCGATCGAGAGCACCTCGGTCGGATGGTTGATGCGGCGCCACGCGATGTCGGTGACGTGCAGCAGGCCATCGATTCCGCCGAGGTCGACGAACGCACCGTAATCGGTGATGTTCTTGACGACGCCCTCGATGATCTGACCCTCTTCCAGGCTCTGGACGAGCTCGGAGCGCTGCTCGGCGCGGGTCTCTTCAAGCACGGTACGACGCGAGACGACGATGTTGCCGCGGCGCTTGTCCATCTTGAGGATCTGGAAGGGCTGCGGCGTGTGCATCAGCGGGCCGACGTCGCGGACCGGACGGATGTCGACCTGCGAGCGCGGCAGGAAGGCGACGGCGCCGTCCAGATCGACGGTGAAGCCACCCTTGACCTGGTTGAAGATGACGCCCGTGACCTTCTCGTTCTTGTTGAACTGCTCCTCGAGACGGATCCAGCTCTCTTCGCGGCGCGCCTTGTCGCGCGAGAGAACGGCTTCGCCGAGAGCGTTTTCAACGCGCTCGAGATAGACCTCGACAACATCGCCGACCTTGAGCGCGTTCTCGCGGCCCGGGCCGTTGAATTCCTTGAGCGCCACGCGGCCTTCGGTCTTCAGACCGACGTCGATGACGGCGAGGTCCTTCTCGATAGCAACGATCGTACCCTTGACGACGCTGCCTTCGAAAAGGTCTTCGTTCTGGAAGGACTCTTCGAGAAGGGCGGCGAAATCTTCGCGGGACGGATTGGTAACAGCCATGAAAACTCCTGGTGCCATCTCTGGCATGCGCCGGCGGTTGGTGTTGCTGAAACCCGAAATCACGATCCTGCCCTCGACGGATATCGGGGCAACCGCATGTGGCGGACCGACGCTTCCAGACCGGGATACGGGTGTTTTTCCATGAAATTCCGACGCCGGCGCCGCATCCAGGGGATGCCCGTCGACGTCAGGACTTCGCAGATCTGGGGCTCTATATAGGCTCGATGCCCGTGCGGCAAGGTAAAACTGGCCGATTTCCGCCCTTCCGGAGGCGTAAAACGATCAATCAGTCGTGTCCGGCCTCGACGATCGCCACCGCGGCGGCGAAGGCGGCGTCGGCGTCGAGCGCCGTCGTGTCGAGGCGGACGGCGTCGTCGGCCTGGCGCAGCGGCGCGGCGGAGCGATGCGAATCGCGCTCGTCGCGCTCCAGGATCTCGGCCAGGATCCGCTCATAGGGCACGTCGCGGCCCTTGGCGTTGAGCTCGTCGGTGCGGCGGCGGGCGCGCACTTCCGGCGAGGCGGTGACGAAGATCTTGACGTCGGCGTCCGGGCAGATCGCCGTGCCGATGTCGCGGCCGTCGAGCACGGCGCCGGGGGCCATGCGGGCGAAATCGCGCTGGAAATCGACCAGCGCGGCGCGCACCTCGGGATGGATTGCGACGCGCGAGGCGAGCTCGCCGGCCTCGCGGCCGCGCAGATCGGCATGGCCGAGATCGGCCGGCTTCAGCGCGCGGGCGATCTCGCCGGCGGCGACGGGATCGTCGAGGTCGAGCCCCTTCTCGGCCATCAGGCGGCCAATGGCGCGGTAGAGCAGGCCGGTGTCGAGATGGTTGAGCCCGTAGTGCTGGGCGAGCTTGACGGCGATGGTGCCCTTGCCGGCGGCGGCGGGTCCGTCGATTGCGATGATCATGCTGCGGGAGGCTCCGCCTTTTCGAAATGCGCTCCGAGCCCGCTCATCAGGCTCTGGAATTCGGGGAAACTGGTCTGCACCGGGCCGAAATCGTCGATCGTCACGCCGACATGGCCGGCCATGCCGAGGACCAGGAAGCTCATGGCGACGCGCGGATCGTGGCCGGTCGCCACCCTGCCGCCGCCGATCGACGTGGCGCCGCCGGTGACGGCGAGCGATTCCGGCCCTTCCTCGACGGCGACGCCGTTGGCGGCGAGGCCGGCGGCGACCATGGCGATGCGGTCCGACGCCTTCAAACGGAGCTCGCCGAGCCCGTCCATCCGCGTCGTGCCCTCTGCGAAGGCGGCGGCGATGGCGAGCAGCGGATATTCGTCGATCATCGACGGCGCCCGCTCGGGCGGCACGACGATGCCGCGAAGCCGGCTCGAGCGCACGCGGATGTCGCCGACCTCCTCGCCGCCGAGCGCCCGCCGGTTGGAGACGGCGATGTCGCCGCCCATCTCGATCAGGGTTTCGATCAGGCCGGTGCGCATCGGGTTCAGGAGCACGGCTTCGATCGTCAGGTCGGAGCCGTCGCGCAGCAGCGCCGCGACGACCAGGTAGGCGGCGAGGCTCGGATCGCCCGGAACGGTCACGGCCTGCGCCTTCAGGTCTCGCCGGCCCTCGAGGCGGACGACGCGCTCGCCGTCGGCGTTGCGGTCGATCTCGATCGCCGCGCCGAAGCTCGCCAGCATGCGCTCGGTATGGTCGCGCGTCGCGACCGGTTCGATGATCGTGGTGACGCCCGGCGTGTTCAAACCGGCGAGCAGAACCGCTGATTTCACCTGCGCCGAGGCGACCGGCATGCGGTATTCGAGCGGCAGCGTGACATCAGGCCCCTTGATGGTCATCGGCAGGCGGTCGTTCGAGCGCGCGATCACCTGCACGCCCATGCGGCGGAGCGGATCGAGGAAGCGGCCAAAGCTGCGGCCGCGCAGCATGGCGTCGCCGGTGAAGGTGGCGGCGATCGCCTGACTGCCGACCAGACCCATGGCGAGGCGCACGCCGGTGCCGGCATTGCCGAAGTCGATGATGTCCTCGGGTTCGAGGAAGCCGCCGACGCCGAGGCCGCGCACGCGCCAGGCGCCGGGCGCCGGCCGCGTCACCAGCGCGCCGAAGGCCCGCATCGCCGAAACCGTCGCCAGGATGTCGTCGCTTTCCGTCAGGCCGTCGATCCGGGTTTCGCCGATTGCCAAGGCGCCCAGCATCAGCGCACGATGCGACATCGACTTGTCGCCGGCGACGCGGACGCGTCCGGTGAACGGACCCGCCGCGGTTGCCGTCAGCGGGGCTGGCTGTCGAGGGATGGGCGACATGGGATCGGGCTCCTCGGGCGTTCGGCAGGTGCGAAACGGGTGGTCGCGCATGCGGGCTCAGAGACCAGAACGGACGGTCGTCGGATAGCACGGCGAGCCGGCCGCGTCATCCGGCATAGGCGGCCTTGGGGGGCGGCATTGGGGGCGCCTCGGATTGCGGCTTCGATCCCGGCCTGGATCGCGGTCCAGAAATGCTTTTGACAGGGCCGATGTGAGTGATTATGGGAGCACCGCTCTTTTAACCGATGAGGCACGACGTGGCGAAAGCGGAACTCGGCACCAAGCGGGTCGACCCGGAAACGGGCAAGAAGTTCTACGACCTGAACAAAGACCCTATCGTTTCGCCCTTCACGGGCGTCTCGTATCCCCGCTCCTTCTTCGAGAGCGGGCCTGCCGCCAAGGCGCGGCCGGCGAACGTGACGGACGACGAAGACGAAGAGATCGAGGACGAGGTCGTCAAGGACGCGGAATTCGTCAGCCTGGAAGAGGCGGATGAAGAGGCGTCCGGCGGCGCGAGCGCCGTCGAGAGCGACGATGACGAAGTTGAGATCGCCGATGACGAAGTCGATGACGTGTTCATCGAGGACGAGGAAGAGGAAGGCGACGACGTGGCCGGCATCATCGGCGGCGTCGAGGACGAAGAGTCCTGAGACTATCCACAGGCGCCAATTCAAATTTCTGAATTGGCGCTTGATTTGGAAAAGAGCGCGGCTTAAGAGTTGCGCCGTTCCCGGGGGGTCCCAACCCCTCGGTTCTTCGAGAGAAAGTGGGGCCATAGCTCAGTTGGGAGAGCGCTTGAATGGCATTCAAGAGGTCGTCGGTTCGATTCCGATTGGCTCCACCAATTCTCCTCCGAAAGCCGCCCACCCGGGCGGCTTTTCGCATTTTGGGCCTGCCGCGCCCCTGACGCCATCCCGGACAGACCCCATCCTGAACAGAACCCATGCGACGGCCCGCGGTCACGGCGGCGTTGTCTTTTCCATGGCTCGCTGCGCCCGTCCTTCCAACTATCTGGCCTGTAATACAGTCGACCGACGACGTTAGGCTCCGTCGCCCCGGCGAAGGCCGGGGCCCATGAACACCGGCCAGGAAATCTAGGTCTAGCCTGTCAGCCAAAGGCCGGTGCGTCTGGATCCCGGCCTTCGCCGGGATGACGGCGGCGGGTGGTACGGGGCAGCGCGGCTTCGGGCCATCTCAGTGTGATGGGGACGGTGTCGTGCAAGGGGCTCCCCAAGGGGCAAGCCAGGCCTGAACCCTCCCCTTGAGGGAGGGTCAAGACCGCCTCGGCGGTCTTGGGGAGGGGCCTTCGGTGGTGGCGAAAGCCGGGTGCGAGTCGACGAATTCACGCCGGATCGGCGAGGCAGGAGCCTGCCGCGAGCCGTCAGCGCTTCTTCTTCAGCGACATCAGATAGGCCAGCACGTCGCGCTTCTCGTCCTCGCGCAAACGGAAGATCGTCATCGGAAAATGGTCCTCGTGCAGGAATTTCCGGAAATAGGCCTCGTCGCGGCCCTTGCGGCGGACGATGTCCTCGTAACGCGGCGCCATCACCGGGTCCGGCTTGTCGCCGGCGCGCAGGTGGCAATCCCGGCACCACTGGTCGACGACCTTGCTGCCACGGGTCGCCGCCGCGGTGTCGGCCAGTACCGGTCCGGCCCAAAACAGGCCACCGAGCGTGATGAAAGCCAAAGCTGACAGGCGCATTGCCGAACCCCCATTCCCCAAGCTGTCCCTGCTCTAGCGCACCGTCCCGGGCTTGGCTACCGGGGCGGATGGCCGATCGCGGCGGGATCACCTTTCGGTCATTCGGGTTGTTATGGGCGGGGTGTAACGTTACGTCAGGCTCGGGCTGGCGGGCAGATCGATGACAATCCGCCGGAGAATTGAAATGAAGAAAATCACCATGATCCTGGCCCTGTCGGGCCTCATCCTGACCACCGGATCGGCGCTTGCCGCCGACACTTTTGGTGGTGTCGTAGCCCGGACCAACCCGATGACGGGTGAAGTCACCCTTCTGGGTGGTTCGACCTTCCAGGTCAGCGAGCCGATGCTTCTGCATGGCGTCGCACCGGGCGAGCACGTGATCGTCACGGTCAACCCGAACAATACGGTCGGCATCCAGGAAGATAGTTCCTATGCCGGCGCTGGCGACAACTAGACCGTCGCTTTTCCCTGATCCGGACGTCGCGCTGCGCGGCGCCGGGACCGTTTTCGATCTCGCCCCGGACGGCTTCCCGCCCGGGGCATTCCTTTTTCCGAACCCGTTTCGGCCCGGAAACCGGCCGGTCCGCCCGGCCGGAAGCTCTGTCCATTATATGGCTGCCGGATGAAATTTTGTTCATGTTGGCCGGACCCGATTGTCGCCGCGCCGGCCGGGGCCATCTCTCAAAAGGGCGGGGGACAGTTTCGGATCAAGGACAAGATGCCATGCGTAAGCTTCTCTTCATTCTCCCGCTCGCTGGCCTGCTGGCTGGCGGTTCCGCCTTCGCCGCCGAAACGTTTGGCGGCGTGGTGACCGGCGTCAACCCCTCCGCTGGCACGATCTCGATCGGCGGCGGCGGCACCTACAGGGTCAGCCAGCCGCTGCTGCTCCGCGGCGTCTATTCCGGTGAGCATGTCATCATCACCAAGAACGACAACAACACCGTGGGCCTGCAGGAAGACAGCGGCTTCTCCGACGGCAGCGGCCGTGACAGCGTATCGAACGGTGTCAACGAGTAGCGGATCCGGGCCAAGGGTTGCACCCAGGTCCGACCCAAGGTCCACCAATGCGCGCAAGGGCCGCCTCCAGGCGGCCCTTTGCTTGTCCGGGCCGGCGCTGTGCCGGAAGAGGCGTTGAAAGCGCCGGCCGAGTGCTGCCGGGCCTTGACGGGGCAGGAGACGGCGTCGGAACCTGTCGCGCTGACGGCGGGGGCGCGCGGCCTCGGGCACGAAGTCGCGTGGGGCGCGCGCGAATTCTCGCGACGATCCTTCCCGCGATCCTTGCCGTCAGAATCGAACCTGCAGGGAATGAAACGCCATGGCACTTGAAACGCGTCCGCTCGGCCGGACCGGCATCCCGGTCACGACGCTCGGCTTCGGCTCCGCGCCGCTCGGGGATCTCTTCAACCGTCTCGACGAAAAGACGGCGCGCGGCGCCGTCGAGGCGGCGGTCGAGGCGGGCGTCACGCTCTATGACACCTCGCCCTTCTACGGCCACGGCCTG
The DNA here is from genome assembly GCF_016629525.1 of Kaistia sp. 32K. GTDB lineage: Bacteria > Pseudomonadota > Alphaproteobacteria > Rhizobiales > Kaistiaceae > Kaistia. Next base: position 4,892,863 of record NZ_AP024269.1, read on the forward strand.
GCCGAGCACCGGATCGGCGCGGCGCTGCGCGGCGTGCCGCGAAAATCCTATGTGCTGTCGACCAAGGTCGGCCGCTGGATGGACCCGCTCAACCAGCCGGCCGACGGCAACACCCAGCCGCCGAACTTCGCCGGCGGCCTGCCGCATCCGGCCCGGCTCGACTATTCCTATGACGGCGCCATGCGCTCGCTGGAGCAGTCGCTGCTGCGCCTCGGCACCGACCGTATCGAGATCGTGCTGATCCACGACGTCGACGTCTACACGCATGGCAAGGACAAGGTTGACGGCCACTTCAAGGCGGCGATGGAGGGCGCCTACAAGGCGCTCGAGAAACTGCGCGCCGAGAAGGTGATCGACGCGATCGGCGTCGGCCTCAACGAGGCCGACATGTGCGAGCGCTTCGCCCGCGCCGGCGATTTCGACGCCATGCTGCTGGCCGGCCGCTATTCGCTGCTCGAGCAGCCGGCGCTCGACAGCTTCTTCCCGCTCGCCGAGGAGAAGGGCATCGGCATGATGCTGGGCGGCGTGTTCAATTCGGGCATCCTCGCGACCGGCCCGATCCCCGGCGCCAAGTACAATTATCGCGACGCGCCGCCGGAGATTCTCGACCGCGTGGCGAAGATCCAGAAGGTGTGCGAGGCGCATGGCGTGACGCTCGCCGACGCGGCGCTGAAGTTCCCGCTCGGCCACCCGGCCGTCGCCTCGCTGGTGATGGGCTCGGTCTCGGCCGAGGAGACGAAACGCAACCGCGCCGCCTTCGACCGGCCGGTGCCGGCCTCGCTCTGGACCGACCTGAAGGCCGAAGGCCTGCTCCGCGCCGACGCGCCGATCCCGGCCTGACGATGAAGAGCCGGCGGCGGGGAGGCTCGCCGCCGGTTCCATCCGGCCGATCAGAGGTGCTTCACCCAATGCGCCTCCGAGACGATCGAGATCGGAACGCCTTCGCTGCGCCACTGGGCGGCCTGAAGGATCTTGTTGCCGAACGTCGAGTGTTTCCAGGAGCTCGTGGCATAGGCGCCGATGACCAGAACATCCGTCTTCATCGAGACGCCGCTGGCCGTCGCGCCGCGCTCCGCAACCGCCGCTTCGCAATGCTTGCGCTGGCCATAGTTGAAGGTCCCCGTGAAGCAATATCGCTTGTTGGAAAAGGATAGCCTTGGCGCCGGGCTGCAGAGGGGCAGCGACGATGATGGCGTGATTTCCCCGAGCTCGAAATCACGGCCGACGAATCGTGACAGCGTGTCGAAGAGCTCCGCCTTCTCGTCCTCGTCCGCGATGCCATCCGCCAGGATGTCGTTCACGCGCTGATAGAGCGTCCCGATAAGCGGCTGATCATTCAGGTCGATGTTGTTGGCCAGCCATTTCTGCAGGAACTCGACTTCCGCCTGATTGATCTTTCCGTCGGCGAGCAGGCCTCGCGCAAGACCGATGAGTTCATCGACCTGTCGTGACGCCAACCGGTCGGCTCCAAACCTGTTGATCAGCTTTTCGTCCATCTCCGCCCTCCCTTTTGCCAGTGAAAGGATGGAGGATGCGGCTGCCGTGTCAATCGCGGGTATGCACGCATGGGTTGTTCAAGTGAACTTCGCAGAGCAATCGCGCGCGCCCTTGCTCACCTCTCCCTCAGGGAGAGGTGAAGGGAAGATGCGGACCTCGTTGTCAGGCCCGCCCGCCGCCGATCGTTTCGCAGCGGGTCGAGATGCGGGCGAGGAGGGCCTGGTCGTGGCTGATGGCCAGGATGCCGATGTTGCGATCGGCCGCGAGCTGTTTCAGGAACGTCCAGATCCGGACCTGCGTCAGCGCGTCGAGCATGGCCGAGATCTCGTCGGCGATGAGATAGCGGAGGCCAGGGGCCAGCGCCCGGGCGATGGCGACCCGCTGCAGCTCGCCGCCCGAGAGCTCGTGCGGATAGCGAGGATACCAGTCGGGTCGGATGCCGAGCGCCGTGCAGGTCTCCGCGTCCGGCTGCCAGGCCTCGGCGAGGATCTGGCCGACGCGCCAGCGCGGATTGACGGCGAGAACCGGTGACTGCGACAGGAACTGCACCGGATGGAAGCCGTCGCCGGCCACCGGTCCGCCGTCGACGAGCACCCGGCCGGCCTGCGGACGTACATGCTGCGCCAGAATACGTCCGAGCGTCGACTTGCCGATGCCGGACGGCCCCGACAGCCCGACGATCTCGCCGGGCGCTACGGCGAGCGAAACCCCGTCCAGGATGGTTTTGCCCTTGCCGCCGAAGCCGAAGCGGATGTCGCGCGCCTCAAGCATGCTGGAGAGCCTCGCCCGTCCGCGCCTCGCCGGCCCAAGCCGTGGACACTTCGGCCGCAGACGCCTCGGCGTCACCAAATTCGTTCTGCGGCAGGGCGCGCCAGAGGGCGCGGGCATAGGCGGAGCGGAGCCTGTCGCCGCAACCGGTGAAGGCGGAGGCCGGTTCGACGTCGATCAGCCTTCCGCCATCCATGACGGCGACGCGATCGGCATAGGGGAGCGCCGAGACCAGATCGTGCGTGATCAGCATGACGCCCTTGCCGCGCCCGGCGAGCCCGGCCAGGCTGTCGAGCACGCGCTCGGCATTCTCCGGATCGAGCCCGTTGGTCGGCTCGTCGGCGACGACGAGGTCGGCCTGGCCGATCGTGGCGATCGCCATGGCGAGCCGCCGCGCCATGCCGCCGGAGAGGCTGTGCGGGAATGCGCGCGCCACATCGCCATTGAGGCCGAAGCGTTTTAGCGCGGCGTCGGCGAGGTTTCCGATCTCGGCGCGCGGCCGGCCGGAGCGGGCCGCCGCCCAGCGCAGCTGGTCGCCATTGCGCGCCAGCGGATCGAGATAGCTGACGGATTGCGGCACCAGCCCGATCCGCCGGCCGCAGAGCGCGGCCTTGGCGGCGGGGTCGAGGATCTTGCCGTCGAAGCGGATCGTGCCGCGGAGCACCGCGTTGCCGGGCAGGATGCCGAAGATCGAATGGGCGAGCAGGCTCTTGCCGGAGCCGGACGCGCCGACGATCGCCAGCACCTCGCCCGCCGCCAGCCGGAGCGAGATCGCCGTCAGCGCCTCGGCCTCGACATGGCGAAACAGGCGATCGTAGCGGCGGAAGTGCAGGGAGAGGCCTTCGATTTCCAGCATGATCAATCCTGGCTGGCGCGCGGGTCGGTGAGCGTCCGCAGGCCGTTGCCGATGGCGTCGAAGCAGAGCACGACGAGGAGCAGCGAGAGGCCGGGGAACAGGCCGAGCCACCAGCGGCCGGCGGTCAGATAGCGCATCGATTCCGACAGCAGGATGCCGATCGCCGGCTGCGACGGCTCGAGCCCGAAGCCGAGGAAGGTCAGCCCCGCCTCGTGCAGGATGGCGTGCGGAAACAAGAGCACCAGCCCGACCAGCATCTGCGGCGCGAGATGCGGCAGAAAATGGCGGCGCGCGATGAACCCCCACGATTTGCCGAAGCGGCGCGAGGCGACGACGAAATCCGCATGCCGCAACTGCAGGATCTCGGCGCGCAGGATGCGGGTCAGGCGCGGCCAGTGCGTCACGGCGACGGCGATGATCACCGCCGTGGTGCCGCCGCCGAGCGCAAACGAGATCAGGATCAGCAGGACGAGATGCGGCAGCCCCATGGTGGCGTCGACGAGGAACGACACGACGGCGTCGGCGGCGCGGCCGAGCGTCGCCGCGGCGAGCGCCAGCGCCGTGGCGATGACGACGGAGATCGTCGCCGCGAGCAGCCCGACTTTCAGGCTGACGGCGAGGCCCTTGAGGGTGCGGGCAAGCATGTCGCGGCCCATCGGATCGGTGCCGAAGGGATGGGCGAGCGACGGCGGCAGCAGGCGCGCGGCGAAATCGGCGCGGATGCCGCTCTGGCCGAGGAGGGCGGCGGCGATCAGCACGCCGAGCACGACGGCGAGGCCGGATCCGGCGACGACCGCCGCCACGATGCGGCCGTTCAGGCGCGGGCGCGGCAGCGCTTCCTGGCGCGGGGCAACGAGCGTCATGGCGTGTACCCCGTGGCGGCATCCGGGTCGGCGCCGGTCATGCGCGGGTCGACCAGGCGATAGAGCCCGTCGGCCGTCATGTTGCCGAGCGAGACGAACAGCGTGGTGAACAGCGTGATCGCGAGCAGCAGCGGAACATCGCCGCGAACGCCGGCCTCGATCGTCGCGCGGCCGAGGCCCGGATAGGCGAACACCTGCTCGGCCAGCACCGAACCGCCGAACAATTCGCCGAGCGAGGCGAACAGCACGGTGATCGCTGGCAGCATGGCGTTGCGGGCGCCGTGGCGAACGGCGATGTCGAGCCGCGACGCGCCCTGCGCCTCGGCATAGAGCACATAGTCGGAGCGCATGATCTCGATGATCTTCGCGCGCGTGTGCAGGGCGATCTGCGAGATGCCGAGGATGGAGAGGGCGGCGAGCGGCAGCAGCAGGTGGCGGATGCGCTCCAGCGTCGTCACGTCCTCCGGCAGCACGCCGACCGGCCCGGCGCAGCAGACCGGCGTCCAGCCGAGGCCGACCGAGAACACCATCAAAAGCAGGATGGCGATCCAGAAGGTCGGCGTCGAGGCCAGCACATAGGCGTAGACGCGGATGATCCGGTCGGCCCAGCCGCCCTGCCAGGTGCCGGCGACGACGCCGAGCGTGAAGCCGAGCACGCCGGAAAGCACCCAGGCGAGCCCCATCAGCACCAGCGAGGTGCGGAAGCGCGAGCCGATCACCTCGGCGACCGGGGCGTTGTAGGTGACGCTCCAGCCGAGATCGCCGGAAAGGATGTTGCCGAACCATTTGGCGAACTGGACGCCGACCGGCTGGTCGAGCCCCCAGAGGGCGGCGATCCGTTCCCGTTGCTCCGGCCCGACCTTGGCGATGTCGGGGCCGAGATAGGCGTTGATTGGATCGACCGGCGACATCTTGGCCAGCGCGAAGGCGACCAGCGCCACCGCGGCCAGCACGAGCGCCAGCCGGATCAGCCGGGTTGCCAGGAAGAGGGACCAGGATTTCACGAAGCGGGCCCGGAGCGGTTTCGAGCGAAGGAAATGCCCCGTCGCGTCGGGAGGACGCGGCAGGGCAGGGATCTAGTCCAGGTCCGGGCTAGTCGCAGGTCCATTTCCAGTTCTGGATCGAGGCGGTGATTGGCCAGCCATGGCCATGCGGCTCGATCTGCGTCGCGCCGACGTCGAGGCACTGGTTGACGAAATAGACGTGGTCGAGATTGACGAGCCAGGCCCAGCCGGCATCGCCCTTCGGGCCGAAGCCGGTCGTGCCGTCCCATTCGGCCTTCTGCCAGGCGGGATAGGAGGCTTCGAGGCTCGCCGCCGCCTGCGCTTCCGCCAGATGGCGGTCGACCGTCTCATTGGCGAAATAGCCGGGGTTGTAATAGTCGATGCCGCCGAAGCCGCTCTGGTAGAGGCTGTAGACCTCGAGCGGGCTGTGGCTGCCCCAGCCGAACATCACCGGCTCGGAATGCATCACGCGCTCGATCGCCTCCCAGGTCGATCCGAGCGGCTTCGCCTCGATGCCGAGCGGCAGCAGCAGCTCGGCCATCGTCAGCGCCAGCGCCTGGCGGACGGAGTCGGAGGCGGGATAGTGGATCGGGAAGGCGGCGCGGACGCCGTCCTTGACGCGGATGCCGTCGGCGCCCGGAACCCAGCCGGCCGCGTCGAGCAGGGCCTTGGCGGCGCCGAGGTCATAGGCGACGGCGGCTTCCGGGTTGGACCAGGGCAGGCCGTCGGCGGGGCCGTAGGCCGGCGTGCCGTGGCCATGCAGGGCGACATCGACGAGCACTTTGCGGTCGACGCCGAGATTGATCGCCTGGCGGATGGCGCGGTCGGAGGTCACGGCATTGCCGAGCTTCTCGCCCTCGGCGTTGACCTTGCCCTCGTCCGGCTGGATCGGGAAGGTCAGGCCGCGATTGTCGACGGTGCGGGCGACGACGGCCTTGAAGCCGTTCGGCACGTTGTCGGCGACGGTCGCCGGCGCCGAGACGACGTCGACCTGGCCGGCGCCGGCGGCCGCCAGGCTGGTGTCCTCGCCGGTGAACAGGAAGGTGATCTTGTCGAAGGCGGGCGCCTTGCCGTGATAGTGCGGATTGGCCTTGACGATCAGCTGCTCGCCCTGCGTCCACGACACCAGCTCGTAGGGGCCGGAGCCGACCGGCGCGCGGGCATAGCCGGCGCCGTAGCTCGCCTCCGGCACGATGCCGAGCGAGTAGAAATTCTCGGTGAAGGTGATCCAGGGCTTCTTCAGGCGGATGACGACAGTCGCGTCGTCCGTCGCGGTGGCGCTTTTCATCACGGAGAGATCGAGCGCGCCGCCGGAGGTCGCCGCCTTGTTGAAGGTGAAGGCGACGTCGCGTGCGGTAAGCGGCGTGCCGTCCGAGAATTTCGCGTCCGGACGGATGGTCAGCGTCCAGGTCAGCCGGTCGTCCGAGAGCGTGGACGCCGTGGCGAGGTCCGGCACCGCGTTCAGCGCCGCGTCGCGGGTGAGCAGCGTCGACTGGAACAGCGGGTGGCCGTAGCGGCCCCAGCCGAGCAGCGGGTCATAGCCGGTGTCCGGCTCGCCGCCGATGGCGAGCACGAGCTCCTTCTTCGCCGCCGCCTCGGCCGCCGTCAGGCCGCCGCCCGAAAAGGCGATGCCCGCCGCGAGAGCCAGGCCCATGGCGAGTGTCTTGTTGGCGATGACGCGCATTCGATTGCCCCCGTTCATCGATGCAGCCCCGCATCGGTACAGCCTGTCGGGGCGCGGCGACCTGCCTGCAACCCCGAGATCGCGCCGAATGCAGCAAACGGTATGAGCTATGTCAAGAAAGATCATACGCGCCATACGGGTGGCGAGCGCGCTTTCGGGTGGCTTAGGGCCGCTTCTTGGCGCCTCCTGCACACTTCTTGGCCGGCATCGGACTTGATGCTAGGTAGCGATCACTCTCCAAGCTGTGGAAATGCCCATGCACGGCCAGACGACGACCTATGACCACCTCGCCCTGACGGAGCGCGAGCTCGGCCGGCTCGACGCGATGGAGCGCTATACGCTGGTCAGCGGCTACAATGACGAGGCGCTCGACCGGATCACGCGGATCGTCACCTTCGCGCTTGGAGTCCGGTCGTCCGCCGTCTCGATCATCGGCAAGGACACACAATATCTGATGTCGACGCACGGCATCGCCCGGGCGGACGGCCCGCGCTGCGATTCCTTCTGCTCGCATGTCGTCGCCCTCGACCGCCGCGTCGGCGTCCCGGACGCGCGCCGCGATCCCCGTTTCGCTGGAAATCCGCTGGTGCTCGGCGATCCCAACATCCGCTTCTATCTCGGCGTGCCGCTCCGCGCCGCCGAGGGCTTTGTGGTCGGCGCGCTCTGCGCCATCGACGACAAGCCGCGGGAAGTGCTGGAGGATCACGTCGAGATCCTGACCGATCTCGCCGCGCTGGCGATGGACCGGATCGACCTGAATTTCGCCGCGACGATCGACGGGCTGACCGGGGTGCTGCGCCACAACGCCTTCCTGAGCGAGGCGGGGCGCGATTTTCGCCGCGCCGGACGGGGCGGCTCGCCGCTCAGCTGCCTGATGATCGATGCCGACCACTTCAAGTCGGTCAACGACCGCTTCGGCCATGCCAAGGGCGACGAGGTGCTGGCGCTGATCGGCGGCATCTGCAAGTCGCATTGCCGCGCCGGCGACTATGCCGGCCGGGTCGGCGGCGAGGAGTTCTGCGTGCTGCTGCCGGGCGCCACTTCGGAGAGCGCGCTCGCCATCGCCGAGCGGCTGCGCAGCCGGGTCGAGGCCGCGAGCCGCGCGGCGCCGGAGCTGCCGGATATCTCGATCAGCGTCGGCGTTTCCTCGCTCGCGCCCGGCGATGCCGCGGTGACGGACGTCATGGCGCGGGCCGACAAGGCGCTCTACGCCGCCAAGCACGCCGGCCGCAACTGCTGCCGCAGCGCCTGAGCCGTCGCCCGGCGGAAACGGGCGTCAGGGCCAGTTGGCCGGCCCCGCGAGCGAGCCCGCATAGGCGAGCCGAAGCTCGATCAGCGCCAGCAGGCCGAAGCCGATCCGCGGCCCCAAAAAGCAAAAGCCCCGCATCCGGTTCGGAAGCGAGGCTTTTGCAGAAATTGGTGCCCAGAAGAGGACTCGAACCTCCACGACTTTCGTCACACGGACCTGAACCGTGCGCGTCTACCAATTCCGCCATCTGGGCGCGGACGGATACCTAAGGGTGCCTCGCCGCCTTGTCAATCACGAGAATGAAGTCCCTTTGGATAACCCTTTGGATAACCCCTGGGATAAGTCGGGGGACAAGCCTTTGGACAAGCCCGGGACGGCCGGGGGACAAGCCCACCGGCCTGGTTTCCGGCTCAGATCGCGTAGCCGGCTTGCCGCGCCAGCTCGACCAGCGAGGTGGCCGGGCGCGGGCCCATGTGGTTGATCACTTCGCCCGCCGCCAGCGAGCCGAGCGCCGCCGCCGTCTTGAGATCCAGGCCCTTGGCGACGGCATAGAGGAAGCCGGAGGCGTAGAGATCGCCGGCGCCGGTGGTGTCGACCACATTCTCGACCACGGTCGCCGGAACATGCTCGATGCCGTCCGGCGTCACGACATAGGAGCCCTCGGCGCCGACCGTGACGGTGGCGATGCGGCAATCCTGCCGGAGCGCCTTCAGCGCCGTGTTGAAGCTCGACGTCTCGTAGAACGACTTCAGCTCGACCTCGTTGGCGAACAGGATGTCGATCGTGCCGTCGCGAAGCAACCGCGTGAAGTCGCCGCGGAAGCGGTCGACGCAGAACGCGTCGGAGAGCGTCAGCGACACCTGCCGCCCGGCCTTGTGGGCGATGTCGGCCGCCTTGAAGAAGGCGTCGCGGGCGCTGGGCGCGTCCCACAGGAAGCCCTCGAAATAGGTGATCTTGGTATCGGAGAACAGCGCCGGGTCGATGTCGTCCGGCGTCAGCTCGTGGCAGGCGCCGAGATAGGTATTCATCGTCCGCTCGCCGTCCGGCGTGACGAAGATCATGCAGCGTCCCGTCGGAGCGCCGACGACGAGCGGCGCGACGTCGAAGGTGGCGCCGATCGCGCGCATGTCGTGCCGGTAGACGGCGCCGAGATCGTCGTCCGCCACCTTGCCGACGAAGGCAGTGGCGCCGCCGAGCGAGGCGATGCCGGCGACGGTGTTGCCGGCCGAGCCGCCGGAGGCGGAGATCGCCGGGCCCATGGCGTCGTAGAGCCGCTTCGATTCGACCATGTCGACGAGCCGCATCGAGCCCTTCGCCAGTTGCTGCTCGACCAGGAAGCTCTCCTCCGCCCGCGCCAGAATGTCGACGATCGCGTTACCGATCCCGAGAACGTCGTAGCGGGCTTCCGTCATATTGAGATCCTGATAGGAAAATTGGCCGACCGGCCGATGAAGTGACGGTGCCGGACTATACAGCCGGTCGTTCGCCACGCAACTACCCGACGATTGGCGCCGTCCGGCCACCCTCCGACGCGGCGGATTGCCTTATGGCGCCGGCGCCGCCATCCTGTCTGCGAGATCTCGCCATCCCACGGGAATTCCGCATGCTTCAGGCCGCCTGGCTCGCCTTGACCGACATCTGGACGCCGCCCTTCCGCTCGGTGCTCTGGAAGTCGCTCGGCCTGACGCTCGTGCTCCTGATCCTCGTCTGGTTCGGTTTGCAGGCGCTGGTGGTGCATTTCGCCGACTGGCCGAGCCAACCCTGGATCAACACCTCGGTCGCGATCGTCACCGGCTTCGGGCTGATCATCGGCCTCGGCTTCCTGATCGCGCCGGTCTCGGCGCTGATGGCGGGGCTGTTCTCCGACGACATCGCGGCGATCGTCGAGACGACGCATTATCCGCAGGACCCGCCCGGGAAAGGGCTCTCCTTCGTCGACAGCCTCGTCTCGACGCTCGGCTTCACGGCGACGGTGATCCTGGTTAACCTCGTCTGCCTGCTGCTGCTCCTGATCCCGGGCGTCAACCTCGTCGCCTTCTTCGTCGGCAACGGCTACCTGCTCGGGCGCGAATTCTTCGAAACCGCGGCGTCGCGCTTCCGCCCGGTCGCCGAGGCGCGGGCGCTCCGGCGCGCCAACGCGGTGACCGTGCTCCTCGCCGGCTTCGTCATCGCCGCCTTCCTGGCGATCCCGATCCTCAATCTGCTGACGCCGCTTTTCGCCACCGCCTTCATGACGCATGTGCACAAATGGGTGACGGGTTCCCGTCCGGCGGGAATCTAGGCAAGATCACGCAGGGTTAAGGGTTCCACGCCACGGGGACATGAGATGCTCGTCGATCTGCTGCTTGCCATCGCCCATTTCCTGCTCGTCTTCGCCATCGTCGCGGTGCTGACGATGGAGCTCATGCTGCTGAAGCCGGGCCTTTCCGGCGCGGCGGTGGAGAAGCTCGGCCGCGTCGACGCCATCTATGGCGGCGCGGCGACGCTGCTCATCCTCGCCGGCTTCGGCCGGGTGTTCCTGGGCTTGAAGGGCTCCGCCTTCTACATCGGCAATCCGGTGTTCTGGGCGAAGATCATCGCCTTCGCGGCGCTCGGCCTGATCTCGATCCAGCCGACGATGCGCATCCTCGCCTGGCGCAAGGCGGCCAAGGCCGATCCCGGCTTCGCGCCGTCACCGGCCGAGATCGCCGGCGTCCGCCGCCTGGTCCACGCGGAGACAGCCATGCTGGTGCTGGTCGTGATCTTCGCCTCGATGATGGCGCGCGGGATCGGGATGTGACGCTCGCTTTTGCCTCTCCCATGGGGAGAGGTCGACGGCCGCAGGCCGGCGGGTGAGGGGGCGACCTCTTCGCAGTGTTCCCTGCACCCCACGCTCGCCGTCATCCTCCCGAAGGCGGGGATCCATCCAGCCGTTCATCCGGGAGGTGCGCGCGGCCAGAAACCCGGCTGCATGGATCCCGGGTCAAGCCCGGGATGACGGCGAGGGTGGGGCTGGCATCGCGTTTCAAGAAGGCGCGATGTTCATTGTGCGCTGGCCAAGCCCCCGGCGCTGCATGGAGGCCGATCGACCCACTCCGCCATCATCCTGAGGTGCTTCGCGCCAGCGAAGCCTCGAAGGAGGGTCCAGCGGGGCGCTCCAGTCTGCAGACGTAGTCCGGCTCGCGGTTTCGCGGACGTTCCCTGACCCTCCTTCGAGGCCCGGCTTTGCCTGATGCCTCAGGATGATGGTCGAGGCTGGGAATGGGAGAAAGATCTCGGCGACCCATTCACCCGCTCCGTGCTGGAAGACCAGCGCGACGCCCTCAGGCGATCGTCTTGTCCGGGTAGCGGCAGAGGTCGTTGATCAGGCAGATGGCGCAGTCGGGCTTGCGCGCCTTGCAGACATAGCGGCCGTGCAAAATCAGCCAGTGATGCGCGTGCAGCATGTATTTCGCCGGGATGATCCGGTTCAGCTCCTTCTCGACCGCGTCGACCGTCTTGCCGGGGGCGAGGCCGGTGCGGTTGCCGATCCGGAAGATATGCGTGTCGACGGCGATGGTCGGGTGGCCGAAGGCGATGTTCAGAACGACATTCGCCGTCTTGCGGCCGACGCCGGGCAGCGCCTCGAGCGCGGCGCGGTCGTCCGGGACCTCGCCGCCATGCAGCTCAACCAGCATGCGCGACAGGCCGATGACGTTCTTCGCCTTGGTGCGGAAGAGGCCGATGGTCTTGATGTAGTCGCTGACCTGTTCCTCGCCGAGCGCCAGCATCTTCGCCGGCGTGTCGGCGATGGCGAACAGCGCCCGCGTCGCCTTGTTGACGCCGGCGTCGGTCGCCTGCGCCGACAGCACGACGGCGACCAGCAGCGTGAAGGTGTTGACGCTCTCCAGCTCGCCCTTCGGTTCGGGATCGCGCGCCTGAAAACGGGCGAAGACCTCCTCCACCTCGGCCTTGGTGAAGCGCTTCGACGCGGCCTTTCGGCGCGGCGGCGGGGCGGGGGGAAGAGGCTGTGCATCGGACATGCATCCTCTATACTGGCCCGCCATGAGCGGCCGCAATGTCGACATGACCCGAACCGTGACCCAACCAGCCTCCCGCCCGGACCCAGACGGCGACGATCTCCGCCCGGAACTCCTGTTCCACGCGACGCTGAAGCCGTATCGCTCGCTGTCGCCGCGCGGTTATGCGGCGCTCTTGATGGTCTTCGGCGCCACCTGCTTCCTGAGCGGGCTCCTGTTCTGGTCGATCGGCGCCTGGCCGATCGCCGGCTTCTTCGGCCTCGACATCCTGATCCTGCAGTTCGCCTTCCGCATGAACTATCGCTCGGCCCGCGCCTGCGAGATCGTCGAGATGACGCCGGAGCATCTGACCGTCCGCCGGATTGCCGCGAACGGCCGCTCCGAGGATTTCGACTTCAATCCCTATTGGGCGAAGCTCGAGGTCGACCGGCATGAAGAGTGGGGCATCGTGCGGATGGCGCTCGCCTCGCATGGCCGCCGCCTTTCGATCGGCAGCTTCCTCAATCCGGATGACCGCGAGAGTTTTGCCAGAGCCTTTTCAAAGGCGCTCGCCTCCGTCCGCCACGCCTGAGGCGGGGCCTGCAAAGGGCCCTCACCCCAACCCTCTCCCGCAAGCGGGAGAGGGAGATCGCCTGCGTTTGTCGTTGCGTCCTGAGGGGATGAAGGGCTCTGGCCCAAACCCTCGCCCGCTTGCGGGAGAGGGTAGGGTGAGGGTCTTGCTTGCGCGATGCGCCCGACACGCAGGCCCGGCCGCCCTTGAACCCAGGGCTGCAACGGCGATATTTCCCGGACAACAGAAATTCGATCGGCGTCCGGGGGTGAGCATGACCGACCAGAACCTCTTCATATTCGGCATGGGCTTTTCCGGCCTGGCGACCGCCCGCCTCGTGCGCGACGACTACGCGACGATCGGCGCGACGGTGCGCACGGCGGAAAAGGCGGAACGGCTCAGCGCCGAGGGCATCGACGCCCATGTCTTCGACGGCGAGACGGTGTCGGACGAACTGGTCGCGGCGGTGAAGCGGGCGACGCATGTCGTCCAGTCGATCCCGCCGGGCTCCACGGGCGATCCCGTCCTCGCGCTGCTTCGCGACGCGCTGGTCGGCGCGGAAAACCTCGAATGGATCGGCTATCTCTCGACCGTCGGCGTCTATGGAGACCATGGCGGCGGCTGGGTCGACGAGGCGACCGAGCCGAAGCCGCTTTCGGGCCGCTCGGTCGAGCGCGTCAGGGCCGAGGCCGATTGGCGCCTTCTCGGCGAAGAGCTCGGCGTGCCGGTGGCGCTGCTTCGCCTCTCCGGCATCTACGGCCCCGGCCGCAACGCGCTCGCGCAGATCGCCGACGGCACGGCGCGGCGGCTGGTGAAGCCCGGCCAGATCTTCAACCGCATCCATGTCGCCGATATCGCCACGGCGGTCGCCGCCGCCGCCGAGCGCAAGGCTTCCGGCGTGTTCAACGTCACCGATGACGAGCCGGCGCCGCCGCAGGACGTGGTCACCTACGCCGCCGAGCTCGCCGGCTACCCGCTGCCGCCGGAGATCGATTTCGCCACCGCCGATCTGCCGCCGATGGTCCGCTCGTTCTATGGCGAGAACAAGCGCGTCGGAAACAAGCGCCTCGCCGCCGATCTCGGCGTGACGCTTGCTTTCCCGACCTATCGCGAGGGCATCGCCGCGCTCTGGAACGACGGCAGCTGGCGGGGGTAGGGCGTTTGTTAGTCGCGTTTTCCTGACGCGAACCGGTATCCACTTCGCTCGAAAACGCTCCAGTCAGCCGAACAGCCACAGGCCGAGCAGGGCGAGCTGCAGCAGCGCGACGATGCCGACCAGCGTCGCCAGCCGGCTGTTGCGACGGCGGAGCTCGCGGATTTCGGCGTGCAGCTTGAGCAGGGCGGCGTTCGAGGCGGTCTCCGCCTCGGCGACGCTGCGCCGCCAGCTCCCGACCAGCTGCATCAGCCCGGCCGCGTCGAGTTTCTCGGTCCAGACGTCGTCGAGCTCCAGCAGCGCATGGTCGCCGGCTGTTTCCGATTGCGCCGTCCAGGGCTTCTTGGCGGCGTAGTGGAGGACGCGCGCCGCGCCGGCCGCGCCGCGCAGGATGGGCTCGTAGGTTCGCATGTAGTTGTCGCGGATGGGCAGCCAGGCGATGTCGTCGCCGAGGAAGGCGTTGAGGATGCCCTGGTCGCCGCCGTCGAAGGAGGGCGTGGCCGGCAGGCGGGTGAACAGCGAGCGCCGCATCGCCGCGTCGGGGGAAAGCGCGAAGACGCCGGAATTGAAGACGGGGAACGCCTGGTTGCAGAGGAGATCCGGCGCGGCGGCGAAGCCGGCGCCGTCGAACAGATCGTCGATCGGCTCGCGCACCAGGCAATCGGCGTCGAGGAAGACCAGGCGATCGAGCGAGACGAAGCTGAACGCCCAGAGCTTTGTCAGCGTGCGGCGGAAGCGCGCCGCCATGCTTCCTTCGAGGTCGTGCTTGAGGATCTCCGGCACGGCGAGCACGGCGAGATTGTCGCCGGCGATCGCCGGGCGCCAGCCTCCCGCCGCCAGGATCAGGATCGGCGCGCCGGACGTGGCGCGCAGCGAGCGCAGCAGCACGTCGAGGCCGAGCGCGTATTCCGCCGTGCCGATCAGGACATAGGCGACGCGCCGGCCGTTCCGGAGCGCGCTCGGGCCGAGGCCGTCGAGCCACGCCGCCGCCGCGCGGTCGAGATAACTGGCGAAGGCGAGCAGCGCGTCGGTATCGCGGGCGTCGATCTCCGCGGGCACCGTGGCGGCGACGATCGAAAGCGGTTCAGCCCCCATAGCGTTCCGCCTTGATGCTGGCAAAGGGAATGCCGGCGTCGAGCGCGAAGGTCGAGGCGGCGGCGACGAAGGGGTTGGCGCCGCAGATGAAAGTCGTCTTCGGCGGCGCGGGCAGGCTCGCCAGCGCGGCGTCGAGCAGGGCGCCGTCTATGCGGCCCCGGCGAGCGCCCTCGACCGGCGCCGGCTCGCGGCTCAGCGTCGCGAACAGCGAGAAATGCGGCTCCTCGGCGGCGCGTCGAAGCAGCTCGTCGCGCCAGATCCAGTCGGCGTGGTGGCGGAAGGAACAGATCAGCGCCGTCGGGATCTCGGGGGCGGCAAGCGCCCGGTAGCGCAGGATCGACATCAGCGGCACCAGGCCGGAGCCGCCGGCGATCAGGAGCAGCGGCCCGCCCTCCTCGGCGCGCCAGATGAAATGGCCGCCGATCGGCCCGCGCATCTCGATCGTGTCGCCGACCTCGACCACCTCATGGAAGAAGGGCGACACCTCGCCGTCGTCGATCAGGTCGATGGCGAGCTCGATCGTGCCGCTGCCATCCGGGGCCGAGCCGATCGAATAGCTGCGCTCGGCCTGGTAGCCGTCCGGCGCGGTCAGCCGGATGTCGACATGCTGGCCGGCGGTGAAGCCGTGCCAGTCCGCCGGCTTCAGCCGGAACACCTTTACACGGGGCGTCGAGGCCGTGATGGCGACGACGGTCGCCTCCTGCCAGACCAGCCGTTCCGGCTGCGGCGCGATGTCGGGAAGGGTGCTCAAGGCCGTCTCAATCGCCGGTGAAGCGCTGTTCGCGCCACGGATCGCCGCGCATGTGATAGCCCCGGAGTTCCCAGAAGCCCGCCTCGTCGCGGCTGGTGAACTGCAGGCCGTTCACCCATTTGGCCGATTTCCAGAAATAGAGATGCGGCACCAGCAGTCGTGCGGGCCCGCCATGGTCGGGGCTGATCGGCTGGCCCTCGAAATGGGTCGCGATCATCGCCTTGCCGTTGATCAGGTCTTCCGTCGGCACGTTGGTGGAATAGCCGTCATAGGAATGGGCAAGCGTGAATTCGCTCGGTGCGGCGACGCCGGCCTCGGCCAGGATGTCGTCGATAGTGACGCCGGACCAGGCGGTGTTGAACTTCGACCATTTCGTCACGCAGTGGATGTCGCGGGTCAGCTTGGTCTTCGGCAGCTGGTTGAACGCTTCCCAGCTCCAGCTGGCGACCGGCCGCACGCCGTCCTTGACGGTGAAGCGCCAGCCATCCAGCGCGACGCGGGGCGTCGGCCCGGCCGAGAGGACGGGGAAATCATCGGTCAGATATTGCCCGGGCGGCAGCCGCTCGCCGACCTCGTCGGTGGGGCGCTTGCCGAAGAAACCGCGCGTGGCCATGCCTCGCTCCTTCCGTGCCGAGGGCTGCCGGGGGGAATATCCGGCGCGCCCGCTGGAAATCGCCCCGTCAGGCGACCTGCTCGACGGCGGCGATCAGCTTCCTGAGATCCTCCGGCCGCGACAACCTGTGGCCGGCATCCTTGATCAGTGTCAGAACCACATCGTCCTGCGCGAGCTGCGCGACAAGGTCGATCGCGACCTGGTACGGCACTTCGTCGTCGAGCACGCCCTGGATGATATGGACCGGCGCGCCGAGCGCAACCGGCCGGTGGCCGAGAAGATGTGCCTCGCCGTCGTCGATCAGCTTCTTGGTGATGAGATAGGGCTGGTCGGAATAGGCGCTCGGCTGCTTCAGCGCGCCGGTGGTCTCCATCTCGGCCCGCTCGGCCGGCGTCATCCGGGCGAGGATCAGGTCGCGCGTCATGTCGACGGCGGGCGCCAGTAGCACCAGGCCGGCGACGCGGCCAGGCGCCTTGGTCGCGAGCTCAAGCGCCAAGAGCAGCGCGATCCAGCCGCCCATCGACGAGCCGACGAGGATCTGCGGGCCGCTCGTCTCGGTCTCGAGCACGGCGCGGGCCTCTTCCAGCCATCGGGTGATGGTGCCGTCGGCGAAATCGCCGCCGGAGACGCCATGGCCGGAATAGTCGAACCGCGTCAGCGCGCGACCCTCGGCGGCGGCCCATTCGTCCAGCGCTTCAGCTTTCGAGCCGCGCATATCCGACATGAAGCCGCCGAGGAAGACGATGCCGGGTCGCGCAGCGGCGGCCTCGCCGGGCCGCGTGAGAATCGCGATCTCGCGGGCATCCGGCCCGGCGCCGACGACGATGGTTCTGTGTTCTGAAGGCATCACTTCCTCTCGGGGCGCTCGAATCAGGCGTCGATCCGGCCGTGGCCGGGTCGGAATGGCGGCTTTCGGTTGACTTTCGCGCGGGCTTGGCCGAGTTTCCCCATTCTGCCGGGGAGCGATTGACCCGCGCGTGCCACGCCTTGCTCCGCCCGGATGGATTTCTCCGTCCTGGCCTAGCCAGAGACGTGGTTCGTACCCATTTAGTCAAGCCGCCGGCTAGAATCTGAAACGTTAGAGGAGACTGCCCCCATTCGCCGTCCGTTCAAAGCGCAGGAGCCCACCAAGGATGGGCCGCGTATCAACCGCGAGATCCGTGGTGTCCGTGAAGTCCAGTTGATCGGAGAGGACGGCCAGAACATCGGCGTCATCTCGATCCAGGAGGCGCTTGCCGCCGCGCAGGAAGCCGGCCTCGACCTCGTCGAGATTGCGCCGAATTCCCAGCCGCCGGTCTGCAAGATCCTCGATTTCGGCCGCTTCAAGTACCAGACCCAGAAGAAGGCCAACGAGGCTCGCAAGAACCAGAAGGTCGTCGAGGTCAAAGAGATCAAGATGCGCCCCGCCATCGATGACCACGACTACGAGGTCAAGATGAAGGCGATCAAGCGCTTCTTCGAAGAGGGCGACAAGGTCAAGCTGACGCTCCGCTTCCGCGGCCGCGAGATGGCTCACCAGCATCTCGGCATGAAGCTGCTCGAGCGCGTGCGCGACGAGACCGCCGAAATTTCCAAGGTCGAGGCGGAGCCGAAGCTCGAAGGCCGCCAGATGATCATGGTGCTGGCCCCCCGCTGAGGCGGCCGGCCCACCAGCGTTCGAACGCTGCAGGCAGGCGGACCGGAAACATCGGCCCGCCCATGCCATCTGGATCCTGTGGATCCCGCCATCGGGATGGCGCCCTCTGGAATACGGCATCCGCGATCCCGCTATCTGGGATCTTGCCACCTTCCTCCGCTCCCGCTATAGATCCGCCGTTTCCGAGCCGCCCGGCGCGAGGAACGTCAATCCGTTGACGATTTTCTCAGGGCATGCCGCGTCGGCTCACGAATGCTTCCATGCCGAAGCGACCACCGAACCGCCTGTCTCCGGACCGGCGCGCCATGGATCGCATCCCGGCAGCACGATTAAGGATGAGCAAAATGCCCAAGTTGAAGACCAAGAGCGGCGCCAAGAAGCGCTTCAAGCTCACCGGTACCGGACGCGTCAAGGCAGGCCAGGCAGGCAAGCGCCATGGCATGATCAAGCGCACCGCCAAGTTTGTCCGTAATGCACGCGGCACCACCGTGCTTTCGGATGCGGATGCGAAGATCGTCAAGCAGTTCCTGAACGGCTGAACCGTCCCCCTTACCTGGAGTTTGAATCATGTCGCGAGTTAAGCGGGGCGTAACCTCACACGCCAAGCACAAGAAGGTCCTGAAGCGCGCCAAGGGCTTCTACGGCCGTCGCAAGAACACCATCCGCACGGCAAAGGCCGCGGTCGACAAGGCCGCCCAGTACGCCTTCCGTGACCGCAAGGCCAAGAAGCGCAACTTCCGCGCTCTCTGGATCCAGCGCATCAACGCGGCCGTCCGCGAAGTTGCCGAGAACCTCACCTACAGCCGCTTTATCGATGGCCTCGCAAAGGCCGGGATCGAAGTCGACCGCAAGGTGCTGGCCGAACTGGCAATCAGCCAGCCGGCAGCCTTCAAGGCGCTGGTCGATCAGGCTCAGGGCGCTCTGCAGCAGCAGGCCGCCTGAGTGGGGATGGCCGCCTTCGGGCGGCCTCCCGCCGGACTTTCCGGGGCCGGAACGCAATCGCGCCGCCGCCGCTTTTCGCGGCCGCGGCGTTTGGCGTGATCCGGCGAGCATTCCTCTTCGGATCGAACTGATGATGATCCGGCGCCTCACCGGCGCCCATGAGGAATGACATGTCCGATCTCGAACTTCTCGAACGCGACATCCGCGCGGCCATCGACGGCGCTTCCGACGAAGCCGCGATCGAGACGGTCCGCGTCGCCGCCCTCGGCAAGAAGGGCTCCGTCTCCGAACTGCTGAAGGGCCTCGGCGCGATGACGCCGGACGAGCGCAAGGTCATGGGACCGGCGCTGAACGGCCTTCGCGATCGCGTCTCCGAGGCGCTGCTCGCCCGCCGCGCCAGCCTCAAGGAAGCCGGCCTCGCCGCGCGCCTCGCCTCGGAAGCGGTCGACGTCACGCTGCCGCTGCGCGCCAGCCCGCTCGAGCAGGGCCGCATCCATCCGATCTCGCAGGTGATCGACGAGATCTCGGCGATCTTCGGGGATCTCGGCTTCGCCGTCGCCGAAGGGCCGGACATCGAGACCGACCACTATAATTTCACCGCGCTAAACTTCCCCGTCGGCCATCCGGCCCGCGAGATGCACGACACCTTCTTCTTCAATCCGGACGAGAAGGGCGAGCGGCTGCTGCTGCGCACCCACACCTCGCCGGTGCAGATGCGCACCATGCAGGCCCAGAAGCCGCCGATCCGCATCATCGCGCCGGGCCGCACCTATCGCAACGACAGCGACCAGACCCATACGCCGATGTTCCACCAGGTCGAGGGCCTGGTGATCGACACGTCGAGCCATATCGGCCATCTGAAGTGGCTGTTGGAAGAGTTCTGCCGCGCCTTCTTCGAGGTCGACAAGGTCGAGATGCGCATGCGTCCGTCCTTCTTCCCGTTCACCGAGCCGTCGATGGAAGTCGATATCCGCTGCAAGCGGGTCGGCAACGAGGTGCGCTTCGGCGAGGGCGACGACTGGCTCGAGATCCTCGGCTGCGGCATGGTCCATCCGAACGTCATCCGGTTCGCCGGCCTCGATCCCGACGTCTACCAGGGCTTCGCCTTCGGCATGGGCATCGACCGCATCGCCATGCTGAAATACGGCATGCCGGACCTGCGCGCCTTCTTCGACGCCGATCAGCGCTGGCTGAACCATTACGGCTTCCGTCCGCTGGATCTCCCGACGCTCGTCGGCGGCCTGAGCTCGTAAAGGAAAGACCCATGAAATTCACGCTTTCCTGGCTCAAGGAGCATCTTGAGACCACCGCCTCGCTCGACGAGATCACCGATGCGCTGACCCGCGTCGGCCTCGAGGTCGAGAGCGTCGAGGACAAGGCCAAGGCGCTCGCGCCCTTCACCATCGCCTATGTCGTCTCGGCGGTTCAGCATCCGAACGCCGATCGCCTGCGCGTCTGCATGGTCGATACCGGTTCGGGCGAACCGGTGCAGGTCGTCTGCGGCGCGCCGAACGCCCGCACCGGCATGAAGAGCGTCTTCTCGCCGGCCGGCACCTACATCCCCGGCAAGGACATCACGCTCACCGTCGGCACCATCCGCGGCGTTGAGAGCCACGGCATGCTGTGCTCGGCCGCCGAGCTGGAGCTCTCCGAGGACCATGACGGCATCATCGAGCTGCCGGCCGATGCCCCGGTCGGGCAGCCTTACGCCGAATATGCCGGCCTCGGCGATCCCGTCATCGACATCGCCATCACGCCGAACCGCCCGGACTGCCTCGGCATCCACGGCGTCGCCCGCGATCTGGCGGCGGCAGGCCTGGGCCAGCTGAAGGATCGTTCGGTCGCCCCGGTCGAAGGCAAATTCCCGTCGCCGGTCGCCGTCCACTTCGAGTTCGGCGATACGCCGCCGCTCACCCCCGCCTTCGCGCTCCGCCTGGTGCGCGGCGTCAAGAACGGCCCGTCGCCGGAATGGATGCAGCGCCAGCTGCGCGCCATCGGACTGCGTCCGATCAACGCGCTGGTCGACATCACCAACTACCTGACCTTCGATCGCGGCCGGCCGCTGCACGTCTTCGACGCCGCCAAGGTCAAGGGCGACCTGATCGTCCGCCGGGGCCGGGAAGGCGAGAGCCTGCTGGCGCTTGACGGCAAGACCTATGCCGTCGATCCGTCGATCTGCGTCATCGCCGACGACAACGGCCTGGAATCGCTCGGCGGCATCATGGGCGGCGAGGCCTCCGGCTGCGACGAAAACACGGTCGACGTGCTGATCGAATCGGCGCTGTGGGAGCCGCTCAACATCGCCCAGACCGGCCGCAAGCTCGGCATCCATTCGGATGCGCGCTACCGCTTCGAGCGCGGCGTCGATCCGGCCTTCATGCTACCGGGCCTCGAGCTCGCTACCCGCCTGGTGCAGGAGCTTTGCGGCGGCGAGGCGAGCGAGATCGTCGTGACCGGCGCAGCGCCGGAGCCGCATCTGGTGCTCGCCTTCCCGATTTCGGAAGTGAAGCGCCTCGCCGGCATCGATCCGAGCGAGGAAGAAATCCGCCGGGTGCTGACGGCGCTCGGCTTCACGGTTTCCGGCGATGCGCCGGTGCTGACCGTCGGCGTGCCGTCCTGGCGTCCGGATGTCGACGGCAAGGCCGATCTGGTCGAGGAAGTCATGCGCATCCTCGGCGTCGACCGCGTGCCGTCGACGCCGCTGCCGAAGTCGGAAAACGTCTCCAAGCCGGTGCTGACTCTGGCGCAGACCCGCACCCGCCGCGCCAAGCGGGCGCTCGCCGCACGCGGCCTGGTCGAGGCGGTGACGTGGTCGTTCGTCGCGAAGCCGGTGGCCGAAGCGTTCGGCGGCGGCAAGCCGGAACTGACGCTCGCCAATCCGATCTCGACCGACATGTCGGACATGCGGCCGAGCCTGCTGCCCGGCCTGCTGCTCGCCTCGCAGCGCAATGCCGACCGCGGCGTCGCCGATCTTGCTCTCTTCGAAGTCGGCCAGATCTTCCGCGGCACCAAGCCGGCCGACCAGCTGACATCCGCGACCGGCATTCGCCGCGCCACGGCGACGGTGAATGGCGCCGGCCGGCACTGGCAGGGCAAGGCGCCGGCGGTCTCCGTCTTCGACGCCAAGGCCGATGCGCTGGCGCTCCTCGACGCGCTCGGCGCGCCGGTGGACAAGTTCCAGATCGTCGCCGGTGCGCCGGCCTGGTTCCATCCGGGCCGCTCCGGCACGATCCAGCTTGGGCCCCAGAACGTCATCGGCTGGTTCGGCGAGCTGCACCCGTCCGTGCTGGAGGCGCTCGACGTCGACGGCCCGCTGGTCGGCTTCGAGATCCTGCTCGACGCCATTCCGGCGCCGCGCGCCCGCCCGACCAAGACGAAATCGCCGCTCGAGCTGGTGCCCTACCAGCCGGTGACGCGCGACTTCGCCTTCGTCGTCGATCGCAAGGTCGAGGCGGCCAAGCTGGTCAAGGCGGCGCAGGGCGCCGACAAGGGGCTGATCTCCGCCGTCTCGGTGTTCGACGTGTTCGAGGGCGCGTCGCTCGGCGCCGACAAGAAGTCTGTCGCCATCGAGGTGACGCTGCGACCGACGCAGAAGACGCTGACCGATGAGGAGATCGAGGCCGTCTCGGCCAAGATCGTCGCCCAGGTCGGCAAGGCGACGGCGGGCGTGCTGCGCTCGTAAGGCTCTGCCTTTGAAATAAAAAGCCGCCCGGATGCGAGTCCGGGCGGCTTTTCTTTGTCCGTGCCGGTGGCGACGCGGAAGGCAGGGGTTCAGCTATCGACAGGCTCCGCCATCATCCTGAGGTGCTTCGCGTCAGCGAAGCCTCGAAGGAGGATCCAGCGGGGCACTCTGGTCTGCGGATGAAGTCGGGGACATCGGAGGGATCCGCCACCCCCATGGGCGTTCCCTGGACCCTCCTTCGAGGCCCGGCTTTGCCGGGCACCTCAGGATGATGGTCGGGGTTTGGGAATGCAGTTCGGGAGCATGGTTCTGGCGACCCAGCGCACCGTGACACCCCCCAAAAACGGCGAAGGCACCGGATTCCGCCCGCGAAAGGGGGAATATCCGATGCCCAAACCAGCGATCAGGGGCAGTTCACTTCAGGGACACCGCGATGGGGGCGCGGCGTGGCAGGAGCCTATTGCAGGCTGACCGTCTCGAGATCGTTTTCGTGCGCGTTCATGACGATCGCCTCGCGGCTGTCGGAAATCATGAGCGGCGTGCCGCGCGCGTCAAGCAAAGCCCAGAACTTCTGTCCCGGCGCGATTTCGGGCGCATCGGGGAAAAGTTCGCGGATGTTCTCCGACTGGATCGCCTTCACATAGGCGATCTGGCCATTGCCGAGGCCGGCGAAATTCTCAGGAGACATGGTGATACGGTTAGTCATGATTGATCTCCTCAATTCGAGCGAGAGGACCGGCGACCTCAGTCGCGAACGCCGATCTCGATCTTGCGGACTATCCGTTCCGGCGTGGGCCGGGCCAGGTCGATCGCAAGCAGTCCATCTTTCAACTCCGCCGAGATGATCTCGATCCCGTCGGCCAGCACGAAGGTCTTCTGGAACTGTCGTGCCGCGATGCCGCGGTGAAGGTAGATCCGCTCGCGCTCGTCAGTCTGGCGACCGCGAATGACGAGTTGGTTCTCTTCCACGGTCACCTCGAGCGCGTCGCGGGAGAACCCGGCAACGGCCAGCGTGATCCGCAGGCACTCATCGCGCATGTCGGTCTTGTTGATCCGCTCGATATTGTAGGGCGGATACCCGTCGCCCGATGCCTTCGCGACCCGATCGAGAGCTCGTTCGATCTCGTCGAATCCGAGAAGCAGCGGACTGGAGAACGCGGAAACGCGCGACATCCACAAAGTCCTTTCACTAAGCGACCTTGTCAGCGGACCCTCGAGGAGGCATCCGACGGGAGAATTCCCGCGACCCCAATATGGTTGTCCCTGGAGCCGGCTTCAAGAACGGGGGAAGGGCAGCGACAATCCGTCGGCCCGAAGCGGCAAAGGTCAGGGTTTCTCCCAGTTTCCCGAGCGCTCCGAACGGAACAGCGCGTCGAGCACCGCCATGTTGGCGAGCGCGTCGTCGAGGCCGTAGCGCCAGGGACCCGTCCCCCGCACCGCGCGCGAGAACGCCTCGGCCTGCAGGGCGTACTGGTCGACCGGCGGGAAGGTGATCTTCTCGACCGGCTGGCCGGGGCCGTGCACGTCGAGGAGGATCCGCGACGTCTCGTCGGTCGGCGCCGAGAACGGCGTATCCAGCTCGATGCGGCCCTCGGTGCCGACGATGCCGACGCGCTGGAAGCGGAAGGCCTGGGTCGAGAGCTGGGCGCTGAACTGCCGGCCGTCGCCGAAATCGGCGAGGATGGCGGCGGAGCGGTCGGTGCCCATGACCGGATCGCGGTCGATCAGCGCCTGCACGCGGACGGGCTCGGCGCCGAAGATCAGCCGCGCCGAGGCGATGGCGTAGCAGCCGATGTCGAGCATGGCGCCGCCGCCGGTCTCGGGGCGGTTGCGGATGTTGGCGGGATCGACGTTCAGGAACGAGAAGAAGGTCTGCACCGCCTTGACCGGGCCGATCCGGCCGGAGGCGACGATGTCGGCGACCGCCTGCCATTGCGGGTGGTGGCGGATCATGAAGGCCTCGCCGATCAGCACGCCCTGCGGCGCCGCCTTCAGGCGCAGCGCGTCGGCGAGATCGAGGCCGATCGGCTTCTCGCAGAGCACGTGCTTGCCCTTTTCCGCCGCGGCGAGCGTCGTCTCGACATGCAGATGGTTCGGCAGCGCGTTGTAGATGGCGTCGATCTCGGGATCGTCGATCAGTTCCTGGTACGAGCCATAGGCGCGCGGAATGTCGAAGGCGGAGGCGAAGTTGCGGGCATTCTCCAGCGAGCGCGACGCGACCGCGACGATCTCCGTCGACGGGCTCTTCAGCATCGCCGGCACGACGCGCTGGCGCGCGATGCGGGCCGTGCTCAGGATGCCCCAGCGGACCTTTTCCGTCGCCGGTTCGCCTGCGAGATAGCTCATTGTCATATTCCTCCGTCCGCCCGGGCCATGACATGCGGCCCGTCGGCTGTGACCTGCGTCATTGCAGAAGTCGATATGCTTCGTTAGGAAAACGCAAACGCTTCCGGCATCTGGGGAAATTTTCTGTCATGACGATCCGCCTGCATCGCGGCGACCTGCCCGATCTCGCCCGCTACGGCGCATCCGTTGCGATCGATACCGAGACGCTCGGGCTCAACCCGCATCGCGACCGTCTATGCGTCGTGCAGCTTTCCGCCGGCGACGGCTCGGCCGACGTCGTCCAGATCGCGCCGGGCCAGAAGGAAGCGCCGAACCTCGTCAAGCTTCTGACCGACCCGGCCGTCACCAAGATCTTCCATTTCGCCCGCTTCGACGTCGCCGTGCTCGGAAACACCTTCGGCATCGAGGTCGCGCCGGTCTACTGCACCAAGATCGCCTCGCGCCTGACCCGCACCTATACCGACCGGCACGGCCTCAAGGACCTGGTCAAGGAACTGCTCGACGTCGATCTGTCGAAGCAGCAGCAGAGCTCCGACTGGGCGGCGGAGAAGCTCTCCGACGCGCAGCTCGCCTATGCCGCCTCCGACGTGCTCTATCTGCATGCGCTGAAGGCGAAGCTCGACGAGCGCCTGGCGCGCGAGAAGCGGACCGAACTGGCCGAGGCCTGCTTCCGCTTCCTGCCGACCCGCGCGGCGCTCGATCTTGCGGGTTGGCCAGAAGAAGATATCTTCGCGCATTCCTGAGTGACTGCGGCCGATTTGCCGCCCGCCTTGGTTTGCGTCGCCAAATATCCATATTGGTATCGCCTGTGACGGAATTGGTATCGCCTGCGATCGAGCGGCGGCAAAAGGCATCAGAGCGGAGATGGCATGAGAGCGACGACTGACCCCACCTGGTCAGCCCCCGGGCCCGGACAGTTCGTGGACGTCCGCGACGGCGTCGACGCACGGTATCGCGCGGCCCGGCGCCACAGCGTCTTCGTCCGCATCCTGAAGATCGCGCTGCCGACCGTCAGCGTCCTGGTCGCCGGCGGCTTCTTCCTGTTCACCTATTTCGTGCCCAGCCTGCCGGAAGGCGTGTCGTTCGGCTCGATCGACGTCACCAACAACGCCGTGGTGATGGAGAGCCCGCATGTCTCGGGCTACACCAACAATGGCCGCGCCTACGAGCTGAAGGCCGACCGGGCCGAGCAGTCGCTCGAGAACACCAAGGTCGTCACGCTGCAGAAGATCGGCGCCACCATCGGCATCGGCAATGACGATACCGCCAAGGTCGATGCCACGACCGGCACCTATTATGCCGATACGCAGCGCCTCTTCCTCGACAAGGCAATCAAGCTCAAGACCTCGACCGGCATCGACGGGACGCTGCAATCGGCTGACATCGACATGAAGGCGGGGACGATGCGCTCCGACAAGCCGATCGATTTCAGCGCCCAGGGCAGCCGCATCCTGGCGAACAGCGTCGAGGTACAGGATCGCGGCAAGCGTGTTATGTTCCGAAACGGGGTCAAGGTGACGTATACCGCCCCTGCCGAATCGCCTTCCCCGCAGCCCGCCGCACCTTCGGTGATCGAATGACAAGATTGTCCCACCGCCGCCTTCTCCTCGCGCTCGCATTCCTGCCGATGGCCTTCGGCGCCGTCGAGGCGCGGGCTCAGTCTTCCGGCGACCTGTTCAAGGGCTTCCAGACCGGCCAGAAGGGCCCCGTCAACGTCGAGGCGGATTCGCTCGACGTCGTCGAGAAGGACGGCCAGCGGATTTCGACCTTCACCGGCAACGTCACCGTGACGCGCGGCGACAGCGTGCTGAAGGCAGGCAAGATCTCGATCTTCTCGACCGCCTCGAAGCCGGCCGCCGGCGCCGATGCGACGGATGGCGCCAAGGCCGCAGACGCCAAGGTTGCGGACGCCAAGGCTGGCAATGCCAAGGCCGCGGACACCAAGGCTGCCGCGGCGAAGGAAGAGCCGTCGGCGCTGGAAGGCACGCTGCCCGGCGCCGGAAGCTTCACCCGCATCGAGGCGAGCGGCAAGGTCTATGTGAATTCCGGCCAGCAGACCGCGACCGGCGACACCGCCGTCGTCGACATGGTCGGCAAGCTGGTGACGCTCTCCGGCAATGTCGTCCTCAGCCAGGGCCCGAACGTCATCACCGGCAACAAGCTGACCTGGGACATGACGACCGGCCGCGCCCGCGTCGACCAGACGCCGGGTGCCCGCATCCGCGGCATCTTCACGCCGGGCTCCACGCCGGGCGCGCCCGGCAAGGCGCCCTGAGCGGGTTGGAACGGATCCCGTCCGGGATCTGCCTGAGGACAGGGACGGCCGCGCGCCGGACCATCGCACGGAGCGCCGGTGATTTTTTCGCGCCTTTTCAATAACGGGTCGACGGCAGCCGCTGGCGCGCCTCGTGAAATCGAGCCGCAGGTGACCCGCTACGCGCAGGACGCCGGCGGGCCCGGCTGGCTCGTCGCGCATGGCCTCGGCAAGAGCTATCGCCGCCGCCGCGTTGTTCATTCGGCCAGCCTCGCGGTCTCGCGCGGCGAGGCGGTCGGCCTGCTCGGCCCGAACGGCGCCGGCAAGACGACGATCTTCTACATGATCACCGGCCTGGTCGCCGCCGACCACGGCCGCATCGAGCTCGACGGCAACGACGTCACGCAGATGCCGATGTACCGGCGCGCCCGGCTCGGCATCGGCTATTTGCCGCAGGAGACCTCGATCTTCCGCGGCATGACCGTCGAGCAGAACATCCGCGCCGTGCTGGAGGTGGTCGAGCCGGATCGCCACAAGCGCGACGAGGAGCTCGATTCGCTGCTGGCGGAGTTCCACATCAGCCATCTGCGCAAATCGCCCGCCATCGCGCTCTCCGGCGGCGAGCGGCGGCGCTGCGAGATCGCCCGGGCGCTGGCGAGCCGCCCGGCCTTCATGCTGCTCGACGAGCCCTTCGCCGGCATCGATCCGATCGCCGTCGGCGACATCCAGACGCTGGTGCGCCACTTGACCCAGCGCGGCATCGGTGTGCTGATCACCGACCACAACGTGCGCGAGACGCTCGGCCTGATCGACCGCGCCTACATCATCCACGCCGGCGAAGTGTTGATGGAAGGGCGGCCGGAGGACATCGTCGCCAGCCCGGACGTGCGACGGCTCTATCTCGGCGAGCAGTTTACGCTTTGATGCCGGAGCGGCTTGCGATACCAAGTGGGTGAACCAAGCAAGTCTTGTACCAAGATCCTCTTGTAGCAAGGCTTGCCGCGCCGCACCGGGATCCGCCGCCGAACAATGGCTCTTTCACAGAAACTCCTGCTGAGGCAGAGCCAGTC
Organism: Kaistia sp. 32K; assembly: GCF_016629525.1. GTDB lineage: Bacteria > Pseudomonadota > Alphaproteobacteria > Rhizobiales > Kaistiaceae > Kaistia. The sequence continues at coordinate 4,920,874 of NZ_AP024269.1, forward strand.
GCTGGTGATGACGCCGCAGCTGATGCAAGCCATCAAGCTGCTGCAGCTCTCCAATCTCGATCTCGTCGCCTATGTCGATGCCGAGCTCGAGCGCAATCCCATGCTCGAGCGCGACGACCGGGACAGCGCTGCCAGCATCGCCCTGCCGTCGGGGAGCGACGCCGACGCGGTCGAGGACCGCGCCGTGGCGCGCGACGTCGCCGACGAGCGCCCGGACTGGCTGGAGACGCGGCTGGAGGTCTCGCCGGACGCCATCGCCGCCCGCCTCGATACCGATCTCGCCAATGTCTTTCCCGACGACCACGGCGCCGCTTCCGGCGAAGCGGCCGCGCCACCGCCCGTCGACCCCTGGTCGATGCCGTCGGAGCGCCATTCGGTCAGCGCCGACGACTACAATCTCGAGGCCTTCGTCGCCGAGCAGAAATCGCTCGCGGGCCTGCTCGGCGACCAGCTCGGCCTCGCCGTCACCGATCCGACGCGGCGGCTGATCGGCCAGGCGCTGATCGACGAGGTCGACGAGGCCGGCTATATGCGCGGCAGCGTGGAGGCGATCGCGCAGCGCCTCGGCGCGCCCGTGGCCGAGGTCTCGGCGGTGCTTGCCATCCTGCAGACCTTCGAGCCCTCCGGCGTCTGCGGCCGCGATCTCGCCGAATGCCTGGCGATCCAGCTGCGCGATCTCAACCGCTTCGATCCGGCGATGGCGACGCTCGTGCGGCATCTCGATCTCGTCGCGCGACGCGATTTCGCCATGCTGAAGCGGATCTGCGGCGTCGACGACGAGGATCTGGCCGAGATGCTGCGCGAGCTGCGCGCGCTCGATCCGAAGCCCGGCAGCGCCTTCGGCTCGGCGCCGATCCAGCCGGTGGTGCCGGACGTCGTGGTCCGCGCGGCGCCGGATGGCAGCTGGCGGATCGAGCTCAACACCGAGACGCTGCCGCGCGTGCTGGTCAACCAGCGCTACTACGCCAACGTCGCGCGCCAGGCCAAGGGCGAGGACCGCGCCTATCTCAGCGAATGCCTGCAGACGGCGAACTGGCTGGTGAAGAGCCTCGACCAGCGGGCGCGGACGATCCTCAAGGTGGCGAGCGAGATCGTCCGCCAGCAGGACGGCTTCCTCGCGCATGGCGTGGCGCATCTCCGCCCCCTCAACCTGAAGACGGTCGCCGAGGCGATCGAGATGCATGAATCGACGGTGTCGCGCGTCACCTCGAACAAATACATGGCGACGCCGCGCGGCGTGTTCGAACTCAAATATTTCTTCACCGCCTCGATCGCCTCCTCCGAGGGCGGCGAGGCGCATTCCGCCGAGGCGGTCCGCCATCGCATCAAGGCGCTGATCGACGCGGAAGCGGCAGACGAGGTTCTTTCCGACGATGCGCTGGTCAAGATCCTGCGCGACGGCGGCATCGACATTGCGCGACGGACTGTCGCGAAGTACCGCGAAGCGTTGCGGATTCCGTCTTCGGTGCAAAGACGGCGGGAAAAGCAAGCGCTTCTCGTGTCTTAAAGTTTAGGCATCTACCCTTGCCTTGGGCTCGACGGATGACCAAGTCCAAGACATGATGGTGTCTGCCGGGCGCCTTTCTTGACTTCCCGGCACGCTGTCACTAGAAGGGCGCGGCGCCAATGGCGACCGGGGCCTCTGAGCCGGAGAAGCCCGGTTCAAGTCTGGTAGGCCTTGGGAGAGCCGGAACGCGACGTGCCCGACGGGGCTTGCTCGACGTCTAGGCGGTGGGCGAGCCTCGGATCGCAACGACGACCAAGGGGTACGAGAAGTCCATGTCTCTGCGCATCTCCGGTAAGAATATCGATATCAGTGACGCCTACCGCACGCATGTGGAAGGCCGGGTTGGCGACGCGATCGGGAAGTTCTTTGTTGGTGGGTATTCGGGCCGTGTGGTCCTCGAGCGCGATGGCACCGGCTATCGCGTCGATTGCGCGCTGCATCTCGACAGTGGGGCCGATCTCCACGCCGAGGGACGCGGCCACGAGATTTACCCGACCTTCGAGCAGGCGGCGGATCGGATCGAGAAGCAGTTGCGGCGCTACAAGCGCAAGTTGAAGGACCATCATTACAACGAGCAGCGCAATGGCGCGGCCGAATTGGATGCCAATTACACGGTCCTCGCGGCGACGCCCGACGAGGACGAGGAACTGGCAGAGGACTACAAGCCCATGGTGATCGCCGAGGAAACCAAGGCGCTCCGGATGATGTCCGTCTCCGGCGCGGTGATGGCCATGGATCTCGCAGAATCACAGGTCGTCGTGTTTCGGCACGCCGGCCATGGCGGCGTTAACGTCGTCTATCGCCGTCGCGACGGCAATATTGGGTGGATCGACCCGGCGCAGGCCGGCAAAGGGGATTCCGTCGGTAGTTAATTCCGCGTAAACTCGGAAAGAAGCTTCGGCGCGCTCGGGGAGCGCGCCGAACGACGGGTCTCGGACCAAAGGTTTGAACGAGGCATTTTGAACCAAGTCATGGACCTCAGTGATCTGATCAGCCCGGACGGCATCGTCCCGGCCCTGAAAGCCAATGGCAAGAAGCAGGTTCTTCAGGAACTGGCCGAAAAGGCCGCGAAACTGACCGGTCTCGACGAACGGCAGATCTTTGACACGCTGCTGCAGCGTGAACGGCTGGGCTCGACCGGTGTCGGCAACGGCATCGCCATCCCGCACGGCAAGCTGGCGGCGCTGACCCGCATCCACGGCGTGTTCGCGCGCCTGCCTAAGCCGATCGACTTCGAATCGCTCGACGACCAGCCCGTCGACCTGATCTTCCTGCTGCTCGCGCCGGAGAATGCCGGCGCCGACCACCTGAAGGCGCTCGCCCGCATCGCCCGCCTGCTGCGCGAGCCGGGCCTCGCCAACAAGCTGCGCGCTTCCGGCGACCAGGCGGCCCTCTATGCCGTGCTGACGGAGAGCTGCGCCGCCGCCAACGTCGCGACGGGCTGACGCACCGGAAATCTCAGGCCAGAGCGTTTTCGAGCGAAGCGGATGCCGGTTCGCGTGAAGAAAACGCGACCCAACAAATCGCGAGAGCCTTTCGTCGTTTCCACGAAACGATGAATGGCTCTAGACTACCCGGCATGACATCTGGCGCATGCCGGGGGCCTCACCCATGAAGATCGCGCTTCGTCTTGCCGGCCTGGTCCTGCTTCTCGCCTGTGGCGCGGGCGGACCGACGATCGCCGCCGGGCAGACGCTGGAAGAGGCGTTTCGCGGCCAGGCGACCGGCGTCGGCCGGTTCAAGAGCCGTCTCGCCGGCGTCGACCGCGGCTTCGTCGTCACCACCAACGGACGCCGCAGCGGCGAGGATTTCATCCTCGACCAGGTCTTCCGCTTCGACAATGGCTCGCTCGACCGCCGCACCTGGCGCTTCCGCCGCACCGGCCCGGACACCTATGTCGGCACGCGGCAGGACGTCGTCGGCGAGGCCGCCGTCCGCGTCGAGGACGACCGCATCCGCATGTCCTACGATTTGATCACGCGCGGCCGGGACGGCGGCAAGCTGCAGCTGCATTTCGAGGACACGATCCGCCGAACGGGCCGCAACACCATCACCAACAATGGCGTGATCTCGACGCTCGGCATGAAGGTCGGCTCGGTCGACGTCACCTTCAAGCGCCAGAAATTCGGCCGCGGCCGCGCCGAGGAGACGGCGCGGCGGTAGAGGGGCTCCCCTTCTCCCTCCCCCTTGTGGGGAGGGCCGGGGTGGGGGTGCCACCTCGGTGTTGGGAGGGTGTGCTTCGAGCGATCCTCTCCGGAGAGGGCGGAGCCGGTACCCCCTCCCTAACCCTCCCCGCAAGGGGGAGGGGATCAGTGCGCCTCGTCCCAGTTGTCGGCGGCGCGGGCGTCGACGTTCAAGGGCACGCTGAGCGAGACGGCCGGCGACGGCGCGTTCTCCATCACGCGGGTGACGAGCGCCAGCGTCGGCTCGACCTCGGCATCCGGCACCTCGAAGATCAGTTCGTCGTGGACCTGCAGCAGCATGCGGGCGTTGAGGCCCGCCGCCTCCAGCGCCGGCTCGACGCGGATCATGGCGCGGCGAATGATATCGGCCGCCGTGCCCTGCAGGCGCGCATTGATGGCGGCGCGCTCGTTGAAGGCGCGGATCGAGGCGTTCTTCGACGCGATCTCCGGATAGTGGCAGCGGCGGCCGAACAGGGTCGTCACATAGCCCAAATCGCGGCAGATCCGCTTCGTCTCCTCCATGTAGTCGCGGATGCCCGGGAAGCGCTCGAAATAGCGCTTGATGTAGGCGCCGGCTTCCTCGCGGGCGATCGATAGCTGGTTGGCGAGGCCGAAAGCCGAGATGCCGTAGATGATGCCGAAATTGATCGCCTTGGCGCGGCGGCGCACCTCGGACGGCATGCCCTCGACCGGCACGCCGAACATCTCGGACGCCGTCAGCGCGTGAATGTCGATGCCCTCGGCGAAGGCGTGCTTCAGCTGCGGGATGTCGGCGATCTCGGCGAGCAGCCGCAGTTCGATCTGCGAATAGTCGGCCGAGACCAGCTTGTGGCCGGGATCGGCGATGAAGGCGGCGCGGATCTTGCGCCCCGCTTCGGTGCGGACCGGGATGTTCTGCAAATTCGGCTCGGACGAGGACAGGCGGCCCGTCGTCGTCGCGGCCAGCGCGTAGGAGGTGTGGACGCGCTTGGTCTCGGGATGCAGATAGGTCGGCAGCGCATCGGTATAGGTCGAGCGCAGCTTGGAGAGCTGGCGCCAGTCCAGGATCTTCTGCGGCAGCGCGTGGCCCTGCTCGGCCAGGTCCTCGAGGATGCTGGCGCCGGTCGCCCAGGCGCCGGTCGCCGTCTTCGTGCCGCCCGGCAACCCCATGACGCCGAACAGGATGTCGCCGAGCTGCTTCGGCGAGCCGACATTGAAGGGCTGGCCGGCCAGTTCCTGGATCTCGGCCTCCAGCGCGCCCGCCTTCTGGGCGAACTCGCCGGAGAGGCGCGAGAGGATGGCGCGGTCGATCGAGATGCCGCGCCGCTCCATCGAGGCTAGCACCGGCACCATCGGCCGCTCCAGCGTCTCGTAGACGGTCGCCATGCCCTCGGCGGCGAGGCGGGGCTTCAGGACCTGCCAGAGCCGCAGCGTGACGTCGGCGTCCTCGGCGGCATATTCGCTGGCGCGCTCGATCGGCACGCGGTCGAAGGTGATGCGCGCCTTGCCCTTGCCGGTGACGTCGTCGAAGGAGATCGGCTTGTGGCCGAGCCATTTCTCCGACAGCGGGTCCATGCCATGCGTGCCGCGCCCGGCGTCGAGCACGTAGGAAATCAGCATGGTGTCGTCGAACGGCGCCGTGTCGATGCCGTAGCGGGCGAGCATCAGCCAGTCATATTTGAGGTTCTGCGCCACCTTGAGCACGGCGCGGTCCTCGAGCAGCGGCTTCAGGATGGCGAGCGCCGTGCGGATGTCGAGCTGGCCTTCGATGAGCCCTTCCGTGAACAGGCCGTCGCCCTCGCCGCGATGCGCCAGCGGGATATAGCAGGCCTCGTTCGGCGCGATGGCGAGCGAGACGCCGACCAGCTCCGCCTGCATCGGATCGAGCGAGGTGGTCTCGGTGTCGACGGCGACGACGCCGAGCTCGGTGGCGCGCGCCACCCAGGCCCAGAGCCTGTCTTCCGTCGTGATCGTCTCGTAGCCGGAATGCGAGAACGGGATCGCCTTGACGGCGCTAGCGCGGGCAGCGGCGAGGCTTGCCGGCGTCAGCCCGCCAATGTCCTCGATCGCCGGCTGCGGCGCGCCATCGGGGCCGATTGCTGCGGGAGCCGTTTCGCGGCCTTTGGCGATCAGCGCGTCATTCGCCTCGACGGCGCCGGATTCGACGCCGGTCGCCGCGGCGACGCGGCCGGTCAGCGTCGTGAACTCCATCGCCTTCAGGAACGAGATCAGCTGCTCGCCGACGACGGGGCGGACGCCGAGCCGGTCGATCGGCTCGTTGACCGGCACGTCGCAATCGAGCGTCACCAGCCGCATCGAGATGCGCGCGAGCTCGGCATTGGCGATCAGCGCCTCGCGCCGCTTCGGCTGCTTGATTTCCTCGGCGCGGGCGAGCAGCGTTTCGAGGTCGCCATAGGTCTCGATCAGCTGCGCCGCCGTCTTGATGCCGATGCCGGGGACGCCCGGCACGTTGTCGACCGAGTCGCCGGCGAGCGCCTGCACGTCGACGACCTTCTCCGGCGGCACGCCGAATTTCTCGATCACCTCGTCGCGGCCGATCGTCTTGCCCTTCATCGTGTCGAGCATCAGCACGCCGGGCTGGATCAGCTGCATCAGGTCCTTGTCGGAGGCGACGATGGTGACGTCGGCCCCGGCGGCCACCGCCTGCTTGGTATAGGTCGCGATCAAATCGTCGGCCTCAAAACCTTCCTGCTCGATCGACGGCACGTTGAAGGCGACGACTGCCTTCCGGATCAGGCCGAATTGCGGGCGCAGGTCTTCCGGCGGCTCCGGCCGCTGCGCCTTGTACTGGTCGTAGAGCGCGTTGCGGAAGGTGGTCGAGGAATGGTCGAAGATGACGGCGAGATGCGTCGGCTTGACGCCGGTCTCGTTCGCGTCCTTGAGCAGCCGCCACAGCATGTTGCAGAAGCCGGCGACGGCGCCGACCGGCAGGCCGTCCGACTTGCGCGTCAGCGGCGGCAGCGCGTGGTAGGCGCGGAAGATGTAGGACGAGCCGTCCACCAGGAAGACGTGGTCGCCTTTCTGGACGGGGCGCGAGACGATGGCGGGAGCGAGCGTTTCTGACATGCGCGGACTATGCCCGCGAGGCGCCGATTTGGCTACAGCGCGCGTCACGATCCCAGCCGGTTCTCCTGCCAAGCCCCTGCCAATCATCATGCCCCTGCCAAATCGCGGCTAGCGGGCGGCGGCGGGCGCCGTGGCGACGACGCTGGCGATCGCGAGGCAGGCGACGACGCCGGTGAGGCCGAGCACGAGCTGCATCGTCGGCCCAGCCGCGAGGCCGGCGCCGACGGCGATCGCGCCGATCAGGCCGAGGCCCGTCGCGCCGCCGAGGCTCGCGAGCCGCTCGCGGGAGAAGGCAGCGATGACAGCGCCGAGGCTGCCGGCGATCATCAGCCCGAAAATGCCGAAGGCGGCGAAGAGCGCCCAGTGCTCGGGCGCCGGCAGGATCGGCGCGAAGGGGGCGAGGCCGGTCAGCGCCGCCGCGCCGAGCACCGGCCGCCGCCTGAGCGCGGCGACGCGGGTGGCGGCGAGCGCCCCCGCCATGAAGGCGGATATCATCAGCGCGATCGGCGCCAGGCTGGCAAGTGCCGAGGCGGCGTCGACCGGCAGCTTGGCCCCGACGAGGGCGACGAGCGCGACGGCGGCCGCGAGCGTCGCGGCGACGCGGATCGTCGCGTTGCTGTCCGAAATCTGTCTCGCTGCCTGTGCCATTGCCGTTGTCTCCGAACGACCGCCTGTCGCAGCGGAATGTCGCAGCTTCGGGCCTCCGGCGCTGTTAAGCGGGTCACAGGGGGAACGCGCGGTTGTGGATGAGGTTGCCTGTTCCACTTCGGATCGGTGGCGGGGGGAGGCAATTCCCCTCAAATCGCCGTATTCGTCGGGCATTCGGGCCCGACATCCTGCGCGATTAGCGCTTTCTTGACCTTTTTGTGGAAGACGAAACAAGCATGGCGAGACCGATTCCGGGGCGAGATCGGATCGAACCGGTGCTCGACACGCAACAGGATGCGGAGCCGGGCGCGTTCGACATCCGGCTCGGCGAGGACGATCGTCCCGCCGGCGGCCGTTCGGAGACGCGGTTTGGTCGCGGTCGCGCCGAGCGGGCCCGCGAGCGTTCGAGCGAGGCCGATCGGACCGTCGACGAGCGCAGCGAACCCGCCTTTGGCCGCGCCGCGGGGGCGAACGAGCCGGGCTGGGACGACGAGCCCGCCTGGGAAGAGACCGGTCGCGCCGAGCCGCGCTGGGACGACCCGGACGAGACGCCCCGGGCAGGCCGTGGCCGGCGCGCCACCGCAGCGGACGCGCCGAAGCTCGGCGCGCCCGAGATCGACGGCACGGCCGACCGCAAGGGGCGGACGCGGCGCGAGCCGGAACTGGGCGCCGGCGAACGGCGCAAACGCGGGGTCGAGCCGGAAACCTTCGACGCCGACATTGAGGATGCGGAATTCATCGATCTCGATGAAGATGACCCCATGGCCGATTCCCGTCGCTCGAAATCCAGCCGCCGTGCCCCGTCCCGCAAGAAGGGGCGCGCGCGCGGCCGCAAGCGTTCCGGCGGCGGCTCCGGCCTCGGCCGCTTCATTCGCGGCAGCATCAAATGGGCGCTGATCCTGATGTTCTGGGGCACGGTGGCGCTCGGCGGCACCATCGCCTATTTCGCCACGCAGCTGCCCTCGACGGCCAATTGGGCCGTGCCGAAGCGGCCGCCCAACATCAAGATCCTCGCCAATGACGGCACTCTGATCGCCAATCGCGGCGACACCGGCGGCGAATCCGTCCGCATCGACGAGCTGCCGCCCTATCTGAGCCAGGCGGTCATCGCCATCGAGGACCGGCGCTTCTACAGCCATTTCGGCGTCGATCCGTTCGGCCTGCTGCGCGCGGCCTACGTCAATTTCCGCTCCGGCGATGTCGTCCAGGGCGGCTCGACGGTGACGCAGCAGCTGGCCAAGAACCTGTTCCTGAAGCCGGAACGCACCATGGACCGCAAGATCCAGGAAGCGATCATGGCGCTGTGGCTGGAGAGCAAATACTCCAAGGCGCAGATCATGGAGTCCTATCTGAACCGCGTCTATCTCGGCGCCGGCGCCTATGGCGTCGATGCGGCGTCGCGGCGCTATTTCGGCAAGTCGGCCCGCGACATCTCGCTGAAGGAGGCGGCGATCCTCGCCGGCCTGCTCAAGGCGCCGTCGCGTTTCGCTCCGAGCAGCGATCCCGACGCCGCCAATGCGCGCGCCAATGTCGTGCTCGGCGCCATGCGCGAGTCCGGCTTCATCACGGCCGCGCAGCAGAAGGAAGCCGCTTCGATCACCGTCAAGGCGCAGTCCGAGGGCGAGGGTGGCGCTGGTCGCTACGTCGCCGACTGGGTCGCCGACCAGGTGCCGGATGTCGTCGGCGCGCTCGAGCAGGACGTCATCGTCGAGACGACGATCGATCCGCATCTGGAGGCGACGGCCGGCAAGGCGCTCAGCGAGGCGCTCGACAAGAGCGGCAAGTCGTTCGGCGTGTCGCAGGGCGCGCTGGTGGCGATCGACGGCACCGGCGCGGTGCGCGCGCTCGTCGGCGGGCGCGACTACCAGGCGAGCCAGTTCAACCGCGCCATCTCGGCGAAGCGCCAGCCCGGCTCGGCGTTCAAGCCCTTCGTCTACCTGACGGCGCTGGAATACGGCCTGGTGCCCGAGACGATCCGCAATGACGAACCGACGCGGATCGGCAACTGGGAGCCGAAGAACTACGAGAAGATGTACAAGGGCCCGGTGACGCTGCAGACGGCGCTGGCGCTCTCGCTCAACACGATCGCCGTGCAGCTCGCCAACGAAGTCGGCCCCGACCGCGTCATCAAGACGGCCGAGCGGCTCGGCATCACCTCGACCCTGCAGCCCAACCCGTCGCTGGCGCTCGGCACCTCCGAGGTCAGCCTGCTGGAGCTGACCGACGCCTATGTGCCCTTCGCCAATGGCGGCTTCGCCGCCAAGCCGCATGTGATCGCGCGGGTGAAGGACCTCTCCGGCAAGACGCTCTACGAGCGGCCGGGCGCGGCGGCGAGCCAGGTCATCGATCCGCTCTATGTCGGCATGATGAACAGCATGATGACCGACACGCTGCAACGCGGCACCGGCCGCAAGGCGGCGATCGCCGGCTGGCAGGCCGCCGGCAAGACGGGCACCACCAACGATTCCAAGGACGCCTGGTTCGTCGGCTACACCGCCAATTTGACCACCGGCGTCTGGCTCGGCAACGACGATTCCAAGCCGACCAAGCGGATGACCGGCGGCAGCCTGCCGGCGCAGATCTGGCAGCGCTTCATGACCGAGGCGCACAAGGGCGTCACGGTCGCGGCCCTGCCGGGCAACTACAGCTATCGCGATCCCGCCAGCTTCCAGGAGCCGCCGACCGAATTCGACGGCCAGTCGGAGATGCAGGGCGGGCTGGTCGACGAAAATGGCCAGGTCGTCGGCGGCGGCGGCCAGCCGCACTATGCGCCGTCGGGCCAGCCGCCCTACCAGCAGCAGCCGGATGGCCGCGTCCAGGGCCGGGATCCGCAGTACCAGCAGCCGCCTGCCGGCCGGGCCGACAATGGCGGCCAATATGGCGGCTATGCCGATGATCCCGAGAGCCCGGACGACTGGCGCGGCAGCGATTATCAGGCGCCGCCGCCCGGTGCCCGCATCTATCGCGAGGGCGACCCGTCCTACGGCGTCGAGCGCGGCGCGCCTGTCCCGCCGGCGAGCGTCGGCCAGGGCGGCCAGGCGAGCCAGGACGGCGTCTACCAGGCGCGGCCGCACCGCCGGAACTTCATCGACCGGCTGTTCGGGGGCTAGGGGCCTAGACCGCCCCGCCGGCCGTCATGCGGCTCTCGATTTTCATCATCCTGAGGTGCCCGAGCGCAGCTTGGGCCTCGAAGGACGCACGATCTCGGTGCAACCCATCGATTGCATCGCCGCTGTGCGTGCTTCGAGACGGCCCTTCGGGCCCCTCAGCATGATGAGGGTGTTGCCTTGCAAAGGCCTCCTCAGGGAGAGGTGAGGGGCGACGGGTTCTCGGCACCTGCCGGCGCCTCGATCCGGAACGCGTAGGCGGGGACGATGTCGATGCCGTCGAAGCGGCGCGTGACCTCGCCGAGCGGCTCGGCGGTCCCGAAATGCTCGCGGACGGCGGCCGGATCCGGGTTCACCGACAGGACCAGGCCGACGCCTGCGAGGCTGGCCTCGGACGGGACGGCGAACGAAACATAGCGCTGCCGCTCGTTGAACTGCGCGACCGGGACGGCGGGCAGTTCGCGCGCCAGCTTGGCGTTCAGCTGGTAATTGTCGGTCAGGATGTAGTTGGCACCGATCGACTGCCGCAAGGCGTCGGCATCCCGGGCGAAATCCGGCCAGCCGCGGGTCATCCGGATGATCGGATCCCGGGGGCCGAGGGTGCGGACCGGCACGAGCGCCGCGTGGATTCCGACCAGCGCGATGAGGACCAGCGCGACCGGGATGGCGAAGCCCGTCAGCCGCCGGATGGCGGGCCGTGACGAGGCCATGGCGGCGATCATTCCGGCCGCGGCCGCGATCGAGAAGGCCGGGAAGAGGAACGCCGGCCAATTGCCCTCGACGCGGCTGCGCAGTGCGTGAAACGCGAAATAGGCGCAGGGCGCGAGCAGCATCCAGAGGAGCACCGCCCTGCCGCCGCCCGGCCGGTAGACCGACCGCGCCGCTCTGGTGAGCCCCCAGAGGCCGAAGCCGAAGACGAGCGGCGTCGCCAGCCCGAACTGCGCCGCGACCAGCTCCGCCAGGTAGTGCGGCGCGAAACTCCAGTTCGACGTGACGCGGCCGCCCTGCTTGGTGAAGGTCGCCCAGCCATGCTCCAGGTTCCAGATCAGATTGGGAGCAAAGACCAGGATGGCGATCAAAAGCGCCAGCCACGGCCAGGGCCGCAGCAGCTGGCGTCGGAGCACGGGAACGGCGAGAACCGCGGCGGCGAAGCCGGCCGCGAACAGCGCGCCGGAATATTTCGCTTCCATCGCCAGCCCGGTCGCGACGCCCATCGCGATCCACCAGCGCGGGCGGTCGTCGACGGTGAGGCGCGCGGCGAAATAGGTCATCGCGGCGGCGAACAGGACCAGCGGCGCATCCGGCGTCGCCAGCGTCATGCCGAGGAAGCCGATCAGCGTGACGTTGAACAGGATGGCGGCGAGCGGGGCGGCGCGCCGGTCGGTGATCAGCAGGTCGGCCGCCCGCCAGATGAAGACGCTCGCGGGAACCGTCGCCAGCACGCAGACGAGCCGCACGCCGAATTCGCCCGGCCCGACCAGCATGGTGCCGAGCCGAATGAAGACCGCGATCATCGGCGGATGATCGAGATAGCCGGCGGAGAGGTTGGCGCCCCAGAGCGCGTAATAGGCCTCGTCGGGGACGAGCGGAACCATGGCGGCGAGGACCAGTCTCCCGACCAGGATCAGGGCGATGAGCAGGATCGCCATCCGGCGAAGGCTGTCGGGCGTCGCGCGCCCGGGATGGAAGACGGGCAGGCGCGCCGTCCCGATGTCGGTGGCGGCGCTCACGGTTTGTCCCTCCAGACCAGCGCCGTGCTGACGGCATAGTTCCAGACCACGCCGATCAGCGAGCCGGCGATGCCGGCGACCCACCATCGCGACGTCTCCCAGAACACCCAGCTGCCCACGCCGATATTGGCCGCGGCGCCGAGGCCGCAGATGGCATAGAACTTGGCGAGTCCCGGCAGCAGTCGCCAGCCGCGCAGCCGGCGGTCGCGATAGGTCAGGACGTTGTTGATCAGGAAGTTCGAGGTCATGGCGGCAAAGGTCGCGACCGACTGGGCCGTGGCGAAGTGCGCTCCGTTGACCAGTATGGTGCGGAGCACCGCGAGATGCAGGGCGAGGCCGAGCGTTCCCACCGCCGCGAACGAGACGAAGCGGATCGGCACGACGTCGCGGGTGACCTTCGCGACCAGCAGGCCGAGGAAATCGAGCAGGACCCGGTTGTCGAGCTTGCTCTCGCCATTCTGCCGGGAGGCGAACGCATAGGGGATCTCGACGATCTTGAGGCCAGCCGGCGCCGTGGCGAGAATGTCGAGCAGGATCTTGAAGCCCTGGCTCGACAGGCGCGGCGAGAGGTCGTCGATCAGCTCGCGCCGGAGCATGAAGAAGCCGCTCATCGGATCGCTCGACGTGACGCCGAGCAGCTTTTGCGTGGCGACCGTGGCGGTGCGGCTGAGCATACTGCGCGTCGCGGTGAAGCTCGCGGCGGCGCCGCCTTCCGCGTAGCGCGTCGCCACCACGACGTCGGCGCCCTCGGTCATCGCATCGTACATGCGCGGGAGCAGGCTATCGTCGTGCTGCAGGTCGGCGTCCATGACGGCCACGATCGGGCCCTGCGCGGCGAGCATGCCCTCGATGCAGGCGCCCGCGAGGCCGCGTCGGCCGACGCGGCGGATGCAGCGGATGCGCGGATCCAGCCGGCCGCGATCGCGCAGCGCCCGCGCCGTGCCGTCCGGCGAGTTGTCGTCGACGAAGATCGCCTCCCAGCGCAGGGCGCCCAGCGTCTCGCGCAGCCGCGCGAGCAGGGGATCGATATTGTCCACTTCGTTGAACGTGGGGATGACCACGGTCAGTTGCGGAGCGACGTCGCTGACTGCAGCGACAACCGGGAAGTTCATGCCGTCTCCAATAGACATTCGGGATGCCCGCCTTCGGCGGGCTGGGCGCGCGGCGTCTCGCTTCCGGGACGCTACCTGACGCGCGCCAACCACCTTGGCGATCGAGCAAATCGCCCAATTTGCGGCTTTTGCTGGGCTTGAAAGGAGGGTTCGCACGATTCCGCTGCGGCAATATGACTGTCGGCGCTGGAAGCGTTCCTGCGGCCGCCATCGCGGTGGACATTGCCGGCCAGCCGTGGATAGTGGCGACGCGCTGCTTCGCGGCGTTTTGTTTTTTGCCCCCTTCCGCGCGGAAAGGCCGGGCACCCCGTCCAGGGAGTCATCTGGCGATGGCCGACAAGCGCAGTCTCTACAGCGAGCTGGCCATCGAGCCCGGCGCGACGCCGGCCGAGATCGACAAGGCCTATCGGCAGCGGGCGCGCGCCGCGCATCCCGACGCGGGCGGTTCGTCCGAGGCGTTCCACAAGCTCAGCCATGCCTATGCCGTGCTGTCGGACCCGGAGCGCCGCAAGGCCTATGACGAGACCGGCTATGAGGGCGAACTCGCCGCCGACGACATCGTCGGCCGGGCGATGGAGCGCATCCAGGCGCTGGTCGTCTCGGTGCTGGAAAGCGACCTGCCGTTCGAGGCGGTCGACCTGATCGCGCCGATCCGCGACACGCTGACCAAGCAGAAGGGCGACATCGGCGCCGGCATCCGCAAGCTCGAGAAGCAGGCGAAGCGCGCCGAGGCGATGGCCGCCCGCTTCCGCCGCCAGACCGGCGACAACGTCATCCGCAAGGCGCTCGAGCGCCGCGCCGCCGACACGCGCGAGATGGCGGAGAAGACCCGCCGCGAGGAGGCCGTGTTCGCCAAGGCGATCGAGCTGCTCGCCGACTACACCTTCGATTTCGAGCCGCCCAAGCCGCCGGAGCCGCCGAAGGCGCCGGAGACAAAGCCCCCCGAGCCGCCGAAGCCCGGTGCGCCAAAGCGCACGCTCAATCTGGTGCGGTGAGGCTGTCTGCGGTGAAACTCGGCCGGTCCTTCACCTCTCCCTGAGGGAGAGGTCGGAGCGAAGCTCCGGGTGAGGGTTTAGGGAACCCTCCGGAGAAGGCACTTCGACACCAGAGCCGGGTCCGCGAGGACCTCCTCCAGGCCGATCTACCAGCTCCGCCATCATCCTGAGGTGCTTCGCGTGAGCGAAGCCTCGAAGGAGGGTCCAGCGGGACACACCAGCAGGCGAAGTCTGGCGAAATCCGCCTCCGCGCCGTCTCGATCCCTGCGCTCCCTGAACCCTCCTTCGAGGCCCGGCTTCGCCGGGCACCTCAGGATGATGGTCGAGTATTGGGAATGCATTCAGGGAGAGGCGAGGCGGAACGCTACCCCCCGTTCGCCCGCGTCGTGGCGAAGTGGTGGCGGATGAAGTCGCGCTCGATCAGGAGATGGGCGAATTCGTCCGGATGCGGGCCATCATAGATCAGCGTGAACGGCCCGCGGAAGCCGGCGGCGATGGAGGCGTCGAGGCAGCGGCGGTAATCCTCGGCGTTGAGCACGCCGTCGCTGAAATCGGCCTTGGCGTGGCAGCAGATGGCGAGATCGAAGATCGCCTGCAGATCGGCATATTTGCCCTCGCCCGACCAGTTGCCGAAATCGCCGTTGAGGCCGACCGTCTCGTCGAGGCGATCGAACAGGTAGCGCACCTCGCGCGGGCCGGGCAGCAGCTCGAACCAGTTCTCCGTGACGACGCGGACGCGGCGCGCCTCGCCATGCCGGCCGAGGCGGATCAGGCCGTCGACGCTCGAATCGAGCGCCGCGCGGGTCGGTTCGGCGCGGCCGGCGATGACGCGGGCCTGCTCGGCGCCGAGGGCCGCGGCGGTGTCGATCCAGCTCTCGATCCAGGCGAGGTCGCGCTCGCGCGTCTCGGGATTGGTGATGTCGCCATACTCGATCAGCAGCGTCTGCAGCGTGACGCCCGCCTCCGCCAGCGCGGCGCGGAATTCGGTCGCGTATTCGGCGTCGCGGCGGGGGACGTGGAAGGAGCAGACCTCGATGCGGTCGATGCCAAGGGCTGCGACGGCGCGCGGCATGTCGAGCAGCGACAGCCGGCCGGGACCGTAGGTCGCCTCGGCGACGGCCTCGACGTCATGATCGGGCCGGTTCGGGTAGGTGAGGCCGAGCGCGCGATGCAGGCTCCAGCTCGAGACGGCGAGCGGCGGCGACTTCGCCGGGTTCGGGCGGACGGATGTCATGGCGGGGCCTCTGCTGGAGCCGGATGGCGCAGGCGATCGGATCTGGCGTCGGCGCGCTGCCATCGTGAATGGCGCGCCGTCCGGCGTCTATCCCTCGGCTCCGACGGCGTGGAGCGAGGCTCCGTGCCGGTTGAGCCAGGACTTGGCTTGCTCCATATGCGGGCAGATCGTGGCGACATGACGCCAGAACCGGTCCGAATGGTTCATTTCGCGCAGATGCGCCACTTCATGCGCGGCGAGATAATCGAGGATGGCCGGCGGCGCCATGATCATCCGCCAGGAATAGGCGATGGTGCCGCTGGACGAGCACGAGCCCCAGCGGCTGGTCGGGTCGCCGAGGCGGATCGCCTTGACCTTGACGCCGAGCGACGCCGCATGCCGCGCGGTCGCCTCCTCGAGGTCGCGCCGCGCCTCGCGCTTCAGGAAGTCGGTCACGCGGCGGGCGATGTGTTCGGCGCCGCCGGTGACGACCAGCAGCGTCTCGCCGTCGGCCGGCTCCAGCCGCACGAGGCCGCGGCCCTCGCGGTGGACGATGCGGACCGGTACGCCGCGCAGCGGGATCACGCCGCCATCCTCGATCGGCTTCGCATCGGGCAGCGCCGCGAGGCGGGATCGCAGCCAGCCGCTGTGGCGCTCGATGAAATCCTGCGCCTCGGCGAGCTTGCCGCGCGCCGGAATCGTGACGACCGGCTCGCGCACCGAGCCGCGCAGGCGCAGCGTGTAGCGGCGCGCGCGATCGTTCCAGACGAGCGTCACCCGGACCGGCTCGCCGTCGATCTCGACATGGCAATGATCGGGCTTCGCCAGCGCGGCGCGCTTCGGGCTTGGCGTGAGGCGGGAGAGGAAACCCATGCGGTCGGCGGTCCGGTGATTCGTCTTGTCGATGATGGCACGAAAAAGGGCCGCCCTGAGGCGGCCCCCAATCCTTGCCGCGCAACGCTCAGAGGTCGATCACCGGACCATTGTCGCGTGTATCGGGCGTGTTGTTGTTGTTGCGGCGCGCCGCGTCGCGATCGGATTTGAAGCGATCGAACTCCTCCTGGTCGCGGGCGCGACGCAGGTTGCGGACGAAGGTTTCGAATTCGGCGCGCTCTTCGTCGAGCTTGCGCCGTTCCTCGTCGAGCCGCTTCAGTTCGGCGGCGCGGTAGTCGTCGAAGGCGGAATTGCCGCTGTGGCCCTGATAGGCGCCCCAGCGCTGCTCGCGCCGGCTCTGCCAGCCGCAGCCCGAGAAGGAGCGCTTGAAATCATCGCGCACGCCTTCCGCGTTGCGGCGGAACTCGGGAAGCCGGTCACCCCAGATGATGTAGGCGAGCATGGCGAGGCCGAGCGGCCAGAACACGAAGAAGCCGAGGACCATCAGCGCGATGGTGAGCGGCGTCCAGCCCGGACGCAAGGCCTGAGTATGGGACATGGTTCCTTCCTCTCTCGCACCCCCAACGCATCGGAAGTGGGAAAGGTCGGATCGTCCTTCAAGGGAAAATCGGACTTAGGCTTCCGTCGCGGCTTCCTGGGGGCTCAGCAGACGCTTCGCCTGGCCGATCCAGTCGTCGCGGCCGATGCGGCCCTTGAGGGCGAGGCGGACGTCGAGCGCCGTCGCCTGCTTCGCCGTCAGTTTCGCGATCTGGGCGAGGCGGAAAATGCCGGCGGCGTTCAGGCTCGCCTCCAGTTTCGGGCCGATGCCGGCGATCCGCTTGAGGTCGTCGGCCGGCAGCTCAGCCGGGGCCGGCGCCGGCTTGGCCGGGGTGGCGGCAGGCTTGGTCGCGGCAGGCTTGGCGTTGGCAGGCGTCGCCTTGGCGGGCGCGGGCTTGGCCCTGGCGACGGGCTTCGCCTTCGGCGCTACCGGCGGCGCTGCCGGTGGCGCGGTTTCCACCGGGGTGGCGGCGGCCGGCGCGGCGGCGCGTTTCGTCTGCTGGTGGGTCAGCACGAAATCGCTGATCCTGGGCGCGATCTCGGCGCGGAAGCGCGAGCCGTTGAAGACGCCGTAATGGCCGACCTTCGGCTGCACGTAATGCGCCCGCATGTCGGCCGGGATGTTGGTGCACAGATGCTGCGCGGCTTCCGTCTGGCCGACGCCGGAGATGTCGTCGTTCTCGCCCTCGACGGTGAAGAGGGCGATGTTGCGGATCGCCGTCAGGTCGACCGGCACGCCGCGATGGGTCATCTGGCCCTTCGGCAGCGCCTGCTGGATGAACACGGTATCGACCGTCTGCAGGTAGAACTCGGCCG
Source organism: Kaistia sp. 32K (assembly GCF_016629525.1). Lineage (GTDB taxonomy): Bacteria > Pseudomonadota > Alphaproteobacteria > Rhizobiales > Kaistiaceae > Kaistia. The sequence goes on from NZ_AP024269.1 coordinate 4,938,682, forward strand.
TCAGGTCCATGACGGCGAGATATTCGTCGTAGAAGTCGCGGTGCTTGTCGGCCGAGTCGCCGTCGCCGGCGACCAGGTGCTTGAACAGGTCCTGGTGCGCGGTGACGTGGCGGTCGAGGTTCATGCTCATGAAGCCCGACAGCTGCAGGAAGCCCGGATAGACGTCGCGCATGACGCCGGGATGCGGGAAGGGCACCTTCATCACGACATTGTCGCGGAACCAGTCGAGGCTCTTGCCGGTGGCGAGCTCGTTGACGGCGGTCGGGTTGATGCGGGTGTCGATCGGCCCGCCCATCAGCGTCATCGAGCGCGGCGCGAAGCGGTCGCCCGCCGCCTCCATCAGCGCCGCGGCGGCGATCACCGGCACGGCCGGCTGGCAGACGCCGATCACATGCACGTCCTCGCCGAGGAAATGCAGCATCTCGACCAGATAGTCGATGTAGTCGTCGAGATCGAAGGAGCCGTCCGAGAGCGGCACCATGCGGGCGTCGATCCAGTCGGTGATGTAGACCTCGTGCCGGGGCAGCATCGCCTCGACCGTGCCGCGCAGCAGCGTCGCATAGTGGCCGGACATCGGCGCGACGATCAGGAGCTTCGGATCGCGGCGCGGCGTCTCGAGCGCGCGCTGGAAATGCAGCAGGTTGCAGAACGGGCGCTGCCAGACGGTCTCCTCGGTGACCGCCACGCGCGTGCCGCCGACCAGCGTCGTCCCGAGGCCGAAGCCCGGCTTGGCATAGCGGCGCGTCGTGCGCTCGAACAGCTCCAGCCCGGCCTGCCAGTTGCGCCCGAGCGGCGTCTGGCTGATCGGATTGAGCGGGCTCTTCAGGAGCAAACTGAACATGTCCGCCGCCGCCCGCATCGGCGACAAGGCAGCGTGGTTCAGTTCGTAAAGTTCATAATAAGACAACGGACCCATCGTGCCGTCCATCTGCCGCTCCACTAGGGATCGGACCGGCCGGGTATTCCGTCGGGCAGTACGGCAGGCGGCCAGCCTTGTGCAATGCAGCATGTAAGGATGATTTTCACCCCGATGCAAGGGTTGGCAGTCCGATTTGGCGTCAATTCGCCAGCGCGGGCGCTTCCCATGCTATAAGCCAGCTATATCAAGGCCATTTCCATACCAGGTGACGCAGCAATGCCCGGGCAAGCGGTTCGATCGCAGGATTTCGAGGGCAGGCGCCTGAAGCTCGATACGCTGGTGCGCCTGCGCTGGCTGGCGATCGCCGGCCAGACGGCCAGCGTCGTCGTCGTCCGCTTCTGGTTCGACTTCCCGATGCAGATCGGCCTGTGCCTGGCGGCGATCGCGCTGTCGGCCTGGCTCAACCTGTTCATCAAGATCCGCTACCCGTCGAGCCTGCGCCTGAAGGGCCGGACGGCGGCGCTGCTGCTTGGCTACGACGTGCTGCAGCTCTCCGTGCTGCTCTTCCTCACCGGCGGCCTGCAGAATCCGTTCGCGATCCTGATCCTCGTTCCGGTCATGGTGTCGGCGACGACGCTGGCGCCGCGCCTGACCGTGATGCTGGGCGGGCTGGTCATCGTCGCGGTGACGGTTCTCGCGCTCTGGCACATGCCGCTGCCCTGGGAGGCCAACGCCTTCATCGCGCTGCCCTTCCTCTACATCCTCGGCGTCTGGGTGGCTCTGACCTGCTCCGTCATCTTCATGGGCGTCTACGCCTTCCGCGTCGCCGAGGAGGCACGCCAGCTCGCCGACGCGCTGATGGCGACCGAGCTGGTGCTGGCGCGCGAGCAGCATCTCTCGGCGCTCGACGGCCTCGCCGCCGCCGCCGCCCACGAGCTCGGCACGCCGCTCGCCACCATCGTCCTCGTCACCAAGGAGCTCCAGCGCGAGCTGCCGCCGGACAGCCCCTATGCCGAGGATATCGCCCTGTTGCGCAGCCAGTCGCAGCGCTGCCGCGACATTCTCGGCAAGCTGACGTCGCTGTCGACCGAGTCCGACCAGCATATCGACCGGCTGCCGGTCAGCCATCTGCTCTCGGAAGTCGTCGATCCGCATGCCGACAGCGGCATCGACATCGAGGTGAAGCTGGAGAGCCAGAGCGGCGACGAGCCGGTCGGGCGGCGCAATCCGGCGATCCTCTACGGCCTCGGCAATCTCGTCGAGAACGCCGTCGACTTCGCCGAGACGAAGGTCGAGATCACCGCGTCCTGGTCGCCGGAAAAGGTGTCGATCACGGTTGCCGACGATGGGCCCGGCTTCGCCTCCGAGGTGATCGACCATATCGGCGAGCCTTATGTGACGACGCGCGCGCCGTCGAGCGAGGCGAGCGAAAACCACGAGGCGGGCGGCCTCGGCCTCGGCTTCTTCATCGCCAAGACACTTCTGGAGCGGACGGGCGCGCGGGTCGACCTCTCCAACCGCGAGGCGCCGGCGCATGGCGCGATCGTGCGCATCGTCTGGCCGCGCGACGCGATGGACCGCCTCAACACGGCCAACAAGCCGCGCGCGCTGTTCCAGAACGGCGACCACGACGAGCGCGAAGCGGCGTCCGCGCATAGTTGACGCGGGCGGAATGGGCAATACCGGGCCGTTTTGACCATCTGCCGCGCAGGACGGTCTTGGCGTCGAGGCTCCGGATGCCTATAACCCGCTCTGGTAGGAAAAGAAAAACTTGGGGAGGGGCGGAGTTAAACGTCTATGACAGACTTAGAATCGGCCGGCCTGTCCGGAACGGACTCCTCGCTCATCATCGTCGATGACGACAAGGCCTTCTTGCAGCGTCTTGCCAGGGCGATGGAAGCACGTGGTTTCATCGTCGATACCGCCGACAGCGTCGCCGAAGGCATGCGCAAGGTCGATCAGAAGCCGCCGGCCTATGCGGTCGTCGACATGCGGCTCGAGGACGGCAACGGCCTCGACGTGATCGAGCTGATCCGCAAGCGTCGTCCGGAATCCCGCATGGTGGTGCTGACCGGCTACGGCAACATCGCCACCGCCGTCACCGCCGTGAAGCTCGGCGCCGTCGACTATCTCGCCAAGCCCGCCGACGCCGACGAGGTGTTCTCCGCGCTGACCCGCGATCCGGCCGAACGCGCCCTGCCGCCTGACAATCCGATGTCGGCCGACCGCGTCCGCTGGGAACATATCCAGCGCGTCTACGAACTGTGCGAGCGCAACGTCTCCGAGACCGCCCGCCGCCTCAACATGCACCGCCGCACGCTGCAGCGGATCCTGGCCAAGCGCGCCCCCCGCTGATCGCCGATCCCGAGAGCAGCAATGAAAACGGGCGCCGCGGCGCCCGTTCGCATTTTTGGACTGTTGAGGCGTCAGCCCTTCCTTTACCTCTCCCTGAGGGAGAGGTCGACGCACGAAGTGCGGCGGGTGAGGGTTTACGGCCTCACCGGATGGTTCCCTAAACCCTCACCCGGAGCTTCGCTCCGACCTCCCCCTCAGGGGGAGGTGAGAGCACGAATCCATCCAACCGTATCTGTCCCGCCCTTACGGCAGGGCGGCGACGATGATGATCTCGACCAGGTGCGCCGGGGTGGCGAGCTTCGATTCGCCCGTGGCGCGCGCCGGCGGGTTGGCCTTGTCGACCCAGGCGTCCCAGACGGTGTTCATCGTGCCGAAATTCGCCATGTCGGCGAGCCAGATCTGCGCCGAAAGGATGCGCGACTTGTCCGTGCCGGCCTCGGCCAGCAGGCTGTCGATGGTGTCGAGCACGGTCTGGGTCTGCTTGGCGACGTCGTCGCCCGGATTGCCGACCTGGCCGGCGAGGTAAACGGTGTTGCCGTGCACGACGCCTGCGCTCATGCGCGGACCGGGCTGGATACGACGGATGCTGCTCATAAAAAGTTCCCTTCTGAGATTGGCGGTCCCCGTCTATCGGGATCGGCCCGCCGCATCAAGCCCAGCCTGACGCGACGTTGCCGGCCGCCAGCTCCCAAGCCGTTGGCGTCTCAGATGATTTCGTGAAAACCCGCATCCGGGTCGTAAAGGCCGTGCAGCCGGTGCGCGGCGGCCTGGGCGAAGCGCAGCGTCATCGCCTTGCGGCGGGCGGCGACGAGCGGCGCATGCGGCGCCTCGCGCAGGATCTCGGCGCCATAGGCGTCGGCGAGGATCAGCCCTGCCTGTTGCGGAAAGATCTCCGCCGGCACGCCGGCATGGCTGGCGAAATAGAGTTTGTCGCAATAGGGGGCGTAATCCGGCCATTTGCCGTCGGCGCGAAAATCGGCAATCGACGACTTGATCTCGACGATGGTGATTTCGCCGGAAGGCCCGAGCGCGATCACGTCGGCGCGGCGGCCCGTCGCCAGCACCAGCTCGGTGACGATCGCATGCCCGCGCGCGCGAAACAGCCGGCCGACGCCGCGCTGGATGGCGAGCGCCGTTTCCGATTGCCTTCCGTCGCGCGGCACGACGAGTTCAGGAGAATAAACCATGAACGGAGTTTGCCACGACCGGCGCCGGATTTGAAGGGCGGGGTGCCTCGGCCGTTTGGGGGAGGTGGGGGATGGAAGGATTTTCACCGGCCCGCGCAGGAAGAGGCGGTTGGCCTGTGTCGTGGAACCGCAGTCGTCGCCCCACGCTCGCCGTCATCCCGGCCTCCGAGCCGGGATCCATTCAGCCGGGTTGGCCGACGCGTGAAACGCCCGAAATTGCGGCTGCATGGATCCCCGCCGTCGCGGGGATGACGGGGAGGTGCCCGGTCGTGCCCAGCGGAAAAGAAAACTAGCGCCAGCGATTGTGCAGCCAGAGCCACTGTTCGGGGTGCTCGCGCACCCAGCCCTCGACCACCGACATCACCTTGGCGGTGCCGGCGTCGACGTCGATCAGGCCCTCTTCGTCGCGCGGCATCTCGATCGGCGGCGTCAGCTCGACGCGGAAACGGCCACCGGGCAGGCGGATGGTGCGGGCGCCGTGCACGGGGCAGTCATAGTGGCGGGCGAGGCGGGCGACAAGCGGATTGGCGTTCGCGGTCCGGCCGAAGAACGGCACCTTCGGGCCGCGCCCGTGGTGCTGGTCGGTCAGGATGCCGATATGCTCGCCGCGATCGAGCGCCGCGCCGACCTCGAAGGTGGCGCCGCGGTTCGAGGCGACCAGCTTGCCCATCATCTGCTCGCGCTGCTGCATCAGGTCTTCGGCGATGACGTTGTTGGTCGGCGCGCGGAACAGCGACACCACCGGCAGGCCGAAGCGCGCCGCGACGACCGCCAGGATCTCCCAGTTGGCGAGATGGGCCGAGAAGATGATGCCCGGCTTGCCGTCGTCGCGCATCGCCAGGAACTGGTCGACGCCGACGACCTCGATCCGCCCCTCGCCGAGGCGCTCCGGATCGATGTCGACCAGCTTGTCGAGGAAGACATACTCGACCATGGTCTGGCCGAGGCCGGTCCAGACGCCCTGCAGGATCGCTTCCCGCTCGGCGTCGGATTTTTCCGGGAAGGCGGCGGCGAGGTTCTTCCGCGCCAGCTTGGTCTCGGAGACGAAGCGGCCGACGAACCGCGCGACGGCGCCGCCGACACGGCCGGCGCGTTCCTCGCCGAGCGAGCGCACGCCGGCGATCAGCCCGCGCACGCCGAAGGCGATGGTCGCGTGGGCCGCCTTCGAACGCGAGATGCGCCGCATCAGGGTCTTGAACGGCTTCTTCCTTGTGCTCGGCAGCGCCATCGGATCAGAGCGTGACGAGGATCTTGCCGAACACCTGGCGCTGCTCGATGCGGTCCAGCGCCTCGTCCAGATTGTCGAGCGACACGGTGCTGTCGATCACCGGGCTGGCGACGCCGGCGCCGATCTTGGCGAGCGACTGGGCGATGTTCTCGATCCGGCAGCCGAACGAGCCGATCAGGCGCAGCTGCTGCTGGTAGAGCTGGAACAAATTGATCTCGGTCGAGATGCCGGTGGTCGAGCCGCAGGTGACGAGCGTGCCGCCCCGGCGCAGCGAGAACATGCTGCCGGCCCAGGTGTCGACGCCGACATGCTCGAACACGACGTCGACGCCGCGCTTCTTGGTGATCTTGCGAACGACGCCCTCGAAGCGCTCTTCGCGGTAGTTGATGACGTGGTCGGCGCCGAGCGCCTTGGCCTTCTCGCCCTTCTCGTCGCTGCCGACGGTGGTGATGACCGTGGCGCCGACGGCCTTGGCGAGCTGGATCGCCGCCGTGCCGATGCCGCTGCCGCCCGCCTGGACCAGGATGGTCTGGCCGGCCTCGAGCTTGGCGTTGTCGAACAGCATGTGCTGGACGGTGCCGAAGGTGACCGGCGTGCAGGCGGCGTCCTGCACCGAGACGTTGTCCGGCGCCGGCACGACGTGGCGGGCCTTCAGCGTGACGTAGTCGCAGGCGAGGCCGTCGATGTGGAAGCCGCGCACGCCGGCGACGTTCTCGCAGAGATTGTCGCGGCCGGCATGGCAGGCCGGGCAGGTGCCGCAGGTCTCGGCGCCGTAGATGGCGACGGTCTGGCCGACGCGGACATTGGTGACCTCGGGGCCGATGGACTCGATCGTGCCGGCCGCCTCGGCGCCGATCGTCAGCGGCAGCTTGCGCTTGGCGAACGCCATGCCGCGCCAGCCCCAGACGTCGATGTGGTTGAGCGCGACGGCGCCCATCCTGACGCGCACCTCGCCCGGGCCGGGCTCGGCGGCCATCGGAACATCAACGATCGAAAGCTTGCGGTCGGCGAGCAGCTGGAGGGCGCGCATGGAATATCCGTCTTGTGGTCAGAACAGGGCCTGCTTTAGCGTCTCGGCGCCCAACATGCCAGTGGCTGGGGCGCCGGACGTCGCGGTCAGGCCGGCTCGGCCGCGATCACGAGGCAGGCGTTCTGGCCGCCGAAGCCGAACGAATTCGACAGCACCATCGAGACCGGCGCCTCGCGGGCGACATTCGGCACCACGTCGAGCGAGACCGACGGGTCGGGAATGTCGTGGTTGATGGTCGGCGGGATCAGGCCGCTGCGGATCGTCTGGATCGAGAACACCGCCTCGATCGCGCCGGCCGCCGTCAGCGTGTGGCCGATCATCGACTTGTTCGAGCTGATCGGGATCTGCTTCACGTGCTCGCCGAACACGGCCTCGAGCGACAAGGCTTCCATCTTGTCGTTTTCGGGCGTGCTGGTGCCGTGCGCGTTGATGTAGTCGATCTCGTCGAGGCTGATGCCGGCGTCGCCGAGCGCCTGGCGCATGGCGCCGATGACGGGCGAGCCGTCCGGCTTCGAGCGGGTGCGGTGGAAATCGTCGGCCTGCTCGGCCACGCCGCGGATGACGGCGAGGATCTCGGCGCCGCGGGCGACCGCCGCGTCGTAATCCTCGAGCACCAGGGCGCCCGCGCCCTCGGCCATGACGAAGCCGTCGCGGTTCTTGGAGAAGGGCCGCGAGGCGGTCTCCGGGTCTTCATTGTTGGTCGAAAGCGCCGAGAGCAGCGAGAAGCGGATCAGCGATTCCGCCTGCACCGAGCCGTCGGTGCCGATGCAGAGCGCCGCGTCCGTATCGCCGCGCCGGATCGCCTCGACGCCGAGCTGGATCGCCGTCGCGCCCGAGGCACAGGCCGTCGACAGCGAAATCGGCGCGCCGCGCGTGCCGAACCGGTCGGCCGTCTTGTCGGCGACGCAGGCATAGAGCGCATATTCGTAGATGTCGGGATTGTTCAGCGCCTCGGCGCTGCCGATCATCCGGTCATAGGGATCCGCGGTTTCGGGATTGCCGCTGTCGTAGAGATCGCGCTTGACTGACCAGTCGAGCTCGACAGGCGGCACCGCCATGAACAGCATGCCCGGAAAATCGCCCGGCGTACCGATCTTGGCGCGGGCGATCGCTTCCTCGGCGGCGAGCTCGGCCAGCTTCTCCGTCAGCACGGCCGAGCGCGGCACGTCGTCGAACAGGAAGTCGACGGTGCCGGCGATGGTCGTGCGGAGATGATCGACGGGGAAGCGCGAGATGCGATGGATGCCGGACTTGCCGGAGGTCAGCGCCGACCAGTTGTCGTCGATGCCCTGGCCGAGCGAGGTGACCACGCCCATGCCGGTGACGGCGACGACCGGACGTCCGAGATGATCCCGCGTCTTGCCCGTGCCCGTTACCTTGCCTGTGCCCATGATCCTGACCTTTCTCAGTCGATCGCTTCGAGGAGCGCCATGCCCTCGCCACGCCAGAAGCCCCAGCTGGTGGCCAGGATCTGGGTGGGGACTTCGCTCGCTTCAAGCTCCAGCCCGGTCGGATCGGCCGGTCGATAGAAACCTTTTCGCGACAGCGCCAGGGCTGCGAGCGCGATCTGGGCCGGGAAGGCGGCCTCGAGGCTGTTGCCGATCCGGCTCTGCGTGGCGCGGATGGGGCCGACGGTTCCCTCGGCGACGAGGGATTCGAGCAGAGCCCGCTCCTCGAGCGTGGCGCTGGCGATGCCGTTCGCGCCGGAGAGCACGCCGATCGGCTTGTCGCCGAGCGCCGGGCGCATCGCGTCGATCTGGCCCTTCGCCACGGCGGCGGCCTGGCCGGGTTCGCGGCGGCTGCGGCCGGAGAGAACCGGACCCAGCTTGGCATAGGCCGTCTTGCCGCGGGCTTCGGCATGGGCGCGCGATTCGAGCACCAGGAAGACGCCGATCGAGCCGGTGACCATGCCGCCACCGGCATTGGCCCGCTCCCAGACGGCGTTCACGGCGCCCTTCCACAGCGTGTTGCCGAGCGCCAGGCTCAGCAGCATGTCCTTGCGTTCGGCGTTGTAGGCGGCGCCGACGAGGAACTGGTCGCCCTGGCCAGCGCGGATGCGCCGGGCGGCGATCTCGACGGCGCTGATGCCGGCGAGTTCCTCGCCCATGAAGGTGCGCGACGAGCCCGTCACCTTGTGGACGATCGAGATGTTGCCGGCGAGCAGGTTGGAAAGCTGCGCCAGGAACAGCGTCGGGCGGAGGTCGTTGGCGAGCCGCTCGTTCAGGAAGGCGTCCGGCTCGGCCGCGCCGTCGAGCCCGGCCAGGATCTGGCCGTCGACGACGACGTCGCGCTCGCCGCCACCGGCCGCGACGATCATGTCCATGTGGGCGAGGCGCTCGAGATCGCCGGCGAGGCCGGCATCGGCGAGCGCCAGGCCGGCGGCATAGGTGCCGAGGCGCTGCCACGGCTCCATCTGGCGCTGGTCGGCCTTGCGCGGGATCTGCTTGTCGAGCTCGATCGGCACCATCGGCAGCACCGGGAACGGCGCGAACCGCTCGGTGTCGCCGGCGGAAATCCGCGGCTCGTCGATGGCGAGTGCCTGCCAGTGCGCGTCGAGCCCTTCGCCGAGCGAGGAGATCAGGCCGATGCCGGTGATCCAGACGTCGCGGGCGCTGTCGCTGCCGGTCGGGTCGCTCATACCGTGTCTCCGACCGGCGTCAGGCCGATCTGCCGTACGCGATCACGCATGTTCTCGATCAGCTCGGGGGCCGGGAAATCCATCACGCGCAGCGTCAGCTCCGCGTCGCAGACCGGGCCGCCCTGCTCGATCTTCGCCTCGGTGACGGCGAAGCCGGAGCCGTCATGCGTCATCGTCGCATAGACGTCGAGTTCGGCGCCCGGCTCGATGAACTTGCGGAACTTGGCCTTCTTGCAGCCGGCGAAGAACGGCATGCGGGTGAGGCCGTTCAGGCCGAGGATCAGAAAACCGGATGCCTGCGCCATGGTCTCGATCAGGAGCACGCCCGGCATGATCGGATAGCCGGGAAAGTGACCTTCGAATACCGGGCTCGTCTCGGGGACGAACGCCTTGGCATGAATCCGACCGGTCGCAGCGTCGAAATCGACGATGCGATCAATCATCTGGAAATATTCGAGACGCATAGCCGCTTCGACGCCGATCCTGTCAGGCGTTCTTCTTGGCGACGAGATCGTCGATATGCGCGCAGAGGTTCTTCAGGAGAAAGTACTCCTCGACCGATGCCTTGCCGGCGTTGACTTCCTGGGTCCACTGCTCGAGCGGGATCTTGATCCCGAACTTCTTGTCGAGTGCGAAAACGATGTCGAGGAAATCGAGGCTGTCGATGCCAAGATCGTCAATGGCATGCGATTCGGGCGTGATCTTCTCGCGCGGAATTTCGCTGGTCTGGGCAATCACATCGGCGACGACGTCGAACGTGGAAGACATGACGGTCACGTAATCCTATCTCTAGAATGGCTCTCATAGTGCGGGTCCGGCGCGCGATCCGGCGGGGAAGCCGGAGGGCGCGCGGCAGACATGCCGGCCGGTCCCGCAAGCCAAGGCAGCAGGGAATCCATCCGTCCTGATACCGTGTGCCGCCGAGAAATACCAGCCTGTCGCGGGGGTGCGACGAATTCGTTCCGCATCTGATGCTATCCGGCATCGCCGTCAGCCGACCACCGCGACATCGACCTCGACGTCGAGCTGGTGATCGCCCGAGGTGACGATGACGCCGTCGACCGGCGCGGCGTCGGTATAGTCGCGGCCGAGCGCCAGGACGACATGGTCTTCCGCCGCGATCACGCCATTGGTCGGATCGAGGCCGATCCAGCCGAGCTCGCGGCCGCACCAGACCGCCACCCAGGCGTGCGTCGCGTCGGCGCCCTCGAGGCGCGGCTGGCCGGGCGGCGGCAGCGTGCGCAGGAAACCGCTGACATAGGCGGCCGGCAGGCCGAGCGTGCGCAGGCCCGCGATCATCACATGGGCGAAGTCCTGGCAGACGCCGGCGCGCGCCGCGAAGGCCTCGCCGGGCAGGGTGGTGACGTCGGTCGCCTCCGGGTCGTAGGCGAAATCGGCCTTGATGCGGCGGGTCAGGTCGAAGGCGGCGGCGAGGATCGGCCGGCCGGCGGGAAAGCTCGTGGCGGCATAGGCGCCGATCGTGTCGTCGATGGCGATGACGCGGCTGGCGAACAGGAAATGCACCGGCGACAGCGGGCCGAGATCGGTCTCGGCCACGGCGAGGCGGCGGATCTGCTCCCAGCCCGGCGTCGCCTCGGCGTCGATCGCCTGTTCGGCGTCGACGGCGACCCGCGCCCGCGTCTCCAGCGTCAGTTCCTCATGCGGGAAGGCGAAGGCGACGGTGGTGATCCGGTTGCCGAAGAAATCGAGCCCGTCCTGGCGCTCGGTCGGCTCCGGCGTGATGACGAGGTCAGCGGCGATGACGCGCTGGCCGTTGCGCGCCACCGGCAGCAGGCGCAGCACCTGGCGCGCGAAGGGCACCGGCGAGGCATAGGTGTAACGGGTGGTCTGGCGGATGTCGTACAGCATTTATTCGCCGCCCTCGGCCGGATCGGCGGCGCGCCGGTGGGTGAAATAGGCGAGCGCGATCTCGTCGGAGATGCGCATCAGGGTTCGTTCGAAGCCGAAGATCCTGTCGGCATCGAGCTCGGCGGCGTCGGCGGTCAGGAGTTCGGCGGCGAGCCGGGTCGCCAGCCGGTCGCCCGGCGCCAGCAGCCCGGCCGGGGCATGCGCCGGCAATTCGGAGAGCAGCTGCCGGATTTGCTCGGTCTGGAAGGCCAGCGCGCGCGGGTTGCGGCTGTCGAGCAGCACCAGGTCGACCACCGGCACGCGGGCCGGCAGCATGACATAGCGGATGCGGTAGGTGATCTGGCTGTCGGCAAGCTCCAGCAGCGCGTCGAGCTCGCCCGCCTTGCCGCTCATGCCGCAGAACCGGGCGGCGCGGGCGATGGCGAGGCCGCGCTCGATGCGGCGACCGGTCTCGAGGAAACGCCAGCCATGCTGGCGCACCATGTTTTCCTGCACCAGGCCGGAGAAGGCGGCGATCAGCCGGAGCGCCGTGTTGGCTCGTTCCAGCATGTCGCTGTCGGTCTCCGCCTCCAGCGGTCGCTGCAGCAGCGCCTCGAGGTCGGCGACGGTGCGCCAGGCGTCCGGCGACAGCCGGTCGCGGATGACGGAGGCGGCGCGGCGCGAGGCCTCGGCCAGCCGCGGGATGGTGTTGAAGGCGTCGCGGCTGGTCAGGATCGAGAGGGCGCGGCCCGTCGGCGTCGCCTCGTCGTCCTCGTCGGCGGATCCGGCGGCGGCGAGCGCCGCGTCGAGCCGGTCGATCACCGCCGCGCCGTCATGCTCGGCGTCGACATGGCGGACGGCGATGGCGCGGACGAGCCGCAGCGCGGCTTCCGTGCGCTCGACATAGCGGCCGAGCCAGAACAGGTTCTCCGCCGCCCGGCTTGGCAAGGTCGAGGTGACCCGCTGCAGCGCGACCTTGTCGGGCGAGGCGAGCAGGGTCGTTTCCGCCACCGGCCCGTCGGAGAGCACCCAGACATCGGCCGAGGCGCCGCCCTGGTGCAGCGTCACGGCGCGGGCGTCGGGCTGGTCGGAGATACGGCAGAAACCGCCCGGCATCACCGTCCAGCCATCGGGACCGCGCGCGACATAGAGGCGGAGGATGGACGGCCGCGGCTCCAGCCGGGCCGTCTCGCCCTCGCCGCGCCAGACCGGCGTGGTCGAGAGCTTGACCGCTTCCTGGCCGACGAAATCGGTGCCGCGCCGGCCGAGCGCGCGGATCAGGTCGGCCTTCCGTTCGGGATCGATGGCGCCGCCGAGCAGCGGGCCGCGATCGAGCAGGCCCGGCACGCTGCCGCCGAGCGCCGGCGCGATCACCATGCGGTCGAACTCGGCGACGACATGATCGCGCTCCAGCGTCTGGCCGCACCACCAGGTGGCGACGTTCGGCAGGATCAGATCCTCGCCGAGCACGCGGCGGGCGAGGCCGGGCAGGAAGCCGAGCATGGCGCGCGCCTCGACCAGGCCGGCGCCGAGCGCGTTGGCGATGGCGACGTTCTTCTGGCGCACGGCGCCGGCGAGGCCCGGCACGCCGAGCCGCGAGGCGGGGTTCAGCTCCAGCGGGTCGGCGAAATCGGCGTCGAGCCGGCGCAGCAGCACGTCGGCGCGCTTCAGGCCCGAGATGGTGCGCATGTAGACGGTGTCGTCGCGCACCGTCAGGTCGTCGCCCTCGACCAGCACGAAGCCGAGATAGCGGGCGAGATAGGCGTGCTCGAAATAGGTCTCGTTGAGCGGTCCCGGCGTCAGCAGCGCGACGCGGGTCTCCTCATGCCGGTTCAGCGTGTTCAGCCCGGCGCGAAATTCCTGGAAGAAGCCGGCGAGGCGCTCGACATTGAAGGAGCGGAAGAGGTCGGGCAGGGCGCGCGACAGCGCGATGCGGTTTTCCAGCGCGTAGCCGGCGCCGGAAGGCGCCTGGGTGCGGTCGGAGACCACCCACCAGCGGCCGTCCGGCCCGCGCCCGACATCGACGGCGTAGAAGCGCAGGTGATGGCCGCCGACCGGCTCGGCGCCGACGAGGGGACGCAGGAATTCCGGGCTGCCGGCGATGATCGCGGCCGGCAGCGCGCCATCGGCGGCGAGCCTGCCGTCGCCATAGGCGTCGCCGAGAATGGCGTCGAGCAGCTTGGCGCGCTGGATCAGGCCGGCTTCCAGCCGCGCCCATTCCTTCGGCTCGATCAGGAACGGCATATGCGACAGCGGCCAGGGCCGCTCGTCGCCATTCGCCTCGCCATAGACGCGGAAGACGACGCCGCTGTCGGCGAGATGGCGGTCGGCGAGCGCGAAGCGGTGCCGCACTTCCTTCGGCCCGAGATCGGCCATGCTCTCGACGAAGCGCATCCAGTGCGGCCGGATCCGGCCATCGGCGCCGACGAGTTCGTCGGCGACGCCGGGCAGCGGCCGGTAGTTGGCGATCAGCCGCTCCGCGCGGTCGGCGGCGTCGCGGCTGCGTCGGGTTGCTTCCTTGCGCGTCACCATCGCCTCAGAGGTTGGCCGGACGACGCAGGTCGAGCGTCGTCGGGAATTCGGGCGAGCCGCTCTCCGGCATCGGCATGAAGCGACCCCCGGTATGGCCGATCGCCTCGAAGCGCGCCAGCCGGCGCGCCTCCGCCTCGTAGGAATTGACCGGGAAGGTGTCGTAGTTGCGGCCGCCCGGATGGGCGACGTGGTAGACGCAGCCGCCGAGCGAGCGCTCCGACCAGCCGTCGACGATGTCGAAGGTGAGCGGCGCGTGGGCGGGGATCGTCGGATGCAGCCCGCGCGCCGGCTGCCATGCCTTGTAGCGGACGCCGGCGACGAACTGGCCGGCGGTTCCCGTCGAGGTCATCGGCACGCGGCGGCCGTTGCAGGCGATGATGTGGCGGCGCGGGTCGAAGCCCTCGGCCTTGACCTGGATGCGCTCGACGGAACTGTCGACATAGCGCACCGTGCCGCCGATCGCGCCTTCCTCGCCCAGCACATGCCAGGGCTCCAGCGCCTGCCGCAGCTCCAGCTTGACGCCCTGCTGCTCGATCGCGCCGATGAAGGGGAAGCGGAACTCGCGCTGCGCCTCGAACCAGACGGGATCGAAGGCGTAGCCGGCCTGGCTGAGATCGCCGAGCACGTCGAGGAAATCCGCGCCGACGAAATGCGGCAGCATGAAGCGGTCGTGCAGCTGCGTGCCCCAGCGCATCAGCGCGCCCTGCTGCGGGATCCGCCACAGCATGGCGATCAGCGCCCGCACCAGCAGCTGCTGCGCGAGCGACATGCGGTAGTCGGGCGGCATCTCGAAGGAGCGGAACTCGACCAGGCCGAGCCGGCCGGTCGGCCCGTCCGGCGAATAGAGCTTGTCGATGCAGATCTCGGTGCGATGCGTGTTGCCGGTGACGTCGACCAGCAGGTTGCGGAACAGCCGGTCGACCAGCCAGGGCGGCGGCTCGTTGCCGCTGTTTGGTCCCGGCACGGCGGCGAGCGCGATCTCCAGCTCGTAGAGCCCGTCATGTCGCGCCTCGTCGATGCGCGGCGCCTGGCTGGTCGGGCCGATGAACAGGCCGGAGAACAGGTAGGAGAGCGAGGGATGGCGCTGCCAGTAGAGCACCAGGCTCTTCAGAAGGTCCGGCCGGCGCAGGAACGGGCTGTCGGCCGGATGGGCGCCGCCGACCACGACATGATTGCCGCCGCCGGTGCCGGTGTGGCGGCCGTCGGTCATGAACTTTTCCGTGCCGAGGCGCGACAGCCGCGCTTCCTCATAGAGCGTGCGCGTGATGCCGACGCATTCGTCCCAGCTCGCGGCCGGCTGCACGTTGACCTCGATCACGCCGGGATCCGGCGTCACCTTGACGACGTGGAGGCGCGGGTCGATCGGCGGCGGATAGCCCTCGACATGCACGGCGAGACCGAGTGCACGGGCTGATTCCTCGAGCGTCGCCAGCAGCTCCAGATAATCCTCGAGCCGTTCGGTCGGCGGCATGAACACGCAGAGCCGGCCGTCGCGCGGCTCGACCGAGAGCGCCGTGCGCACCGACGAGCCGGGCGTCAGATATTGCTCGACCCGTTCCTCATGGTCGCCTTCGGCGGTGTCGGAGCCGGCCGCCGAAAGCCGCGCCATCTCCTCGGCGCGCCGCGCCGCGTCGTTGCGGGCGAGCTGCTCGGGATCGGGCAGCGGCGCGGTGATCGAGCCGGGGTCGCGCTGCACGATGAACGGATAGGACGACACCGGCACATAGGGCAGCGAGGCGAGCGGCAGGCGGAAGCCGACCGGGCTGTCGCCGGGCACCAAGAACATCTTGCCGCGCCGGAGCGGCCACTTTTCCGACATCCAGCGCTTATCGCTCGCCTGCGCCTGCCAGCGCTGCACCGGCAGGATGTAGCCGGACGGCTCGGCGAGGCCTCGCTCGAACACGCGGGCGATACGGGCGCGGGCCTCCGGGTCGTCGAGCTTCGATTCGGCCGGGGTGACGTTTTCCGGCAGCTCGGCTTCCTTGAGGATCCAGTGCGCCGGATCCTCATAGGCCGGCACGACGTGATCGGCCGAGATGCCCAGCCGCCCGGAGAGGTCGGCGAGCAGCGCGCCGGCCTGGTCCGGCGTCGCCCGCAGGTCGTCGTCCTCGGCGGCGATCAGGCTGGGATCACGCCAGATCGGCTTGCCGTCCTTGCGCCAGTAGAGCGCGAAGGTCCAGCGCGGCAGGCTCTCGCCCGGATACCATTTGCCCTGGCCGTAATGCAGGAATCCGCCCGGCGCGAAGCGGTCACGCAGGCGGCGGATCAACTCGTCGGCGCGTTCACGCTTGGTCGGGCCGACGGCCTCCGTGTTCCATTCCGGCGCCTCGTAATCGTCGATCGAGACGAAGGTCGGCTCGCCGCCCATGGTGAGCCGGACGTCCTCGCTTGCAAGGTCGGCGTCGACCCGGTTGCCGAGCGCGTCGAGCGCCGCCCAGCTCTCGTCCGAGAAGGGGAGGGTGACGCGGGGATTTTCGGCGACCCGGTCGACCCGCATCTCGAACTCGAACGCGGTCTCCGTGCCGGGATCGGCGGCGAAGGAACCGGTGATGGGGGCTGCCGAGCGGAAATGCGGCGTGGCGCAGAGCGGCAGGTGGCCCTCGCCGGTGAAGAGGCCCGAGGTCGGGTCCATGCCGATCCAGCCGGCGCCGGGGATGTAGACCTCGGCCCAGGCGTGCAGATCGGTGAAGTCGACCGCCGTGCCGGCCGGGCCGTCGAGGGCGACGACGTCGGGCTTCAGCTGGATCAGGTAGCCGGACACGAAGCGGGCGGCGAGGCCCAGATGGCGCAGGATCTCGACCAGCAGCCAGCCGGAATCGCGGCAGGAGCCGGCGCGCGACGACAGCGTTTCCTCCGGCGTCTGCACGCCCGGCTCCATACGGATCAGATAGCGGATGTCGTTCTGCAGGCGCTGGTTGATCGCGACCAGGAAGTCGACGATCTGCATTTTTTCGCGCGGGATCGTCGCCAGGAACTCTGCCAGCAGGGGACCTGCCGGCTCCGGTTCCAGATAGGCGGCGAGCTCCTCGGCGAGCGCCGGCTCATAGGCGAAGGGAAACTGCTCGGCATAGGGTTCGACGAAGAAATCGAACGGGTTGTAGACCTCGAGCTCGGCGAGCAGGTCGACCTCGACGGCGAATTCCGTCGTCTTCTCCGGAAAGACGAAGCGCGCCTGCCAGTTGCCGTGCGGATCCTGCTGCCAGTTCACGAAATGGTTGGCCGGCGTCACCTTGAGCGAATAGCTCGGCACCTTGGTTCGGCAATGCGGAGCCGGGCGCAGCCGGATCACCTGCGGTCCCAGCGCGACGGGCCGGTCATAGCGATAGCGGGTGACGTGGCGAAGCGCGGCTCGGATCGACATGCGGTCAGGCTCTCCATGGGCGTCGCAGGGACGGGCACACCAACCAGAAGCAGCAAGATTCACGCCACCGGCGCGCGTCCGCCCGAAGCTTAGGGCAGGAGAGGCCCGGTTTGAAACAGCGGTTTGAGGTTGAAGCCCGATTGCCCCGCCGGCCTCTTCATCTCTCCCAAAGCGGCCCTGCAGAACATCGAAGGTTGCCATGCGGCCCACTGCTTATGGGCAGGGCACCGTCGCCCCAGCAGAGGCCGGGGCCCATGAACACTGGCCAAGAAAGCTTAAGCGATAAGAAAGCTTGGCCCAGCCTATCGGCCACAGGGCTGTGTGTCTGGATCCCGGCCTTCGCCGGGATGACGGCGGAGGGTGCACGATCCGAATCGCGCGATAAAGGCGGTGTTGCGCGAAGGCCTCCCCATGGGAGAGGCGAAGCAAGCAAGACCCTCACCCAACCCTCCCCCGCGAGCGGGCGAGGGCTTTTCGGCCGGCGTGGCGCGGATCGGGCAACCGACGCGGTGGGCCCCCTCTCCCGCTGGCGGGAGAGGGCTGGCGTGAGGGCCCGCCAGGGCGTTGCTGCCTACATCTTCACCACGGTCGAGCGGAATTTCGACGCGAGGTACTCGCCGGAGCCGACCGGCGGGTACTTGGCCGTCTCGCCTTCTCGCAGGCAGGTCGGGATGCAGGCGATCTCGGCGTCCCAGTTCGGCTGGTGGAAGAAGGCCATCGACTGGCGCCGGGCCGAACGGCCGAGGTCGCGCGGCGGGATGGTGACGCGGTGCAGCGTCGATTTCCACTGGTCGTTGGTCCAGCGCTGCATGAGATCGCCGATATTGATGACGAAGCTGTCGGGGATCGCCGGGACGCGGTGCCACTGGCCGTCGAGGCCCAGCACTTCCAGGCCGCCCGGCGCGTCTTCCTGCATCAAAATGGTGATCGAGCCATAGTCGGAATGCTCGCCGGCGCGTAGCTGGCCGGGGACCGGATCCTCCGTCAGGTCGGGATAGTTCAGCAGCCGCAGCGCGCTCGCCTCATGATCGATGAAGCGGTCGAAATAGGTTTCCTCGAGGTCGAGCGCGAGGGCGAAGAAGCGCATGACGCGGCCGGCCAGCGCCGACATCTCGCGATAATAGGCCTGCGTCGCGACGCGGAATTCGTCGCCGCCGAGCGGCCAGGGATTGGCCGAGAAGACGAAGGCCTCGGCGTCGTCGGCGGGCTTGTGGTCGAGCCGCTGGAAGGCGGACGGGCCGAAGGAGAAGGTCTCCTTCAGATCGGCCGGCTTCGTCTGGCCGAGCGAGGCGGCGAGCGTCTCGCCCTTGACCGGACTGTAGCCATAGGGATAGCCCGGATAGGGCATGACGGCGGAGAGCTTCTCGTCGAGCGGGCGATCGAAATAGGCGCGGGCCGCGTCCCAGCCGCGTTGCACGACGGCGCGGTCGGCGCCATGACCGGTGATGAGGAAGAAGCCCGTCTCGCGGCAGGTGCGGCCGATCGCGTCGGCGATCGCACGGGAGCCTCGGGGATCGGAGAGATCGATGACTGGGATGAAAGACATGGATTTCCTGGCGGCATGACTAAATTGCAGGTTGAGACTACGAACCTCCCGCAGCCTTGGAAACCGTCAATCGGCGCAGATCGCCGATGCGGGATTGTCCGGGAGATTGCTCATGAATGAGGCAGCGGCCACGGCCGTGGAAGCGCAGCCGGGAGCCCCGGCGACGGCCGCCCGTTCGTCGCGGATCGCCGCGCTCGACGTGGCGCGCGGCGTGGCGCTCGTCTGCATGGCGATCTTTCACGGCGCCTGGGACGTCGCCTTCCTGCATCTCGTCCGCTTCGATCCCGGCGCCTCGATCGGCTGGATCGTCTTCGCCCGCGCCATCGCCGGCTCCTTCCTGATGCTGGTCGGCATCAGCCTGGTGCTCTCGGTCCGCAACGGCTTCCGTCTCCGGCCCTATCTGACGCGGCTGGCGATGATCGTCGCGGCGGCGGCGCTGGTCTCGCTCGCCACCTATTTCGTCATGCCGGAAGGCTGGATCTTCTTCGGCATCCTGCACCAGATCGCGCTCGCCAGCGTGCTGGGCCTCCTCTTCCTGCGGCTGCCGCCGCGCGGGATCTTCCTCGCCGCCGTCGCCGTCTTCGCCCTGCCGTTCTTCTTCCGCTCCGCCATCTTCGCGCAGCCGGCGCTCTGGTGGGTCGGCCTCGCGCCGAAGCCGCCGGCCTCGTTCGACTATGTGCCCCTCTTCCCCTGGTTCGGCGTCGTGCTGTTCGGCATGGCGGCGGCGAAGCTCGGCGTCGCGCTCGGCTGGGACAAATGGCTCGCCGGCTGGCAGCCGCGCTTTGCGCCCGCGCGCTGGCTCGCCTTTGGCGGCCGCCATTCGCTCGCCGTCTACCTGATCCACCAGCCGATCCTCTATGCGATCTTCTTCGGCCTCGCCGCCGTCTTCGCCCCGAACGCGGCCGAGAACGACGCCCGCGCCGATTGCGTCGAGCGCTGCGTCGCGATCGGCAAGAGCGAGGCCGATTGCCAGACCTATTGCGGCTGCGTGTTCGGCGATCTCAAGGACAAGAAGCTGACCGCCCCGTTCCTGGCCCGCACGCTGAACGACGACCAGACGACGCGGCTGCAGGAGACGATCGCCGTCTGTTCCGCCACGACCTTTCCCCCCGTCGACGAGACGCCGGACGCGGCGCCGCAGCAGCCGTAGATTTCGAGGATCCCGATGACCGACCCCGTCCGCACGCCGATCGTCCAGTTCGGCACCAGCCGCTTCCTGCAGGCGCATGCCGATCTCTTCCTGTCCGAGGCGCGGGCCCGCGGCCAGAATGTCGGCCCCGTCACCATCGTGCAGACGACGGCCTCCGGCGCCCGTTCCGGCCGGCTCAAGGCGTTCGACGGCACGCCGATCCCGATTGTTGTCCGCGGTATCGAGGCGGGCGCCCCGGTCGAGCGCACGGCCGAGGTCACCTGCCTGGTGCGCGGCCTCTCGGCCGTGGAGCAATGGGATGAGGTCGAGCGCATCGTCGTCGAGGAAGCGGAAACGCTGATCTCCAACACGTCGGACGCCGGCTTCGCGCTGGTCGAGGGCGAACGCCTCGGCGCCGGCGTGCCGCGGTCGTTTCCGCTGAAGCTCCTGAAGCTGCTCGCCGCCCGCCATGCTGCCGGCGGCGCGCCGCTGACGCTGCTGCCCTGCGAGCTGATCCCGCACAATGGCGACGTGCTGAAGGCGCTCCTGCAGAAGCTCGCCGTCGAGAACGGTCTTTCGCCCGCCTTCCAGGATTGGTTCTCGTCCTGCGTCTTCGCCAATTCGCTGGTCGACCGCATCGTCTCCGAGCCGATCGAGCCGGCCGGCGCGGTGGCCGAGCCCTATGCGCTCTGGGCGATCGAGAAGCAGCCGGGCCTCGTCGCGCCCTGCATCCACCCGAATGTGCTGATGGTTGACGATCTCGCCCGCTATGAGCGCTTGAAGCTCTTCATCCTCAATCTCGGCCACACGGTGCTCGCCGAATGGTGGCGGCAGGAGGGCCGGAGCGAGGGCGAGCTGGTGCGCGAGATCGTCGCCGACCCGGCGCTGAGGGCACGGCTCGACGCCGTCTATGACGAAGAGGTGCTGCCGATCTTCGCCGCCGGCGGCGTCGCCGAGGCGCCTTCCTATCGCGCCAGCGTGCTGGAGCGCTTCGAGAACCCGTATCTGGCGCACCGTTTGGCCGAGATCTTCGGCAACCACGCCGAGAAGAAGCGCCGCCGCATCGGCGGCCTGCTCGCCTGGAAGCAGGCGATCGGCCTCGACCTCCAGACGCCGAAGCTCGAGGCGATTTTGGCATCCGACATCGGGTGAGTGGGGCGCAAGGGGGGGAGGGCAGGTCGCTTCACCTCTCCCATGGGGAGAGGTCGACGGCCGCAGGCCGGCGGGTGAGGGGTTCAGGCCTCACCGGTGAGATCGCATCCCCTCACCCGGAGCTTCGCTCCGACCTCTCCCCATGGGAGAGGTGAAGGGGCGATGCGGATCGAGGAGTAGCTCGTTCTGCCACCAAGGGGAGGGAGCGCGTCTCTCGCTGCGGCCAGGATTGGCTCCCCCGTCGCCCCCCACTCGCCGTCATCCCGGGCTTGACCCGGGATCCATTTCCGCCGGGTTGTGTCACGTGAAACGCCCCATGCCTCGGCCCCTGTGGATCCCTGCTTTCGCAGGGATGACGGGGAGGGTGGAGTGACGGCGGAGCCAGGTGACGGCAGCGGCGAGCGCCGGTTGATGGCGCGTGGGACGACGGGAGCGTGGATCGCCGATCCCGGCAATCCGGTCGTCAACGATCCCCAATAACGGCCAACGAAGTCGGTCGACCGCCAGCAGCCGGTCGAACCAGCGGCCCTACCGCCTACCGCGCATTATACCCGCGGTACCATTCGACGAAGCGGTCCATGCCCTCGTCGATCGAGGTCTTCGGCTGGAAGCCGAGTGTGTCGGCGGAGAGCTGGATGTCGGCGAAGGTCGCCTCGACATCGGCCTTGCGCATCGGCTCGAAGCGGATCTCGGCCTTGCGGCCGGTCGCCCGCTCGATCGTCGCAATGAAGTCCATCAGCGGCACCGGCTGGTTGTTGCCGAGGTTGAAGATGCGGGTCTCGCCCGGCTCCGGCGTCCGGTCGACGGCGCCGAGCACGCCGGCGACGATGTCGTCGATATAGGTGAAGTCGCGCTGCATGCGGCCGTGGTTGAAGACCGAGATCGGCCGGCCGTCGAGGATGGCGCTGGTGAACAGCCACGGCGCCATGTCGGGCCGGCCCCAGGGGCCGTAGACGGTGAAGAAGCGCAGGCCCGACGAGGCGACGCCGTGCACATGCGCGTAGGAATGGGCGATCAGCTCGCCGGCGCGCTTGGTGGCGGCATAGAGCGAGGCCGGGCGGTCGGTGCGGTCGCTCTCGCGGAACGGCACATCCTCGTTGAGCCCATAGACCGAGGAGGACGAGGCGTAGACGATGTGGCGCAGCCGCGGCAGGCGCCGTGCGGCCTCGAACATCACCACCTGGCCGGTGACGTTGGCGTCGGCATAGGCGAGCGGGTTCTCGATCGAATAGGCGACGCCGGCCTGGGCGGCGAGATGCACGACCGTCTCGATATCGGCATGGGTGGAGACGAGCCGCTCCATCGCCGCCATGTCGCTGATCGACGCCTCGACGAACTCGAAATGCCGGTGCGCCTGCAGCCGGTCGAGCCGGGCGTGCTTCAGCGCCGGGTCGTAATAGGCATTGAGATTGTCGATCCCGATCACCGCGTCGCCGCGTTCGAGCGCCGCCCGCGCGACATGCGAGCCAATGAAGCCTGCGACACCGGTGATGAGCATTTTCATGCCTCCGGCTTAGCCGATTTTCGACTTGCCACAAAGACGGTGCACGCGGGAAAATCGACACGCGTTTCATTCCGCGCGGCGATCCGCTATGACTGGCCAGGCGCGGACGGATGGTGCGCGAGGGAATGCTGGACGTCGCATGATTTCCCAGAAGGCCAAATACGCTTTCAAGGCGCTGATTCATCTGGCTCGGCAGCCGAGCGGGCAGACCACCCAGATCGACGAGATCGCCCGCGAGGCCGGTGTGCCTCGCAAGTTTCTCGAACACATCCTGCTCGACCTGAAGCATCGCGGCATCATCGCCAGCCGGCGCGGCCGGTCGGGCGGCTACGCCATGATCAAGCAGCCGGGCGACGTGACGATCGGCGCGGTGCTCCGCGCCATCGATGGTCCGATCGCGCCCTTGCCCTGCATTTCCCGTACGGCGTACCAGCCTTGTGCCGATTGTCCTGACGAGACAGCGTGCGCGGTTCGTCGGATGTTTGCCGGACCCTATGCGACCCAGCTCCAGGCGTTCGAGGCGGCGACGCTGGCGGATGCGCTGAGCGGCGACATCGCGCCGGACGACCCGGGCCGGGATCGTGAGTTCGTTTCTGCAGGCGACGGGTTATAGGAAGAATTTTCTAGTGTGCCGGTCGTAGAAGGCGTCCGGTGGTTTGAAATTGTCGTTCGCCTGTGTCGAGATAGTGACATCATCGATCAGGGAGCACACGATGGTTCGCCCACCTTTTTCGCTCGCACGACATATCCGCCCCGCTGTCGCCGCCGTTGCGATGGGGCTGGCCATGATCGCGGCGCCGGCCATGGCCGACGTCCAGCTGCTCAATGTCAGCTATGATCCCACCCGCGAATTGTACAAGGCCTACAACGCCGCCTTCGCCGAGCACTGGAAGAAGGAGACGGGCGAGACCGTCACCATCCAGCAGTCGCATGGCGGCTCCGGCAAGCAGGCCCGCTCCGTCATCGACGGGCTCGACGCCGACGTCGTGACGCTGGCGCTCGAGGCCGACATCGATGCCATCGTCAAGGAAAGCGGCAAGATCAAGCCGGACTGGCGCGGACGCCTGCCGCACAATTCCTCGCCCTATACGTCGACGATCGTCTTCCTGGTCCGCAAGGGCAATCCGAAGGAGATCAAGGACTGGAATGACCTGATCAAGGACGGCGTCGAGGTGATCACGCCGAACCCGAAGACCTCCGGCGGCGCCCGCTGGAACTATCTCGCCGCCTGGGCCTACGCCAACAAGGCGTTCGGCAATGACGAGGCGAAGACCAAGGACTTCGTCGGCCAGCTGTACCGGCACGTGCCGGTCCTCGACACCGGCGCCCGCGGCTCGACCACCACCTTTGCCCAGCGCGGCATCGGCGACGTCCTCCTCGCCTGGGAGAACGAAGCCTTCCTGGCGCTCGAGGAACTCGGCCCCGACAAGTTCGACATCATCGTGCCGCCGCTCTCGATCCTGGCGGAACCGCCGGTCGCCCTCGTCGACGGCAATGTCGACACCAAGGGCACCCGCAAGGTGGCCGAGGCCTATCTCGACTATCTCTACTCGGCCGAGGGCCAGAAGATCGCCGCCGCCAACTACTACCGGCCGTCCAAGCCGGAGCTCGTCGAGCCCGCGGCCCTCGAGCGCTTCCCGAAGATCGACCTCGTGACCATCGACGATCCGCAGTTCGGCGGATGGGCGAAGGTCCAGCCGGAACATTTTGGCGACGGTGGCATTTTCGATCAGATCTACAAGCCGAACTGACGGGATAAGATGGCCGCAACGACCATCGCATCGGTCCGGAAGTCGAGCGTCATCCCGGGTTTCGGGTTGGCGCTCGGCTTTACCCTGACCTATCTCAGCCTCATCGTGCTGATCCCGCTGGCCGCCCTGTTCTGGCGCTCGACCAGCGCCGGCCCGGCCGAATTCCTCCGTGTCACCACCGACCCGCGCACGCTGGCGGCGCTGCGCCTCTCCTTCACCGCTTCCTTCGTGGCGGCGCTCGTCAACCTCGTCTTCGGCATGATCCTGGCCTGGATCCTGGTGCGCTACACCTTTCCCGGCCGGCGCCTGATCGACGCGGTGATCGACCTGCCCTTCGCGCTGCCGACGGCGGTCGCCGGCATCGCGCTGACGACGCTCTATGCGCCGAACGGCTGGATCGGCTCGCTGCTGCAGCCTCTCGGCATCCGCGTCGCCTATACCCAGACCGGCATCATCATCGCGCTGATCTTCATCGGCCTGCCCTTCGTCGTGCGCAGCGTCCAGCCCGTGCTGGAGGATCTGAACCGCGAGGTTGAGGAGGTCGCGGCGACGCTCGGCGCGTCACGGCGGCAGACGGTGCGCCGGGTGGTCATGCCGGCGCTGCTGCCGGCGCTCCTGACCGGCTTCGCGCTCGCCTTCGCCCGCGCCGTCGGCGAATATGGCTCGGTCATCTTCATCGCCGGCAACAGCCCCTACAGGACCGAGATCGCGCCGCTGCTGATCGTCATCAAGCTGGAGGAGTTCTCCTATTCCGGCGCCACGACGATCGCCGTCCTGATGCTGATCGCGTCATTCCTGATCCTGCTCGTGATTCACCTGATCCAGACCTGGAGCCGGCGGAGATATGGCGATGTCTGACGGCGCCTTCACCACCGCCCGCCTGCCGGGCGCCGCGGCGGTCCGCTTCCGCCCGGTGACGATGGAGCGCCGGCGCGTCCGCGTTGCGCTCATCCTCGTCTCGCTGGCCTTTCTCGGCCTGTTCCTCGTCCTGCCGGTGCTCGCCGTCTTCGTCGAGGCGCTCCGGGGCGGGCTGCCGGCCTATTGGGAAGCGATCTTCGAGCCGGACGCGGCGGCGGCGATCCGCCTGACGCTGCTGGTCGCGGCGATCTCGGTGCCCTGCAACCTCGTCTTCGGCCTGGCGGCGTCCTGGGCGATCGCCAAGTTCGACTTCAGGGGCAAGAGCCTCTTGAACACGCTGATCGACCTGCCGTTCTCGGTCTCTCCCGTGATCGCCGGCCTGATCTACATCCTGATGTTCGGCTCGCACAGCATCCTCGGTCCCTGGCTGAAGAGCGAGGGCATCCAGATCATCTTCGCCGTGCCCGGCATCGTGCTGGCGACGATCTTCGTCACCTTTCCCTTCGTCGCGCGCGAGCTGATTCCGTTGATGGAGCAGCAGGGCCGGGGCGACGAGGAGGCGGCGCTGTCGCTCGGCGCTTCGGGCTTCCAGGTGTTCTTCCGGGTCACCCTGCCCAACGTCAAATGGGCGCTGCTCTATGGCGTGCTGCTCTGCAACGCCCGCGCGATGGGCGAATTCGGCGCGGTGTCCGTGGTTTCAGGCCATATTCGCGGCCTGACCAACACCATGCCGCTGCATGTCGAGATCCTCTACAACGAGTATAATTTCGCGGCCGCATTCGCCGTAGCCTCGCTGCTGGCTCTGCTTGCCCTCTTTACACTGGTCGTCAAGTCGGTCTTGGAATGGCGTTATGCCGAAGAGATCGCCGCGACGCGCCGCCACTGAGGTAACTCAAATGAACGCGATCACCCCGATCGACCCGGGTGCGTCCGTAGCCCTCGGCGCGCCCATCGATGTGACGATCGAGAATGTCGAGAAGGCGTTCGGCGATACGCCGGCGCTGCATGGCGTCTCGCTCGACGTCAAGGCGGGCGAGCTCGTCGCCCTGCTCGGGCCGTCCGGCTCCGGCAAGACGACGCTGCTCCGCATACTCGCCGGCCTCGACGCGCCGACCGCCGGCCGCGTGCTGTTCGGCGGCGAGGATGCGCTCGGGCTTCGCGTGCAGGACCGCAATGTCGGCTTCGTGTTCCAGCATTACGCGCTGTTCCGCCACATGACGGTGTTCGACAACATCGCTTTCGGTCTGACGGTACGGCCGCGCGGTGAGCGGCCGGCCAGGGCCGAGATCCGCCAGCGCGTGCTGCATCTCCTCGACCTCGTCCAGCTCACCGGCCTCGACAAGCGCTATCCCTCGCAGCTTTCCGGCGGCCAGCGCCAGCGCGTCGCGCTGGCCCGCGCGCTCGCCATCGAGCCGCGCGTGCTGCTTCTCGACGAACCCTTCGGCGCTCTCGATGCCCAGGTTCGGAAGGATCTGCGCCGTTGGCTGCGCGAGATCCACGACCGCACCGGCCACACCACCTTCTTCGTCACGCACGACCAGGAAGAGGCGTTGGAACTCGCCGACCGCGTCGTCGTCATGTCGAAGGGCCGGATCGAGCAGGTCGGCACGCCGGACGAGATCTATGACGCGCCGGCGAGCCCGTTCGTCTTCGGCTTCATCGGCGAATCCTCCTTCCTGCCGGTGACGATCGTCGATGGCTCCGTGCAGCTTGACGGCGCGCCGCTCGACCTCGCCGCCCTCGGCACCCCGTCGGGTCCCGCCACGCTCGGCTTCCGCCCGCACGACGTCTCGATCGTCGAGGACGGCACGCCGGCGCTCACCGGCCAGATCGTCGCCGAGCGCCGGCATGGCGGCGCCAAGCGGCTCGAACTCGAGGTTGGTCCCGATCGCCATCGCGTCGAGATCGACATTTCGGTCGAGGCGCGCCAGGAGGGCGGCCGCGTCGCCTTCCGCCCGCATCGCTGGCGGATTTTTCCGCGCTAGCATCAGGCGCGGCCGTCGGGCCGCGCCCTGCTTTTCCCGATCCTATTCGGCCGGAACCGGGGCCGCCTCGCTCTCGGCATGCACGAACTTGCCGCCGGCGCCCCAGGACGCCGCCGCCGCGATCAGGTTCAGGATCATCGAGAAGGTGAAGGCGAAGACGAGGCCGTGCATGAACGGCGCCGCCATCAGATGCGGGAAGAAGGTCTTGCCGGTGATCTCGGCGACGCTGGCCGGCGGCAGGGTGGCCAGCACGTCCGGCGACAGCAGTTCGCCCATCGGGTTGTAGCCGAGGAAGGCGGCGAACAGGCTCGCCACCGCCGGCGCCGAGGCGGCGTGATGGGCGATGGCCTGCGGCACTTGTTCAGCGATCAGCGCCGCTTCCATCGAGGCCGGCAATTGCTCGGTCAGGCCGAGGATCATCAGGCTGAAGAAGATGCCGATCGACAGCACCTGGCCGGCGTTCAGCGTCGTCGCCCGCATGCCGGCCGCCTGGCCGCGCTCGGCCGCCGGGACCGAATTCATGATCGCCGTCGAGTTCGGCGCCACGAACAGGCCGGAGCCGAGGCCGTTCAGGAACAGGAGTGCTGCGAACAGCGGATAGCTGAAATCGGGCGGCAGCATCATCAGCGCGGCGAAGCTGAGCGCGCCGATCAGCATGCCGCCGACCGCGAAGGGCCGCGCGCCATGGTGGTCGGAGAGATAGCCCGAGACCGGGGTCGCGACGAGGAAGCCGACGGTGAGCGGCAGCATGAAGATGCCGGCCCAGAGCGGCGTCTCCTCGAAGGAGTAGCCGTGCAGCGGCAGCCAGATCCCCTGCAGCCAGATGATCAGCATGAACTGCAGGCCGCCACGGCCGATCGAGGCGGTGAGGCTGGCGAAATTGCCGAGCGAGAACGGCCGGATCCGGAACAGCCTCAGGTCGAACATCGGGAAGGCGACCCGGCTCTCGACGACGAG
This sequence comes from Kaistia sp. 32K, assembly GCF_016629525.1. GTDB lineage: Bacteria > Pseudomonadota > Alphaproteobacteria > Rhizobiales > Kaistiaceae > Kaistia. The sequence continues at coordinate 4,966,602 of NZ_AP024269.1, forward strand.
GAAGGCGACGAGCAGCGCCAGTCCGACGCCGATCAGCGTCAGCACTTCCGGGCTGCCCCAGGCCATGGCCGAGCTGCCATGCGGCTGGATGCCCTCGGTGATGCCGATCAGCACGAGGATCAGGCCGACGCCGAAGGTGATGTTGCCGGCCCAGTCGACCGGGCGGCGGCGCGGCGTGGTGCGGTCCTTCAGCTTCCAGTAGGCCCAGGCCGTGCCGACGACGCCGAACGGCACGTTGATCCAGAACACCAGCTGCCAGTCGATGTCGGCGAGCAGCCCGCCGATCAGGAGGCCGATGAACGAGCCGCCGATCGCCGCCACCGTGTTGATGCCGAGCGCCAGACCGCGCTGGTCCTGCGGGAAGGCGTCGGTGAGGATGGCGGTCGAGTTGGCCATCAGCATGGCGCCGCCGACGCCCTGGATGACGCGGACGCCGATCATGTACCAGGCGGCAAGCGCGCCGCCGCCGCTCGGGATCAGGCTGAGTGCGACCGCGCAGACGGTGAAGATCAGGAAGCCTAGATTGTAGACCCGGGCGCGGCCGAGCGCGTCGCCGAGCCGGCCGAAGGTCACCACCAGCACCGAGGTCGCAACCATGTAGCCCATGATCGACCAGAGCAGGATGTTGACGTTGGAGGGCTCGAGCGGGCGGAGGCCGACGCCGCGGAAGATCGCGGGCAGGCTGATCAGCAGGATCGAGCCGTTGATCGACGCGGCGAGCATGCCGAGCGTCGTGTTGCTGAGGGCGACCCATTTGTAATTCGCCGGGCGCGCGGCGGGATGTTCGGCTGGCATCTGTTGGCCCCGAGGGGCCTTTTTGGGGTCCGCCCGCGGCAAGGCGGACGAACGGCAGAAAGCGCACCCTAATTGACAGGATCGAATGATAGTAAGCGATGCTTACCTAACCACCGATAGGCCCGCGGGTTGCCCGATCGCAAGGCTTCTCGAATCAAAATCTCGTGACGACGGCGCGCACCGGGGCGGCCGTCCGGATCCGGCTTCCGCATTCGCGGTCGAGGCCCTAGTCTGGCCGCACATGAGGCTGCGACGGCGGAGGAAAACGGCATGAAGCGATCGCGCGTCAACGAGATCCTGCTGCAGGGGGACGAGTTCATCCGCTCCTTCGGCTATGCGATGCCGCCCTTCGCATACTGGACGCCGGCCGAGTTTCGCGCCCGCCGCGCCGAGGCGCGGGGCCTGATCGACGCCCGCCTCGGCTGGGACGTCACCGATTTCGGCTCGGAGAAATTCGATGCGGTCGGCCTGTTCCTGTTCACCGTGCGCAATGGCAACGTTGCCGATCTCGCCGCCGGGCGCGGCATGCTCTACGCCGAGAAGATCATGATCGCCCGCAAGGACCAGGTGACGCCGATGCACCGGCACGGGGTCAAGGCCGAGGACATCATCAATCGCGGCGGCGGCACGCTGGTGCTGCAGCTGTTCGGGTCGGATGCGGAAGGGGCGCTCGATCGCGAGGCCGGCGCCACCGTGCCGGTCGACGGCATCGTCCGTAGCCTGCCGGCCGGCGGCATCCTGAAGCTGGAGCCGGGCGAGAGCGTCACCCTGCTTCCCGGTGTCTGGCACACCTTCTGGGGTGAGGGCGCCGATGTGCTGGTGGGCGAGGTCTCGACCGTCAATGACGACCGGACCGACAACATCTTCGCCGATCCGGTCGGCCGCTTCGCGGAGATCGAGGAGGACGAGGATCCCGTCCACCTGCTGGTGGCGGACTACGACGCCTGGCTGGGCGAACCGAGCTAGTTCCGGAGATCGAGCAGCGGCATAAAGCCGCCATAGATCATGCGCTGGCCGTCGAACGGCATCTTCATCGAGTCCGACTGCATGCGCGGATCGGCCATGATCTTCTCCCAGCCGGCGACGCGCGCCTCCTTGGAGGGCCATTCGATCCAGGAATAGACGACGGCCTCGTCCGGCTTGGCCTGAACGGCGCGGCGGAAATCGGTGACCTTGCCGTCCGGAACATCGTCGGCCCAGGTCTCGACCACCCGCCTCGCGCCATGCTCGCGGAAGAGCGGCGCGGACTGGGCCGCGAAGGCGCGATAGGCTTCCTTGTTGGCTTGCGGGACGGCCATCAGCGTTCCGTCGACATAGCCCGTCCCCGGTCCGCCCTGCCCATCCTCCAGAATGGCCTGGAAGCCGCCATAGATCATCCGCGTGGCGTCGAAGGGCATGGTCGAGCCCATCGCCTCCATGCGCGGATCGCTCATGATCTTCCGGTTCGCCTCGTCGCGCGTGGCGCGGTCGGGGTATTCGAACCAGGAGAACAGCACCACCTCGTCGTCCTTCGCCTGCACGGCGCGGCGGAAATCGGTGACCTTGCCGTCGGGCACGTCGTCGCCCCAGGTCTCGACCATGCGCGTCATGCCGAATTCCTTGAAGATCGCGTGCGCGTCGGCGGCGTGCTTTCGATAGGCTTCCTTGTTGGCGGCCGGCACGGCCGTCACGAATCCCTCGATATAGGGCATGGCGTTTTCCTCCTTGTCGGTGGTTTCCGGCGGGCGACCCGTCGCCTCCATCGCGGTGTTCCTCCGCGCGACCGGTCACGCGACACCCTGGGACAACGGCTGTCAGAGGCGATTGTTCACTTGACAATTTAGGTTGATATCAACATAAAAAGAGCATGTCAAATCCGGCCACCGTTCCGTTCGCGACGACCCTGCACGTCCGCGACCATTGCCTGTGCCTTGCAACCCAGCGGGCGGCCCGCGCCTTGGCGCGCCGCTTCGACGAGGCGCTGCGCCCGGTCGGGCTGACGAGCGGTCAGTTTTCGCTGCTGATGTCGCTGAACCGGCCGGAGCCGCCGTCGATCGGCGCGGTGGCGACGCTGCTCGCCATGGACCGCACCACGCTGACCGCCAATCTGAAGCCGCTGGAGCGCCAGGGTTTCCTGACGATCACGGTCGACCCTGCCGACCGGCGCGGCCGCCGGCTGGCGCTGACCGACGCCGGCCGCGCGGCGCTCGCGGCCGGCGTGCCGATCTGGACGCGGACCCATGCCGAGGTCGAGGCGCCGTTTGCGCCGGGCGAGGCGGACCGGCTGCGCGCGGGGCTGCTGGCGCTCGCCTGACGGCGGCCAACAAAAAAGCCTCCGCCCCGGGGTGAGGGCGGAGGCTTCGAAACGGGGCAAGAGCCCGGAGATGCCGGCGGGTCAGACGCCGTCGACGGACTTGAAGCCCTCGAAATTCGGGTGGCCGAGGAACATCGGCTTGCGGTCGCCGGCGCCGCGATGGGCGGCGCGGAACTGCTCCGACTTGGTCCAGGCGATGAAGTTCTCTTCCGTTTCCCAGACGGTGTGCGACGAGTAGAGGGTGTGGTCCTCGGCCTCGGCGCCCTTCAGCAGGTTGAAGGAGACGTAGCCCTCGAGCTCGTTCAGGTGACGCGGGCGCGTGCGCCAGACTTCCTCGAAGTCCGCTTCCATGCCCTTGATGACTTTGAAGCGGTTCATGGCGATGTACATGGTCGATCTTCCGTTTGCGTGCCGATGAGGTGCGTGAATAGAGGATGGATGCCCTATGGGGCAAAAAGGTGAGGAGGGACGACCGGAAACCGGCCTCCCCCCTCGCGTCTGTCCGTCGTCACCACACCGCCGGACAGACGTATCTCGTGCTTGGCCTATCGCGGGCCTGGCCTCAGAACTGCATCTTCGCCGTCAGCAGGAAGGTGCGGCCGCGGCCGGTGTCCTTGAGCGCCGAACCCGTGTTGCCGGAGAGCGCCGGCTCATAGGTCTTGTCGAACAGGTTGGTCACGTTCGCCGACAGGTCGAGGCCGTTGTCGAACTTGTAGTTGGCGAAGGCGTCGACCAGCGTGTAGGGCGCCCAGTCGGTGTAGCTCGTATTGGGCTGACCGGCGCCGTTGCCGACTTCCGTCTGGCTGACATAGTTGACGCGACCGCCGACCGTGAGGCGCTGCTCCAGGAAGCGGGCGCCGCCCGTGACCGTCAGGACGTTGTCCGGCATGAAGCTGACCGCGCCGAGGCCGTTGACCTGCGAGGGCAGATCCGACTCGGCGTGGGTGTAGGCGATGCTGCCGAAGGCGAAGCCGGCGTCATAGGCGGTCTCGAGCTCGAAGCCCTGCAGCACCGACGATCCCGGATGGTTGATGAAGTAGGACTTGCCGCCGCCGAGGTTCACGCCGGTGATGTAGTTCTCGACGTTCTTGTAATAGTAGTTCGCCTTCAGGCGGAACATGTCCTTCTCGGTGAGAAGGCCGTTGCGCGTGATGTTGGCGCCGAATTCCCAGCCCTTCTGGATTTCAGGATCGAGATAGGGGTTCGGCGAGAAGCTGGTGCCGCCGCCCGGATGCGAGCCGCCCAGCATCGTCTCCTGGATGGTCGGCGGGCGGAACGACTGCGAATAGGTGATGTAGGGCTGCAGCCAGTCGTACGGATTGATCGCGATCGTCAGCCGGGGATCGAAGCGGCCATCCGACTGGTCGAGCTCCTGGCGGCCGACCGGCACGCCGGCGGGATTGCCCGCCACGGCGTCATAGGTGCCGTTGAGCGTGTAGAAGTCGTAGCGCAGGCCCGCGATGACGTCGACGATGTTGTACTTGAAGGTCGTCTCCGAGAACACGCCGCCGACCGAGCTCTTGCCGCTCGGATTCACGCCGCCGGCCTTGTTCGGATAGACGGTGTTGTAGGAATCGACCGTGTCGTGGAAATACTCGACGCCGTTGACGGTCGTGACCGCGACATTGCCGAGCGAGAAGTTCGACGTGTTGGCGATGTCGAAGCCGATGCCCTTGTCTTCGATCACGCGGCCGTTGCTGGTGTAGAAGGCGCCGTTCGGCGTGCCGGCATAGATCGAGTCGCCATACTCCATCTTGACGTCGTTGTAGTAGACGTGGGCGGCGACGTTGACGAGCTCGCTGTCCGGGTCCCAGTTGACGCCGGCCGTGTAGGTGTTCGACTTCAGCTTCTGATTGTAGCTGTTGGCGGCGAAGTCGTTGTCATAGAGCACCGCGCCGAGATTGACCGTCAGGTCGTCGGTCGGCTTGAACTCGCCCTTGACCAGGCCGGAGAGCAGGTTCTGGAACGTGCCGGGCACTTCCGTGCCGTCGCCGTTCTTGTAGTTGTCGGGGTTCGAGTAGCTGATCGCGCCGGCGATCGCCGCGGCGCCGCCGGTCGAGCGCAGCGCGCCGGCCGCCATCTCGGAGAAGCCGACGTCGTTGCTGCCCCAGGTCAGCGTCGCGAGCGCGCCCCAGTTCTTGCCGTCCTTGATGATGTCGTCGACGCCGATGGTGCGGATGTTGGCGGAGCCCGCCAGCGCGCCGGCGCCGCCGGTCGTCGAGACCGCGCCGCGGGTGACGTCCACGCCGGCGACCAGCGCCGGGTCGACATAGGCGAAGCCCTGCGCCTCATGGCCGGTGAAGCGGAAGTTCTGCCGCACGCCGTCGATCATCGTGTTGACGCGGCCCGAGCCCTCGAGGCCGCGGATGTTCACCGACAGGCCGGGGTTCTGGATCGAGTCACGCGAGAAGGTGCCGGGCATGGCGCGCAGCACGTCGCCGAGCTTGCGCTGGCCGAAGAGGTCGATTTCGTCGGAGGAGGCGGAGCTGATCGGCGCCGGCGTCGTGAACGGGTTCTTCCAGCCGTCCTGCGAGGTCGTCGAGACGATCGGCGACAGGAAGCTCGACTCACCCTTGGCGGCCTTCTTCTTCAGCTCCTCGTCCGTCTCGCCGCTGGCGGCGGCGGTGGCCGGCGTGGCGGCGGCCTGCGCCTTGGCGGCCGTGGCGGAGAAAGCGGAGAGAAGAGCGACGGCCGTTCCGGCCATCAGCCACGTCTTACGTCGAGCGACACGCATGCGAGCCCCATTGAATGCTGTGATGGGCCTGGCTGGCTGTCCGGGCTCGCGCTGATGTCGCGGAGCCGGCACTGGCGTGCTTGGCGGATTTCATCTCCCGGCCGCCCGCCGCGAATGCGGCGAAATCGGGGTCGGCGATGTTTCGCTTGCGGAGATACGAAAAGGTGAGTACCTCAGTCAACTAAATTGTTGCGAATTATTCGCAAGTTTAGAACCGATCAAAATTACCGCTCCCTTAGCAAGTAGGCGGGAAAGAGATGCAAGACATGCCCATGGTTGGATCTTCCCAGGACATCGCGCCGGCGGGTTCCGGACCGCGCGTCGTTTCCAGCGCCGATCTGCTCGAAGGAGCGCGTGAAGTCATCATTCGCCATGTCGGCGAGGATTACCGGCTGCGCCTCACCCGGGCCGGCAAGCTGATATTGAACAAGTAGACGGGATCATGATGAAGCTCGCGCACACTTCCCCCCACCATGGCGCGGCGCGTTCGTTGGAGCGCTTCGCCAGCCGCCGTTTCCAGATCTTCTTCGGATTGGCCTTCGCCGTCGGCATCACGCTGAGCGCGATCGTCCAGACGGTCGCGGCGGAGCGGGTGATCGACGACGCCACCGGCCGCTCGGTCAAGATCGGCACGACCGACCGCATCGTCACCATCGGCGGCGACATCACCGAGATCGTCTATGCGCTCGGCGCCGGCGACCGCGTCATCGCCCGCGACACCACCTCTTCCTACCCGCCCGAGGCGAACGAGAAGCCCGATATCGGCTATATGCGCGCGCTGTCGGCCGAGGGCGTGCTGTCGGTCAAGCCGGACCTGATCATCGCCGTCGAGGGCGCCGGACCGAAGGACGCCATCGACCTGCTCGAATCGGCCTCGGTGCCGATCGTCATCGTGCCGGAGCGCCGCTCCGCCGACAGTATCGTCGCCAAGATCCGCCTGATCGCCGACATCCTCGGCAAGAAGGAGCAGGGCGACAAGATGGCCGATACCCTCGCCGCCCGCTTCGACGTGCTCGAGACCGCCATCGGCAAGATCCCGGCGAACGAGCGCAAGAAGGCCGTGTTCCTGATGAGCCTCAACGGCGGCAAGCCGATGGCCGCCGGCCACGACACCTCCGCCGATGCGATGATCCAGCTTGCCGGCGGCATCAATCCGATGGCCTCCGTCGAGGGCTACAAGCCCGCTTCCGACGAGGCGCTGGTCGCCGCCGCCCCGGAAGTCGTGGTGATGATGATCGGCCAGAGCGGCCCGCCGAAGCCGGAAACCGTGTTCGATTCGCCCGCGCTGCGCGCCACCCCGGCGGCGAAGAACCAGGCGCTGATCTCCATGGACGGCCTCTATCTGCTCGGCTTCGGGCCGCGCACGGCGGATGCGGCGCGCGATCTCGCGCATGCGCTCTATCCGTCGCTGGACCTGCCCGCGTGGCCGGCAGCCGACTGATGAGCCTCGTCATGACAGCTCCGGTCGCCGGGGATCGGCGCGGCCGCGCCTTCGTGGTGACCTGCGCCCTCGTCGTGGTCCTGATCGTCGCTTCGGTCGCCTCGCTCTGCGTCGGCCCGTCGGGTCTCTCCACCGGCGAGGTGGCGGGCCTGCTCGCCGACGCGATGGCCGGGCGCTTCTCCGAGATCAACAGCGTCAACCACGTCATCCTGTTCGACATCCGCATCCCGCGCACGCTGCTCGGCGCGATGGTCGGCGCCTCGCTGGCGCTGGCCGGCGCGATGATGCAGGGCCTGTTCCGCAATCCGCTCGCCGATCCCGGCCTCGTCGGCGTGTCGTCGGGCGCGGCGCTCGGCGCCGTGCTGGTCATCGTGCTCGGCGGCGCCTTCCTTTCTCCGGTGATGGATTTCCTCGGCATCGGCGCGCTGCCGATCGCCGCCTTCTTCGGCGGTCTCGGCACGACGCTGCTGCTCTATTCGATCGCCACCCGGCAGGGCCGCACCTCGGTCGCCACCATGCTGCTGGCCGGCATCGCGCTCGGCGCCATCGCCGGCGCGATCACCGCCTATCTCGTCTTCCGCAGCAACGACTTCCAGCTGCGCGAGCTGACCTTCTGGTCGATGGGCGGCCTCGGCGGCGCGACCTGGAACAAGCTGGCGCTGGCGCTGCCCTTCATCATCGGCGTCTTCATCGCCATGCCGTTCACGGCGCGGGGCCTCGATGCGCTGGTGCTGGGCGAATCGGAAGCGCGCCATCTCGGCTTCAACACCCAGTGGCTGAAGAGCCTGATCATCATGGTGGTCGCCCTCGCCGTCGGCGTGTCGGTGGCGTTCGCCGGCATCATCGGCTTCGTCGGCATCGTCGTGCCGCATGTGCTGCGCCTGGTGATCGGACCGGAGCACCGCACGCTGCTGCCGGCGACGGGGCTGCTCGGCGCGACGCTCCTGATCGTCGCCGACATGATCTGCCGCACCATCGTCGCGCCGGCCGAACTGCCGATCGGCATCGTCACCGCCACGATCGGCGCGCCCTTCTTCCTGTCGATCCTGCTCAGGAAGCGCGGCGTGGTCGACCTGTAGGCCGGCCGATCTTCGTCCAAGACCGAGCGGCGGCGTGTCCGCCGCTCCCGTCCATTCCGAAAAGCGGGGCGCCGCCATGCTCGAAGTCCAAGACCTGACCGTCCGCGCCGGCAAGCGCGCCATCCTCGACCGCGTCTCGCTCAAGGTTCGCCCGGGCGAGCTCACCGTCGTGGTCGGGCCGAACGGCGCCGGCAAGTCGACGATCATGAAGGCCGTGACCGGCGAGCTGCGCCCGGCCGAGGGCGTCATCACGCTGGACGGAAGGAAAACCTCCGCCTATCCGGCCTACGAGATGGCGCGCCGCCGCGCCGTGCTGCCGCAGGCGTCGTCGCTCGCCTTTCCCTTCACCGTGCACGAGGTCGTCCGCCTCGGCACCAGCGGCGCGCTCAGCCCGGCCGACCGGGCGGCCCGCGTCGCCGCCGCGCTGATCCGGGTCGATCTGAACGGTTTCGGCGGCCGCTTCTTCCAGGAGCTTTCCGGCGGCGAGCAGCAGCGCGTGCACCTCGCCCGCGTGCTCTGCCAGGTCTGGGAGCCGGTCGTCGACGGCGTGCCGCGCTATCTGTTCCTCGACGAGCCGACGGCGAGCCTCGATCTGCGCCACCAGCTCCTCACCCTCGACACCGCCCGCGCCTTCGCGGCGGCCGGCGGCGGTGTCGTGGCGATCCTGCACGATCTGAACCTCGCGGCGCTCTATGCCGACAAGATCATCGTCGTCAGCGCCGGCCGCATCGCCGCCGACGGCACGCCGCGCGAGGTCCTGACCGATGCGATGATGCGCGAGGTGTTCGGCGTCAGCGTGCATGTCGGCGGCGTGCCGACCGACGCGCCCTTTATCCTGCCGCACACGGCGCGTACGGCCTGAGCGCATCGTCACCTGTCGTTGCAGAGGCGGGGAGAACGTGATTTCCCGCAGCGGAATCATGCCCTAGATTGCGCCTCCCGCAATATCCGGACAGGGATTCGCACATGGCAGCCAAGAAGTCCGTGCCGACACGCACGGTCCTGATCATCGATGTCGGCACGTCGTCGGTGAAGGCTGCCCTGTTCGACGAAAATGGCCGCACCCTGCGCTCGGCCGACGCGCCGGTCACCACGGCGAGCCCGCAGCCCGGCTGGGTCGAGCAGGATCCGGCGCTCTGGTGGAAGGCGACCGTCGAGGCGGTGCAGGCGCTCGCCGTCGACGCCGTGCCGATCGCCATCACGCTGACCGGCTCGATGCAGAACGTCATCCTGCTCGGGCGCGAGGGCGTCAGTTTGCGCCCGGCGCTGCTCTACAGCGATGCCCGCGTCAGCGAGAAGGAGATGGCGGCGCTCAAGAAGCACCTGCCGAAGGACTTTGAAAATCGGATCGGCAACCGGGCCGAGCCGGCGCTCTGCCTGTTCCGGCTCGACTGGCTGCTGAACCACGAGGGCGGCACCATGGCCAAGGTCGAGCGCGTGCTGTTCGGCGCCAAGGACGCGATGATCCATCGCATGACCGGCCGCGCCGTCGTCGATCCGACCTGCGCCACCACGACCGGCCTGCTCAATCTCGCCGCCCGCCACTGGGACGCCACCATCCTCGCCGCGATCGGCATGTCGCCGGCGATCCTGCCCGATATTCTCGATGCCGACGCGCTCGCCGGCCCGCTGCTGCCGGAGCCCGCTGCCGCACTGGGCCTGGTGCCCGGCATTCCCGTCTATGTCGGCGCCGGCGACGGCGGCGCCACCGCCTGGGGCACGGCGAGCGAGCAGCACGACCGGCCGCACGCCTATCTCGGCACCACCGGCTGGATCGCCGCCACCATGCCCTATTCGGTGGCGAAGCCGCCGCGCGACGCCTATACGCTGGCCGCTCCCGTCGGCACCGACGTCATCGTCATCTCGCCCTTCCTCGCCGCCGGCCTCGCGATCGACTGGTTCGCCGGCATCGCCGGCCGGCCGGTCGCCGAGCTTTACGCCGCGGCGGAGACGCATGACGCCAGCCCGCCCGGCGCGCTGTTCCTGCCCTATCTGATCGGCGAGCGGGCGCCTTTCTCCGATCGCGCCGTGCGCGGCGCCTTCCTCGGCCTCGACCGCGAGCAGGCCTCAGATACGCTCGCCTATGCGGTGCTGGAGGGCCTCGCCCACGCCATCCGCGACAATCTCGACGCGCTGCCGATCCCGCCCAAGACCATCGCGCTCGCCGGCGGCGTCGCCGGCTGCCTGACGGTGGCGCATCTGATCGCCGACGTCACCGGCGCGCGGGTGACGGTTCCCTCCGCGAGCCGCATCGTCACCGCCTATGGCGCCTTCCGCATCATCGCGCCGATCATCGGCCTGGCGCCGAAGGGGACAGCGAAGAGTGCCGCGACCAAGGCGAAGGCGAGCCGGAAATCCGGCGCCGCCGGCAGCGACGAGACCGTCGTCGCACCCCGTCCCGAGCGGGCCAAGCGGGCCGCCCGACGCTTTGCCGCCTATCGTCAGGCGGCGGCCCAGGCGCGGGCGCTTGCCGAGGCGCTCGACCCCGCGCTTTGAGCCGCTTGCGCCGGGGGCGGGGGAGGCGATATCACTGGCGCCGAACCCAAGGGGGAGAACAAAAATGCGGGTTGGAATTCTCGGACTGGCCGTTGCGGGGCTGATGGCCTCGACGGTTGCTGCCATGGCCGCCGACGTCGCGGTGCTGACGCCGTATCAGAGCTCGGTCGCCACCAACCAGATGATCAACGTGTTCCAGGACAAGGCCAAGGCGGCCGGCTGGAACGCGACCGTCGTCGACACGCGCGGCGACATGGGCCAGCTCGCCAGCCGCATCGAGGACGTCGTCGCCGCCAAGGTCGCGGCGATCGTGCTCGTCAGCGTCGATCCGACCCAGATCCAGGACCAGGTCAACGCCGCCGCCGCCGCCGGCATTCCGGTCGTCACCATCGACGGCGCCAAGGCGCCGGGCGTCGTGCTCAACGTCACGTCCGACAATTTCGAACTCGGCACCAAGCTGTCCGACTTCCTGTTCGACAAGCTCGGCGGCAAGGGCAACATCGTCAAGTTCTTCTATTCCGCCCATCCGGGCGTGCATCAGCGCGAGCTGGCGCTGGACGAGGCGCTGAAGAAGCATCCCGATATCAAGGTCATCGCCGACCACTATGTCGTCGTGCCGGGCCCGATCGACGACGCCCGCAAGACCACCGAGAACTGGCTGAAGAGCCAGGGCGACCAGATCGACGCGGTCTGGGCCGCCTGGGACGAGCCGGCGATCGGCGCGCAGCTGGCGATCGAGGCCGAACAGCCGGATTCGAAGATCATCATCGCCGGCATCGACGGCAACCCGCAGGCGATCGAGCTGATCAAGGCATGCTCGAACATCAAGGGCACCGTCAGCCAGGACTTTGACGCCATGGCGAGCCTCGCTGCCGAGGGGCTGACGCAGATCCTCGCCGGCAAGACGCCGGAGAAGGCCGAGCTCTATGCCCCGGCCAAGCTGATCACCCCGGAGACGCTGGGCGTCACCTGCCCGTGAAGTCTCCGCCTTTCCTCGCGCTGGACGGCCTCGTCAAGCATTTCGGCGCGACGAAAGCCCTCGATGGCGCCGATCTCGTTCTCGAAGCGGGATCGGTGCACGCGCTTGTCGGCGAGAACGGCGCCGGCAAGTCGACCCTGATCAAGACGCTTTCCGGCCTCTACCAGCCCGACGCGGGCGCGATCCGCCTCGACGGCGCGCCGATCACGATCGACGGCCCGCGCGCGGCGGAGGCGCTCGGTCTGCGCTTCATTCATCAGGAACTGAACCTCGTCCCGCATTTCGACGCCGTCGGCAATGCCTGGATCGGCCGCCGCCATCCGCGTCGCGGCCCGTTCATCGATGGCCGCGCCATGCGGGCGAAGGTCGCCGAGGTGGCGGCGCGGATCGCGCCCGATTTGCCGCTCGACAAGCCCGCCGCGCGGCTGACGCCGGGCCAGCGCCAGATGGCGGAGATCGTCCGCGCGCTGATGGATCCTGCCCGCCTCGTCGTCATGGACGAGCCGACCTCAAGCCTGTCCGAGGGCGAGGCCGAGCGGCTGCACGAGATCGTGCGCCAGCTCGCCGCCGAGGGCTGCGCCGTCCTCTTCATCTCGCACCGCCTCGACGAAGTCCTCGACCTCTGCGACCGCTACACCGTCCTGCGCAACGGCCGCACGGTCGGCACGGGCGCGATCGCCGACATCGACCGCGCCGGCCTGGTGGCGCGGATGTCGGGCGGCGCGGGAAGGGACGCGGGCGCTTCACCTTCCTTCCCGCAGGCCAACCTTCCTCAACATCCTGAGGAGGCTTTCGCAGAAAGCCGTCTCGAAGGACGCACGGCCGACTTGCAGCAAGACCTTTCCGGCACTCCCGTCCTGCGTCCTTCGAGACGGCCCTCCGGGCCTCCTCAGGATGTTGAGGGCGGAACGCCGCATGCGGTGAAACCCGTGCTCGCCGCCGATCTCGCCTTCGGTCCCGCCGGCAGCCGCTTCGCCTTTTCGGCGCGGGCGGGCGAGATCGTCGGGCTCTATGGCCTCGTCGGCTCCGGGCGGTCGTCGCTCCTGAAGACGCTCTGGGGCGCGACGCCGGGGCGCGGGCTGATCGCCATCAACGGCCAGGTGCCGAGGCATGGGCCGGCCGGCCGCATCGCCGCGGGCGTTGCCTATGTGCCGGAGGACCGCCGCCGCGAGGGCCTCGCCAATTCGCTCTCGATCGAGCAAAATCTTTCGCTGGCTCACCTTTCCGATTTCCGCGCCCTGTCCAGCCTGCCGGCGCCCTCGCGGGGCAAGATCCGAGCCTTCGCCCGCGCCACCGGCGCCCGCCTCCGTCTCGTCGCCGCCGGCCCCGATCGCTCGCCGGCGACGCTCTCCGGCGGCAACCAGCAGAAACTCCTGTTCGGTCGCTGGCTCGGCCGCCCGATCCGCGCCCTCCTGGTCGACGAGCCGACGCGCGGCGTCGATGTCGGCGCCAAGGGCGAGATCCATGCCGAGATGCGCCGCATCGCTTCGGACGGCGCCGCCGTGTTGATGGCGACCAGCGACATCGAGGAACTGCTCGCGCTTTCCACCCGGGTCCTCGTGCTCCATGCCGGCCGCCTGGTCGCCGAGCTCGAAGGCCCTTCGCTCACCCGCGCGGCCGTCGTCGCCGCCGCCTTCGGCCATGCTCCGGACGAGCAGATGCCGCCCTCGGAACGCTCCGCATGACCCTTCTTCGCCGTTACGGCACGCTTCTGGCGCTGGCGCTGATCATCCTCGTCTTCGCCATCGCCTCGCCGCAGGCCTTCGGCACGATGTCGAACCTCGTCAACATCACCCAGCAGATGGCGCTGCTCGCCATCGTCGCGATCGGCGCGACGCTGGTGATGGTGTTGGGCGAGTTCGACTTGTCCGTCTCCGCCGTCGTCTCCTGGGCCGGTATCGCCGCCGCCGCCTTGTTCGCCGCCGGAATCGCCGTGCCGGTGGTGATGATCACGGTCCTCGTCTCGGCCGTCGCCATGGGCGCCACCTCCGGCTTCCTCGTCGCCCGCTACCGGGTGCCGAGTTTCATCGCCACGCTCGCCTTCGGCACGGTGATCGGCGGCCTGACCTTCTGGGTCTCGAACGGCGCGACGCTCTTTTCCGGCATTCCGGCGGGGTTTCGCGATCTCGGCCGCGGCTCGCTCGCCGGCTTTCCGGTGCCGACGCTCTGGCTGATCGGCGTCGCCATCGTCTTCTGGCTGCTGCTCGACCAGACCGAATTCGGCCGCCGGCTCTATGCGATCGGCGGAAACCGCGAGGCGGCGCGGCTTGTCGGCCTGCCGGTCCGGCGCGACATGGTCGTCGCCTTCGCGCTTTGCGCGGCACTTGCCGGCCTCGCCGGCCTGCTTTTGACAGCGCGGCTCGGCAGCGCCCATCCGACCGGCGGCGGCGGCTATCTGCTGCAGGCCTATGCCGCCGTCTTCCTCGGCATGACGGCGTTTCGCGAGGGCGAGCCGAGCGTGCCCGGCACGCTGGTCGGCGCCGCGATCATCGCCGTCGTCTCCAACGGCCTCACCATCCTCGGCGTGCCGAGCTTCCTGCAGGATCTCTTGACCGGCGCGATCATCCTCGCCGCCGTGCTGGTCCGCAATTTCGGCCGCGACGGCGATTGAGATTAGCTTAGGCGGCCTTATCTTCGGGGCGTTGCCCTCCGGCAGCTTTCCCCCTCACGGACGATTTGCGATGAAACAGAACGTCGAGATCCAGACCGCCGACGGCGTTGCCGGCGCTGCCCTGTTCGTCCCGGCCGGGCCGAACGCCACGACTTCGGGCGTCATCCTCTACATGGATGCCTTCGGCCCCCGCCCGGCGCTCTACGGCATGGCGGAGCGCCTCGCCGATGCCGGCTATTTCGTCCTCGTCCCGGATCTGTTCTATCGCGCCGCGCCCTATGGGCCGTTCGACGCCACCGCCTTCAGCAACGAGACGACGCGGGCGCAGCTGATGGCGCTCTTGCAGGGGACGTCGCAGGCGATGACGGCGTCCGACAGCGGCGCCTTCCTCGAGGCGCTCGTTGCGGCCGGCGCCACCGGCCGGATCGGCGCGGTCGGCTATTGCTTCGGCGGCGGCCGCGCGTTGACGGCGGCGGCGACCTATCCGGAAAGAATCGCGGCGGCGGCGAGCTTCCATGGCGGCAATCTCGCCAGCGACGCGCCCGATAGCCCGCACACCAAGGCCGGCTCGATCGAGGGCCGCGTCTATGTCGGCGTCGCCGGCGTTGACCGCAGCTTCCCGCCGGAGCAATCGGCGCGGCTCGCCGTGGCGCTACGCGAGGCTGGCGTCGACCACACGATCGAGAACTATGTCGGCATGGAACACGGCTGGGCCGTCAGCGACCACGGCGTCTACGACCCGAAGGGCGCCGAGCGCCACTGGAAGCGCCTGCTGGAGTTTTTTGACGAGACGCTGCGGTAGGGCGGCGTCGTCTCTAAGGGCGCCCGGCGCCTGCGCCTTCCCGTTCGAACGCCCGCAGGCGTCCGCCCCAAGCCTCCGTCATCCCCGCGAAGGCGGGGATCCATTCAGCCGAAGCCTTGGCCGGAAAACCTCCCGACGCTTCGGCTGCATGGATCCCGGGTCAAGCCCGGGATGACGGCGAGGGTGGGATGGCGGCGGAGGCAGGCTTCCCAGCACTTTCCGCCAGGGACGCCCGGCGCGCCTGCGCCTTCCCGTCAGAACGCCCGTAAGCGTCCGTCCCAAACCTCCGTAATCCCTGCGAAAGCAGGGATCCATCCAGCCGGAGCCATCACCGGAAAACCTCCCGACGCCTCGGCTGCATGGATCCCGGGTCAAGCCCGGGATGACGGCGACGGTGGGGTGGCGGCGGAGGCAGGATTGGCAACGCCGGTCAGTCAGACCCTCACCCCAGTCCTCTCCCGCACGCGGGAGAGGGGGCGCAACGCGCCTTGTCTTGCGAGAGCAAGAACAAGCTCATGGCCAACGCCCGCGCCGGCCGAAAAGCCCTCGCCCGCTTGCGGGAGAGGGTTGGGTGAGGGCCTTGCTCTACCACCCGAAATCAGCGGACCGTGCCGGTCTTCGCGTCGATGGCGTCGAAGGTTTTGACGATCGCGTGCGTCGTGTCGGGCGGGATGACGACCTCGCCCCGGTCGAGACCGATCGTCTTCATGCCGGCCTCGCGCGCCGCGTCGAGTTCCCGCGTATTGTCGGAGAGGAACAGGATTTCTTCCGGCGCGAGGCCGATCTCGCTGGCGATTGCCGTGTAGGACGACGCCTCTAGCTTCGAGCCGATCGCGGTGTCGAAATAGCCGGAGAACAGCGGCGTCAGATCGCCCGAATGGGTGAAGCCGAAGATCAGCTTCTGCGCCAGCACCGAGCCGGAGGAATAGACGAAGAGCGACAGGCCCGAATCCTTCCAGCGCGTCAGCCCGGCGACGGCGTCGGGGTAGATGTCACCCTTCAGGACGCCCTGGCGGTAGCCGTCCTCCCAGATCATGCCCTGCAGGAATTTGAGCGGCTTCGCCTTGCGGTCCTCGTCGATCCAGCCGGTGAGCAGCGCGATCGTGCCCTCCTGATCGAGCTCGGGCTGGCCGGCGAGGGTGCGCGCTTCGGCAAGCGCGCCGGCGACGGCCGGATCGGCCGCGTGCTCGGTGACGAAGCCGGCGAGGCGGGCGCGGGCATAGGGAAACAGCACGTCCTTGACGAAGGAGATCGACGAGGTCGTCCCCTCGATATCGGTCAGTACGGCGCGGATTGGCGGGGTCGACATCGATCAGGCCCTGATGGTTGTGGCACTTCCGCCTCTACTCGATTACGTGAAGGCGGTCATCCTCATTAGTGTGGAGCATCTGATGAAAGTCGACGGCGTCGCCTATCGCTCGATCTGGCGCGATCCCTCCGAGACGACGGTCACCGTCATCGACCAGACGCTGTTGCCGCATCGTTTTCAGACGCTGCGGCTTTCAACCGTCGCCGATGCGATCGACGCGATCAAGCGGATGGTGGTGCGCGGCGCGCCGCTGATCGGCGTCACGGGCGCCTATGGTTATGCGATGGCGCTGCGCGACAATCCGTCGGACGCCAATCTCGATGCCGCCTTCGACGCGCTGCTCGCGGCGCGTCCGACCGCCGTCAATCTGCGCTGGGCGCTGGAGATTTTGCGTAACGAGGTGCGGCCGCTGGCGCCGGACGATCGCGCCGTCGCCGCCTATGTCACGGCCGATCGGCTGCATGCCGAGGATATCGCGACCAACGGCACGATCGCCGCGCATGGCGCGGGGCTCATTCGCGAGATTTTTGAGGCGAACGGCCGCTCGCGTCCGGTCAATGTGCTCACCCATTGCAATACCGGCTGGATCGCCTGCGTCGATTGGGGCACGGCGCTCGGCGCGATCTACAGCGCGCATGACGACGGCATTCCCGTCCATGTGTGGGTCGACGAGACCCGGCCGCGCAACCAGGGCGCCAGCCTGACGACGTGGGAACTCGGCTCGCATGGCGTGCCGCATACGCTTGTCGTCGACAACGCCGGCGGTCATCTGATGCAGCACGGCCAGGTCGACATCTGCCTCGTCGGCGCCGACCGTGTCACCGCCTCGGGCGACGCCTGCAACAAGATCGGCACCTATCTGAAGGCGCTCGCCGCCAAGGACAATCACGTGCCCTTCTATGTCGTGCTGCCCGGCTCGACGGTCGACTGGCGCATCGAGGACGGCCTTTCCGGCATCGAGATCGAGGAGCGCGCCGGCGATGAGGTGACCCACATCTCGGGCATCGCCGGCGACGGCTCGATCGTCAAGGTAAGGCTGGCGCCGAAGGGCACCAAGGCGGGCAACCCCGCCTTCGACGTGACGCCGGCGCGGCTGATCACCGGCCTGGTCACCGAGCGCGGCGTCGCCGAGGCGAGCCGCGCCGGTCTGGTCGGGCTCTATCCCGAGCGGGGCTGATCAGGCCCGCTCGACGGCCACGCGGGCGACCGGCTTCGTCACCGTCGACTTCATGGTCGCGAGCAGCAGGACGAGCGCCGCCAGCTCGAACAGGGCGGCGGTCCAGCCGATCGCCGTGATCGAGATGTAGTCGATCGCGATCGCGCCGATCGCGGCGCCCGCCGCCGTGCCGAAATAGAGCGCCGACGAGTTCAGCGACAGCGACACCGCGGCGAGCGACGGCGCCAGGCGGACGAGGCGCACCTGCTGCACGGCCGGGAACGACCAGCCGGCGAGGCCCCAGACGGCGGCGATGACATAGGCGACGACGAGGCCGTGCCGGTCCGGCGCGTAGACCGCGACCAGCGACAGCGCCGCGTAGTTGATCGTCAGCGTCGCCAGCACGGCGGTGAGAAAACGCCTGGCGTTCCAGCGATCGGCCGCATAGCCGCCGATCAGATTGCCGGCGGCGCCGCCGATGCCGGCCAGGAACAGCGCGCCGGCGACCATTTCCGGCGTCGCGCCGAAGACGCTGGTCATCAGGGCGCCGAAATAGGTGTTGATGGCGAAGATGCCGCCGAGCGTCAGGAAGGTCAGCGCCAGCACGATCAGCGTATCGGGGCGGCGGACCATCTCGAGCCGGGTGGCGAGCGAGACGCTGGCGGGCGCTGCGACGCGCGGCAGGGCGACGAGGATGCCGAGAAGGGCGATCGCCGCCAGGCCCGCGACGCCGAGGAAGGTGGAGCGCCAGCCGAAATGCTCGGCGACGAGGGTGCCGATCGGCACGCCGACGATGATCGACACCGTCATGCCCGTATAGATGATCGAAATGGCGCGGCCGCGCTTTTCCGGCGCGACCATGGTCGCCGCCGTGCCCGAGGCCGACGGCACGAAGGCGGCGGCCGAGAGCGCCAGCAGCACGCGCGACACCATCAGCCAGAGATAGTCCGGCGCCAGGCCGGCGACGATGTTGGCGAGGCCGAAGGCGGTGATGGCGGCGGCGAGCAGCGTCTTGCGCGGCCAGTTCGCTGTCGCCACCGCCAGCAGGGGGGCGGCGACCGCGTAGACGAGCGCGAAGCAGGTGACGAGATGGCCGGCGGCGGCGACCGACACCTGCAGGTCGTCGGCGATCATCGGCAGGATGCCGGCGATCATGAAGCCCTCGGTACCGATGGCGAAGGTACCGAGCGCCAGCCAGATCAGGGAGCGAAGCATGGTGATTTTGTCCAAGAGTTCAAAAACTGTTGGACAATATGGCGGTGCAAACGGGCGCGTCAAGCAATGTTCAATAATACTTGAACTGTCTGCGCGCCACCTCTATGTGTCGGCCATGGCCAAGGATCTCTTTCACCCGCTGACCGAGCAGATCGACCTCTCCGCCGTGCTGGAGGCGCTGAGCGACCCGATCCGGCGCGACGTGGTTCAACATCTCATGAAGGTCGGCGAAGACAGCTGCGGCGCCACCTCGGCGCTTTCCGGCCTGTCCAAGACCAACATGACCTACCACTACGCCCGGCTGCGCGAGGCCGGCGTCACCCGCGCCCGCATCGACGGCGCCAAGCGGATCATCTCCGTCCGCTACGACGATCTCGAAGCCCGCTTCCCCGGCCTGCTGCCGGCGATTCTCGGCGCGAACTCTTAGCTATTTGCCCCGTCCCGTTTTCTTGCGCGAGCCGGCATCCGCTTCGATCGAGAACCTTTCTTCGCCTCTCCCTGAAGAATGCTTCGCGCAACACCATCTTCATCGCGCTGATCGGGCCGTGCCACCCTACGCCGTCATCCCGGCGTAGGCCGGGATCCATACACTCCGGCCTGTGGCCGATAGGCTGAGCCAAGCTTTCCTGGCCGGTGTTCATGGGCCCCGGCCTCCGCCGGGGCGACGGTGCCCTGCCCATCGGCCGTGGACCACACGGCGACCATTCGGTGCTGTGCAAAGGTCTCCCTAGAGGCGAGAGGCAAGAGGCAACTCGGATCGCTCAGGAAATCGGGCTCGCCTGTTGAGCGACCGCCTCAGGCGTTCGTCCGTTCGCCCAAAAAACTCACGGACCAAACGTCCCCTGCGGGCGGGTTTCCGTCGTGCCGTGGCTCCTGCCGCCCCGCGCCGTGTTGCAGAAGCAGGTCGTGCCGATGCGCTCGAGCCGGCCGGTCGGGCAGTTGCCGGCGAGCGAGCGGCACTGGTTGGCGGTGAGGCCGGGCACCTCGGGCGCCCCCGGCGTCTGGATCTTCGGGATCGGCACCTCGAACAGCTTCGGCTGATCGAACAGGCTCGGCTGCTGGAACAGGTCGCGCGCGCCGGCCGGAATCGCCGCGAGCCCGACAAGGATAGCCAGCGCAGTAAGGGCGGGGATGCGATTCATGCCTGTCTCCATGCGGCGCGCGATGCGCCTGCGGCCATCCTAGCAGGACCAGATGCTAGGAACTCGCCTGAAATCCACCGGGCTTTCGATCACGAGGCGGCTATGTTAGGAAGGCCACGAAAAGCGCGGGAGGCTGAATGCCGCCTGCGTCGAGAGGATAGTGCGCGCGCCCGGATTTTCGAGGTTGCGGGCCGAACAGAGGTAGAGTGACGGCATGGCAGATCGCCCGTCGAGCTTCGACTATGAGGCTCTGCTCGCCTGCGGGCGGGGAGAATTGTTCGGCGAAGGCAATGCGCAATTGCCGCTGCCGCCCATGTTGATGTTCGATCGCATCACCTCGATCAGCGAGGAAGGCGGCGAATACGGCAAGGGCCACATCCGCGCCGAGCTCGACGTCAATCCCGACCTCTGGTTCTTCCAGTGCCACTTCAAGGGCGATCCGGTGATGCCGGGCTGCCTGGGCCTCGACGCCATGTGGCAGATGCTGGGCTTCTTCCTCGGCTGGAGCGGTTCGCCCGGCCGCGGCCGCGCCCTCTCGACCGGCGAGATCAAGTTCTCCGGCATGGTCGTTCCGACCGTGAAGAAGGTCGAATACGGCGTCGATCTGAAGCGCGTTCTCCGCTCGAAGCTGGTGCTCGGCATCGCTGACGGCTGGTTGAAGGCGGATGGCGTCACCATCTACCGCGCCAAGGACCTCCGCGTCGGCCTCTTCCAGGGCGAGGCGACACCTGCCGTCGGTTGATGGCGGGGCCGGCCCGTGCGGGCCGGTCGGTCATGACCGAACGATAGAATTCAGGAAGGACACCGAGCGATGAAGCGGGTCGTAGTGACCGGGACGGGTATCGTCTCCTCCATCGGCAACAACACCCAGGAAGTGCTGGCGAGCCTGCACGAAGCCAAGAGTGGCATCACCGCCGCCAAGGACTTCGCCGAGCTCGGATTCCGCTGCCAGGTGCAGGGCATGCCGACGCTGGATCCGGCCGAGGTCGTCGACCGCCGCGCCATGCGCTTCCACGGCGGCGGCACCGCCTGGAACCATGTCGCGATGGAGCAGGCGATCCGCGACGCGGGCCTCGAGGAAAACGAGGTCTCGAACGAGCGCACCGGCATCATCATGGGCTCCGGCGGCCCGTCGACCCGCGCCATCGTCGAGGCGGCCGACATCACCCGCTCCAAGGGCCCGAAGCGCGTCGGCCCGTTCGCCGTGCCGAAGGCGATGTCGTCGACCGCGTCGGCCACGCTCGCCACCTGGTTCAAGATCAAGGGCGTCAACTATTCGATCTCGTCCGCCTGCGCGACGTCCAATCATTGCATCGGCAACGCCTATGAGATGATCCAGTACGGCAAGCAGGACGTGATGTTCGCCGGCGGCTGCGAGGAGCTCGACTGGACGCTCTCCGTGCTGTTCGACGCCATGGGCGCGATGTCGTCCAAGTACAACGACCGCCCGGCCGTCGCCTCGCGCCCCTATGACAAGAACCGCGACGGCTTCGTCATCGCCGGCGGCGCCGGCGTGCTGGTGCTCGAGGAGCTCGAGCATGCCAAGGCGCGCGGCGCCCGCATCTATGGCGAGGTCGTCGGCTACGGCGCCACCTCGGACGGCTACGACATGGTCGCGCCGTCGGGCGAGGGCGCCATCCGCTGCATGCGCCAGGCGCTGTCGACCGTGAACGGCCCAATCGACTACATCAACCCGCATGCCACCTCGACGCCGGCCGGCGACGCCCCGGAAATCGAGGCGATCCGCACAGTGTTCGGCTCGGGCGACAAGTGCCCGCCGATCTCCGCCACCAAGGCGCTGACCGGCCATTCGCTGGGCGCCACCGGCGTGCAGGAAGCGATCTACAGCCTCTTGATGATGAACAACCGCTTCATCGTCGAATCGGCCCATATCGAAGAACTGGATCCGGCCTTCGCCGACATGCCGATCGTGCGCAAGCGCATCGATGACGCGAAGATCGACACCGTACTCTCCAACTCATTTGGCTTCGGCGGCACCAACGCCTCGCTGGTCTTCCAGCGCTACGTCGCCTGAGCCACAACAAGAACAAGGACGATCGAATGACGGCAGCAACCAGCAACCTGATGAGCGGCAAACGCGGTCTCATCATGGGTGTCGCCAACGATCATTCGATCGCCTGGGGCATTGCCCGGACGCTGGCGGCCCACGGCGCCGAACTCGCCTTCACCTATCAGGGCGATGCCTTCGGCCGCCGCGTCAAGCCGCTGGCCGACGCCGTCGGCGCCAAGCTGCTGCTCCCCTGCGACGTCGAGGATCTCGCCTCGGTCGACAGCGTCTTCGCGGCGCTGAAGGCCGAATGGGGCAAGATCGACTTCATCGTCCATGCTATCGGCTTCTCCGACAAGAACGAGCTGAAGGGCCGCTACGCCGACACGACGCGCGACAATTTCGTGAAGACGATGGTGATCTCCTGCTTCTCCTTCACGGAGATCGCCAAGCGTGCCGCGGCGCTGATGCCGGATGGCGGCTCGATCCTGACGCTGACCTATGGCGGCTCGACCCGCGTCATGCCGAACTACAATGTCATGGGCGTCGCCAAGGCGGCGCTCGAATCCTCGGTGCGCTATCTCGCCATGGATTTCGGCTGCGACAACATCCGCGTCAACGCGATCTCGGCCGGCCCGGTCCGCACCCTCGCCGGCTCCGGCGTCGCCGATGCCCGCATCATGTACAACTACCAGAAGAAGAACTCGCCGCTCCGCCGCACCGTCTCGCTCGAGGAGATCGGCGGCTCGGCCCTCTATCTCCTGTCCGAGCTCGGCGCCGGCGTCACCGGCGACGTCCACTTCGTCGATTCCGGCTACAACATCGTCTCGATGCCGCGCCTCGAGGAACTGAAGGTCCACGAGGCCAACGCCGAGGCCAACAACCCGGCGGCGGTCGAGTAGGTTTCGGGTTTTCCGGCACGATTTCAAGGGCGCCCGCTGTGGCGCCCTTTTTCGTTTGCGGGGCAGGAATGCACGAGGCTGGACCTATCCCCACCCTCGCCGTCATTCCGGGCGGAGACCAGGGATCCATTCAGCCGAAGTCCCGCGAGTGAGTGAACCCGGCCATGGATCCCTGCTTTCGCAGGGATGACGGCGAGGGTGGATCGTGCAATTTTGGGTGGATGACGCCTTGCGTGTACATCCTGGCCAGCGCCCGCAACGGAACGCTGTATATCGGCGTGACGAGCAATCTGCCGCAGCGGGTCTGGCAGCATCGGGAAGGCTTCCTTGGCGGCTTCACGAGCCGCTATTCGATCAAGACCTTGGTCTACTACGAGGTTCACGACACGATGGAATCGGCCATCCGTCGCGAAAAGCAGATGAAGCTCTGGAAGCGGAGCTGGAAGATCGAGCTGATCGAACGCGCCAATCCGAACTGGCTCGACCTCTACGGAGATATCGCCTTTTAGCCCCACCCTCGCCGTCATCCCTGCGAAAGCAGGGATCCATGTCGATCGAGCGTTCCGCTTTTCCTACGCTTCCGCTGGATGGATCCCGGGTCTCCGCTGCGCTATGCTCGGGATGACGACGGTGGGACGACACCCCCACTGGCACGAAACCCCGCCGCCCTCTATGACGGCGGCATGCTGCCCGTCGACGACGCCCTCCCCGAACTCAAAGCCGCGCTTGAACGCGGAAACAGCGCCGTGCTGGTGGCGCCGCCCGGCGCTGGCAAGACCACGCGTGTTCCCTTAGCGCTGCTCGACGCGCCGTGGCGGGGCGACGGCCGCATCCTGATGCTGGAGCCGCGCCGGCTGGCGGCTCGCGCTAGCGCCCGCCGCATGGCCGAGACGCTCGGCGAGGAAGTCGGTGAGACCGTCGGTTATCGCGTCCGGCTGGAAAAGAAGGTTTCGGCCCGCACCCGTATCGAGATCGTCACCGAGGGCGTCTTCACCCGCATGATCCTCGACGATCCCTCCCTCGACGGCATAGCTGCGGTGATCTTCGACGAGTTCCACGAGCGCAGCCTCGACGGTGATCTCGGCCTGGCCTTGGCGCTCGACGCGCAGGCAGGCCTCCGCGAGGATTTGCGCATTCTCGTCATGTCGGCGACGATCGACGGCGCCCGCGTGGCGCGGCTGCTGGGCGACGCCCCGGTGGTCGAAAGCCTCGGCCGCATGTTCCCGGTCGAGACGCGGCATGGCGGCCGCGATGCCGCCCGCCGCATCGAGGACGACGTCGCCGACGCGGTGCGCCGGGCGCTGGCGGCCGAGACCGGCAGTTTGCTCGTCTTCCTGCCGGGACAGGCCGAAATCCGCCGCGTCGCCGAGCGGCTGGAAGGGCGGGTCGGCGACGGCGTCGAGATCGCGCCGCTCTATGGCGCGCTCGATTTTGCCGCGCAGGATCGCGCCATTCGTCCGGCGGCACCGGGAAAGCGCAAGGTGGTGCTGGCGAGCGCGATCGCCGAGACGTCGCTGACCATTGAGGGTGTCCGCGTCGTCATCGATTCCGGCCTCGCTCGCGCGCCGGTCTACGAGCCGGCGACCGGGCTGACCCGGCTCGAAACGCGCCGCGTCTCGCGCGCTTCGGCCGACCAGCGGCGCGGCCGCGCCGGCCGTACCGAGCCCGGCGTGTGCTACCGGCTCTGGGAGGAGGGTCAGACGGCGGCGTTCGCGCCGTTCGACCGGCCGGAAATGCTGGAGGCCGACCTCGCGCCGCTGGTGCTGGATCTCGCCAGCTGGGGCGTTGCCGATCCCGGCCAGCTCGCCTTCCTCGATCCGCCACCGAAACCCGCCTGGGAAGAGGCCGTGGCGCTGCTCACCCGGCTCGACGCGCTCGACGCCGATCGTCGTCTGACCAAGGAAGGGGAGGGCCTCGCCCGTCTCGCCGTCAGCCCGCGCCTCGGCCACATGCTGCGCAAGGGCGCCAGCCTCGGCCATGGCGGCCTCGCCGGCGCGATCGCGGCGCTCCTCTCCGAGACCGGGCTCGGCGGCAATGATGCGGATCTGCGCGAGCGGCTGCGCCGGCTCTATGCCGCCCGCGATCCGCGAAGCCGGGATTCGTTGTCGCTCGCCGCGCGCTGGGCGCGCGAGGCCGGGGCGAGGGGCGAGAATGGCCGCGCCGACATCGAGGAGACGGGGCTCCTCACCGCCTTCGCCTTTCCGGACCGCATCGCCATGGCGCGCGGCGCGCCCGGCGCCTTTGTCATGGCGAACGGGCGCGGCGGCGTGCTCGATCCGGCCGATGCGCTGTCGCGAGAACCCTTCCTCGCAGTCGCCAGCCTGCAGGGCGCGGCCGAGAACGCGCGCATCCTCGCCGCGGCTCCCATCTCGCGCGAAGAAATCGAGGCCAATTTTGCCGAGCAGATCGTCGAGGAGGAGGGCGTTGCCTTCGATCCGCAGACGGGCTCTGTACGCGGCCGCAGCGTGCGTCGGCTTGGCAGGCTCATCCTTTCCGACCGCGCCAGCGGAAAAGTTTCCGACGCGGCGGTGCAGGCGGCGCTGTTGGCAGAGATCCGGCGGCGGGGCGTGGCGGCGCTTCCCTGGGAGAAGACGGCCGAGCAATTCCGCGCCCGCATCGCCTTCCTGCATGCCCGTCTCGGCGGCGACTGGCCGGATGTCTCCGACGCGGCGCTGGCGCGAGACCTCGACGACTGGCTCGGGCCCTATCTCTCGGGAAAACGCCGGCTCGACGCGGTGACGCCGGGCGTGCTGCACGAGGCGCTTTCAAGCCTGGTGCCGTGGGACAGGCGGGCGGCGATGGACCGTCTCGCGCCGACGCATTTCGATGCGCCGTCGGGATCGCGCGTGCCGATTGATTATTCCGATCCGAACGGGCCCGTCCTGGAAATCCGGGTGCAGGAATTGTTCGGGCTCGATCGCCATCCCTCGGTCGGCGATGGCGGCGTGCCGCTGACGGTGACGCTCTTGTCGCCGGCGCACCGGCCGATCCAGATCACCAAGGATTTGCCCGGCTTCTGGCGCGGCTCGTGGAAGGATGTCCGCTCCGACATGCGCGGCCGCTATCCGAAGCACGTCTGGCCCGATGATCCGCTCGTCGCGCAGGCGACGGCGCGGGCGAAGCCGCGCGGCACCTGACCGGTTCGATCGCCAGACCGGTGGTCGACTCGGAATTGCCATTCTGTGGCGGCAAGGTCGGGAACGGCCGAATCACCTCGCGTCGCGGAAAGGAACGTCCATGAAGATCGATCCCGTCGCCATCGATGCCGCCGTGACCAAGGATGCGCTCCTCGTGAGCCTTGCCGACGGACGCGAGCTCGCCACCCCGATCGACTGGTTCCCCCGCCTCGTCGGCGCGACGCGGGCGGAGCGCGAGAACTGGCAGATCACCGGCCGCGGCGAGGCGCTGCACTGGCCGGATCTCGGCGAGGACATCGCGGTCGCGAGCCTGCTGCGGATCAGCTGAGTCCTTCTTCTCCCTCCCCCTTGTGGGGAGGGCCGGGGTGGGGGTTCTACCTCGATGCGGGGAATTGGATACGGCCGAGTTCTTCTCGGATGGACGGAGCCGGTACCCCCTCCCTAACCCTCCCCGCAAGGGGGAGGGGACGCCCGGCCGCGCCTCCCCCTCACGCCGACGTCTCGGCCTCCCAGCGGCGCTGCATTTCGGCAGGCGCCACCTCCTCGATCTTCTGCGACAGCGTCCAGCGATGGCCGTAGGGGTCGAGCACCTGCGCGATGCGCTCGCCAAAGCTCTGGTCGGCGGCGGCGCGCAGCAGCGTCGCGCCGGCCGCCAGCGCCCGCTCGACCATGGCGTCGGTCGCGTTGGTGTCGAGGCGGAAGGTGACGGGCGAGCCGCCGACCGTGTCGGGGCTGACGGCGCCGAAATCGGGATATTCGTCGGCGATCATCATCACCGTCTCGCCGAAGCGGAGTTCGGCATGGCCGACCCTGCCGTCCGAAGGATCCGTCATGCGGAAGATCTCCTCGGCGCCGAAGGCCTTCTTGTAGAAATCGATCGCCTCGGCGGCGTTTCTGGTGATGAAATGGGCACTGACCCGAAGTGTCGTCGGTTCCACGGTCTCTCTCCCTCTTGCCTGCCGTCTCCCTTGCACCCCATCCGGGATTAGATTACGTTCCGTTACGTAATGAGTCAAGCAAGCCCTCCCAAACGAAAACCCGGCCGGCCGCCCAGCGCCGAGGCGCGCGAGCGCGCGCTCCGCGCCGCGCATGAGATCCTGATGGCGGAAGGCTTCGGCCGGCTGTCGATCGAGGCGGTCGCGGCGCGCTCGGGCGTCGGCAAGCCGACGCTCTACCGAAACTGGGCCAATGCGCAGGAACTGGCGCTCGCCGCCCTCGTCGCCAATCCGCTGCCGGAGGCGCTGGCCGAGGGGGCCACGGCGCGCGCGCGGCTTTTGGCGCAGATGCGCGGCCTCGTCACCGCCTTCGCCACGACGCGCGGTCGTCAGGTCGCCCTGGCGCTGGCCTCGGCCGATCCGCAGAGCGAGTTCACCAAGGCGTTCCGCAACAAGGTGATCCTGGCCAGCCGCGAGACGGGGCGGACGATATTGCAGGATGCGATCGCTGCCGGCGAGATGGCGCCGCCGCCGGATCTGGAGGCGCTGCTCGACATGATCTACGCGCCGGTGTTCTACCGGCTGCTGGTCGGGCACCAGCCCCTCGACACGGCCCTC
This sequence comes from Kaistia sp. 32K, assembly GCF_016629525.1. GTDB lineage: Bacteria > Pseudomonadota > Alphaproteobacteria > Rhizobiales > Kaistiaceae > Kaistia. The sequence goes on from NZ_AP024269.1 coordinate 4,994,254, forward strand.
GCCGACGCCGTCGTCGAGACGGTCTTCTCCCTCCCCCTTGTGGGGAGGGAATGACGGTGGCGCTGCCGCCTATTTCAGCCAGCGCCGTCCTTCGGTGACGATGCCGAAGAGGTCGGGGTGGCGGGCATAGGCGGTGATGCCGGCGAGCGCCGGTTCGGGATGGACGACGACCGAGGTCGGCATGCGGTCCATCAGCGCCTGATGCGGCACCTTGTCGATGAAGGCCTCGCGGAACCCGCTCTGCTGCAGGAAGGGCGCGATCTTGGCGGCGATGCCGCCGGCAAGGAAGATGCCGCCCCGCGCCATGAAGATGAGCGCCAGATTGCCGGCGAGCCGGCCGAGATGCACGCAGAAGAGCTCCAGCGCCTCTTCGGCGCTCGCGTCGGAACGCTCCATCGCGGCGGCGGTGATCTCCGACGGATTGTCGAAGCGGGCCGCGACGCCATTGGCGGAAGCGACGGCGCGATAGAGGCGGACGAGGCCGCTGCCGCAGAGCAGCGTCTCGCCCTCGATGCGGGCGAACGGGCCACCCTTGTAGGGCTTTTCCAGATGCGGCCAGATCTCGAAGTCGCGCTCGCTCACGGGCGAGAGGTCGATATGGCCGCCTTCGCCGGGAACCGGCAGCCAGGTGCCGTTGGCGTGGATCAGGGCGGCGGCGCCGAGGCCGGTGCCGGGGCCGACGACGACCTGCGCGGCATTGGTCAGCGGCGCGCCGGATCCGATCGGCAGGAGGTCATCGCCGGCAAGCGCCGGCAGCGACAGCGACAGCGCCTCGAAATCGTTGAGCAGGATCACTTCATCGAGCCCGAAGCGGGCGATCATCCGCTTCGGCTCCACCACCCAGTGGCAGTTGGTGAGCGGCACGCGGTCGCCCTGGATCGGGCCGGCCAGCGCCAGCACGGCCGAGTGCGGCGTCAGGTCGGGCGGCAGCACGGCGGCGATGGCGTCGTCGATGGTGGCGAAATCGGCCGTCAGCACCGTCGGAAACCGCAGCGGCGGCGAATTCTCGTCCGGCACCAGCGCGAAGCGGGCATTGGTGCCGCCGATATCGGCGATCAGCGCCGGGAAGGGAACGAAGGCGCGAGGGGTCGTGATCGTGGTCATGGTGCCTTGCGTTGGCTGATCGGGCGACGGGTTGTTCGGTAGAGGTCAGGTGGTCTGCAGGAAGGCGTCGGGGTGGGCGATCAGGAGATCGGCCGTCGCCGCGTTCAGCGCCATCGGAATATCGTAGAGCGCGCCGAGCCGCATCAGCGCCTTGACGTCGACGTCATGCGGCATCGGCGTCAGCGGGTCGACGAAGAAGATCAGGCCCTTGATGCGGCCTTCGGCGATCAGCGCGCCGATCTGCTGGTCGCCGCCGAGCGGGCCGCTCTTCAGCCGCGTCACCGGCAGCTCCGGCACCGCCTCGATGATGCGGCCGCCGGTCGTGCCGGTGGCGTAGAGATCGAACTCGGCGAGGCGCGCCCGGTGCGTGACGGCGAAGGCGACGAGATCGTCCTTCTTCTTGTCGTGGGCAACCAGCGCGAGGGCCGGACGGATCGCCATGGACAGTTCTCCCTACGGTCCGAGCGACCGACATCCCAGTGATAGCGTGCCAGTGATAGAAAGATCGGGGTCCGAGGAAAAGCCGAAAGTGAGCGTGGCCGCATTTTCCGCGTCGGTCGGCCACCGCTATTTCTTGATCAGTTGAATAAAAAAATCCCGCCGCCTAAGCTGCGAGACACGATCCGCGACGCTGGGAAAAGCAGCGGATGGTTGCGCGCCTGACCAAAGAAACCGCATGAAATTTGTCAGGGGCCATGCGAAATTGGGAACAGCTGCCGCTCGTCGGTAACGCAAGGGGGCGCTTCGGACTGGCGATCAACGCCACAAGAACAAGCCTTTCAGAGGAGAGATCTACCATCATGATCCGCAAGTTCATTGGAGCGGCCGTTGTGGCGCTCATGGCGACGGGCTCGGCCTGGGCTGCCGACGTCAAGCCGGCGCTGGTTTACGGCACGGGTGGCAAGTTCGACAAATCCTTCAACGAAGCCGGCTATAACGGCTCGGAGAAGTTCAAGGCCGAGACGGGCATCGACTACAAGGATTTCGAGCCGCAGAACGACACCCAGGGCGAGCAGGCGATCCGCAATTTCGCCAAGCGCGGCTTCAACCCGGTCGTCGCGCTCTCCTTCGCCTGGACCGACGCGGTCGCCAAGGTCGCCAAGGAATTCCCGGACACCCAGTTCGTGCTGGTCGACTCCGTCGTCGAGGCGCCGAACGTCCGCTCCGTCGTCTTCGCCGAGGATGAAGGCTCCTATCTCGTCGGCGTGCTCGCCGGCCTGAAGTCGGAATCGAAGAAGGTCGGCTTCGTCGGCGGCATGGACATTCCGCTGATCCGCAAGTTCGGCTGCGGCTACGTGCAGGGCGCCAAGGCTGCCGGCGCCACCGACGTGTTCCAGAACATGACCGGCACCACGGGCGCCGCCTGGAACGATCCGGTGCGCGGCGGCGAGCTCGCCAAGTCGCAGATCGACCAGGGCGCGGACGTGATCTACGCGGCTGCCGGCGCCACCGGCCTCGGCGTGCTGCAGACGACCGTCGACGCCGGCAAGCTCGGCATCGGCGTCGATTCGAACCAGAACCACCTGCATCCCGGCAAGATCCTCACCTCGATGGTGAAGCGCGTCGACGTCGCGGTGCACAACGCCTTCTCCGACGTCAAGGACGGCAAGTTCACCGCCGGCACCCAGGCCCTCGGCCTGAAGGAAAACGGCGTCGACTGGGCTTTTGATGACAACAACAAGCCGCTCGTCTCCGACGAGATGAAGGCCGCCGTCGAGAAGGCCAAGGCCGACATCATCTCGGGCGCCGTCAAAGTCCATAACTACATGGACGACGAGAAGTGCCCGGGCTAAGCCCGGCGCGTCGCTGAACGAGGACCGCGATGCCAGCTTCCGGCATCGCGGACCGGTTGCCGTCGCCGGATATCGCCTCCGACTGCCCCCGGGCGGGCGGGGAGCGGTCCGAGGTCAGGCGCCCGACCCGGACGGGTCCGGCCTCGACCCGGCATGGCGAACACATACCCGGTCCCCTCGCAGGAGGGCGTGACCGTATCGGGGCCCTTCCATGACCGTTTCGACCCTGGATTCCACGCCTGCCATCGAGCTCGTCGGCATCGACAAGCGCTTCGGGCCGGTCCACGCCAACAAGAACATCAACCTCTCGGTCGCCAAGGGCTCGATCCACGGCATCATCGGCGAGAACGGCGCCGGCAAGTCGACGCTGATGTCGATCCTGTACGGCTTCTACCATGCGGATTCCGGCCAGATCCTCGTCGACGGCAAGGAACTCCGCATCACCGACAGCCAGACGGCGATCAAGGCCGGCATCGGCATGGTCCACCAGCACTTCATGCTGGTCGAGAATTTCTCCGTGCTCGAAAACGTGATGCTCGGCGTCGAGGGCGGCGCGCTGCTGAAGCGCGGCGAGGCCGCCGTGCGCGGCGAGCTCGGCCGGATCGAGCGCGAATACGGGCTCGATGTCGATCCCGACGCGATCATCGAGGAGCTCCCCGTCGGCAAGCAGCAGCGGGTCGAGATCCTCAAGGCGCTCTATCGCGGCGCCGAGGTGCTGATCCTCGACGAGCCGACCGGCGTGCTGACGCCGGCGGAGGCGGACCACCTGTTCCGCATGCTGGCGCAGCTCAAGGAGCAGGGAAAGACCGTCATCCTGATCACGCACAAGCTGCGCGAGATCATGGCGATCACCGACACCGTCTCCGTCATGCGGCGCGGCGAGATGGTCGCCACCCGCAAGACGTCCGAGACGACGATGGCGGAGCTGGCCGAGCTGATGGTCGGCCGCCGCGTGCTGCTCAGGGTCGAGAAGGGCGAGGCGAAGCCGGGCCCGGTCGTGCTTTCGGTCGAGAACCTGACCGTCAAGGATTCGCGCGGCGTCACCATGGTCGACAACGTGTCGTTCGAGGTCCGCGCCGGTGAGATCGTCGGCATCGCCGGCGTCGCCGGCAACGGCCAGTCGGAACTGCTCGAGGCGATCGCCGGCATCCGCAAGCCCGCCTCGGGCCGCATCCTTCTGAACGGCGAGCCGGTCGAGCGGCTCGATCCGGCGCGCCTGCGCAAGAAGGGCCTCGCGCATGTGCCGGAAGACCGGCACCACATGGGCCTGGTGCTCGCCTTCGAGGAGAAGGAAAACGCCATCCTCGGCTACCAGGACGACCCGAAATACCTGAAGGGGCCGTTTCTCGACATCGACGCCATCCGCCGCGACGCGGTCGAAAAGATCGAGAAATACGACATCCGCCCGGCCGACCCGCGCCTGAAGACGGCGAATTTCTCCGGCGGCAACCAGCAGAAGATCGTGCTCGCCCGCGAGATCGAGCGGGATCCGGCCTGCCTGCTCGTCGGCCAGCCGACGCGCGGCGTCGACATCGGCGCCATCGAATTCATCCACAAGCGCCTCGTTGCGCTCCGCGACGAGAGCAAGGCGATCCTGCTGGTCTCGGTCGAATTGGACGAGATCCGTTCGCTCTCCGACCGCATCCTCGTCATGTTCGCCGGCACCGTCGTCGGCGAGCCGGAGGCGCATGCCGGCGAGCAGGAGATCGGCCTGATGATGGCCGGCATCGCCCGGGAGGCGGCGGAATGATTTTGGCCGCACCGTCCTCGGTCCTTCGCGCTCCATCCGATTCCGGATCGCCGGCAAGACCCTCACCCAACCCTCTCCCGCGCCCCCTCTACCGCTTGCGGGAGAGGGTTGGGGTGAGGGGCTTTGGGCCGGCCCGCTCCGGATCCTCTCTCTCTCTTCTCGGCACGCACCAGATCAACGGATTGCACCCATGAGCGCTCCCCTCGGAACCCTGCCGCGCTGGGTCAATTTCGGCCTGCTGCCGCTTCTGAACGTCCTCGTCGCCTTCGCCATTTCCGGCCTGGTCGTGCTGTTCATCGGCGAGAGCCCGGTCGAGGCGGTGCAGTACATGCTCTCCGGCGCGCTCGGCAGCGGCGAGGGCATCGCCTTCACGCTCTACTACGCCACCAATTTCATCTTCACGGGCCTTGCCGTCGCCGTCGCCTTCCATGGCGGGCTCTTCAACATCGGCGGCGAGGGGCAGGTCTATCTGGGCGGCCTCGGCGTCGCCATGGCCGCGCTGGCGCTCGACCGCTACATGCCCTGGTACGTCACCGCCGTGGTGGCGACGGCGGCGGCCTTCGCCTTCGGCGCGCTCTGGGCGCTGATCCCGGCCTGGCTGCAGGCGAAGCGCGGCAGCCACATCGTCATCACGACGATCATGTTCAACTTCATCGCCGCGGCGCTGATGGTCTACCTGCTCGTCAACGTCATCAAGCAGCCCGGCAACATGTCGCCGCAGACCCGCCTGTTCGAGCCGGGCGGCCAGCTGCCGAAGCTCGGCTGGCTGATGCAGTGGTTCGGCCTCGACATCGGCGCCGCGCCGTTCAACGTCGCCTTCCTGATCGCGCTGGTCGCCGCCTTCGTCGTCTGGGTGCTGATCTGGCGCACCCGCTTCGGCTACGAGATCCGCACCATGGGCACCAACCCGACAGCGGCGGTCTATGCCGGCATCCCCTATGTGAAGACGGTCGTCCTCACCATGATCATCTCCGGCGGCCTCGCCGGCATGATGGCGCTGAACCCGGTGATGGGCGACATGGGCAAGCTGCAGGTCGAATTCCCGGCCGGCGCCGGCTTCGTCGGCATCGCGGTGGCGCTGATGGGCCGCTCGCATCCGGTCGGCATCATCATCGCGGCCATCCTGTTCGGCGTGCTCTACCAGGGCGGCGCCGAGCTCTCCTTCTGGGTGCCCAATATCACCCGCGAGATGATCATCCTGATCCAGGGCCTGGTCATCCTGTTCGCCGGCGCGCTCGAGCACATGTTCCGGCCGCCGCTGATCGCGCTCTTCGCGGCGAAACCGAAATCCCGGCCGGCATCCGCCGGCGGCGCGGCCTGAGGAGCGATCATGGAAAGCCTGTTCGCCGATCTGATCCAGATCCTCGCCGCCACCGTCCGCCTGTCGGTGCCGCTCGTCTTCACCGCGCTCGCCGGCCTCTATGCCGAGCGGTCCGGCATCGTCGACATCGGGCTTGAGGGCAAGATGCTGTTCTCGGCCTTCTCGGCCGCCTCGGTCGCGACCGTCACCGGCTCGCCCTGGCTGGGCCTGTTCGCCGCGATCCTGACCGGCGTGCTGCTGAGCCTCCTGCACGGCTTCGCCTCGATCACCCAGCGCGGCAACCAGATCATCTCCGGCGTCGCCATCAACTTCATCGCCTCCGGCCTGACGATCCAGCTCGGCAATGCCTGGTTCGGCCAGGGCGGCCGCACGCCGCAATTGCCGAACTCCGCCCGCTTCACCGAGATCACGCTGCCTTTCGCGAGCGAGATCGCCTCGGTGCCGTTCCTCGGCCCGCTCTATGCGCGGCTGATCTCGGGGCAGAACATCCTCGTCTATCTCGCCTTCCTCGCCGTGCCGCTGACCTGGTGGGTGCTCTATCGCACGCGCTTCGGCCTCAGGCTGCGCGCCGTCGGCGAGAATCCGGGCGCCGTCGACACCGCCGGCATCTCGGTCTCCTGGCTGCGGTATCGCGCGCTGATCTGCTGCGGCATCCTCGCCGGTTTCGCCGGCACCTATCTGTCGGTGGCGCAATCGGCCGGCTTCATCCGCGAGATGTCGGCCGGCAAGGGCTATATCGCGCTCGCCGCCCTCGTCTTCGCCAAGTGGAAGCCGCTCAACGTGCTCCTGACCTGCCTTTTGTTCGGCTTCCTAGACGCCGCGTCGATCCGCCTGCAGGGCATCATCCTGCCCGGCATTGGCGAGGTGCCGGTGCAGCTGATCCAGGCGCTGCCCTACATCCTGACCGTGATCCTTCTGGCCGGTTTCATCGGCAAGGCGATCCCGCCCCGGGCGAGCGGCGTGCCCTATGTGAAGGAGCGCTGACGTGACGGCTACCCTCGACGCCGAAACGCGGGCCGACCTGCTCAAGCGGGCGCAGGCCGTCCGTTTGAACGCCCACGCGCCCTATTCGAACTTCTTCGTCGGCGCCGCCATCCTCGCCGACGACGGCAGCATCCATGTCGGCGCCAATGTCGAGAACGCTTCCTATCCGGAGGGCTGGTGCGCCGAGACGTCGGCGCTCGGCCAGATGATCGCCGCCGGCAAGCCGGGCGAGGGCCGCCGCGTCGCCGCCGTTTTCGTCGTCGCCGACCGGGTCGATGGCGGCATCGTCTGCACGCCCTGCGGCGGCTGCCGCCAGCGGCTGAAGGAATTTTCCCATCCGCAGACGCTGATCCACTGCTCGGATCCCGCCGGTAAGGGCCAGGATTTCACCATGGCCGAGCTGCTGCCGGCCGGTTTTTCGCTGGAAGAGCGGCTTTGACGGCGCGCGACGACGGCCACGCCGCGGCGGCAATCGTCCGCGCCCGCCGCGACGCGCCCTATCGCTTCGGCATCGTGCTCGGCTCCGGCCTCGGCCCGCTCGCCGACGCGGTCGAGGACGCGATCGCCATCCCCTATGCGGAACTGCCGGGCCTGCCGGTATCCAAAGTCTCGGCCCATGCCGGCAGCCTGGTCGCCGGCCGGCTCGAGGGCGTCGAGATCCTCGTCTTCTCTGGCCGCTCGCATTTCTACGAGGCGGGCGACGCGGCGGTGATGCGCAATGCCATCGGCATGCTCGCCGCGCTCGGCTGCGAGGGCGTGATCCTCACCAACGCCGCCGGCTCGCTGCATACGGAGATGGGCCCGGGCTCGCTGATGATGCTCGACGACCACATCAATTTCTCCGGTAGCAACCCGCTGATCGGCGAGGAAAGCGACGCCCGCTTCGTCGGCATGACCACGGCCTATGATCTCGGCTGGCGCGCTGCCTTCGAGCGCCTTGCCGCCGAGGCCGCGATCCCGCTCTCGCGCGGCGTCTACATGTGGTTCTCCGGTCCCTCCTTCGAGACGCCGGCCGAAATCCGCATGGCGCGCATCCTCGGCGCCGACGCCGTCGGCATGTCGACCGTGCCGGAGGCGATCCTGGCGCGCTTCTTCAACCTCCGCGTCGCCGCCTTCTCCAACATCACCAATCTCGGCGCCGGCATGACGGGCGACGAACTCTCGCACCAGGAAACCAAGGACATGGCCCCGGTCGGCGCCAAGAAGCTGGAAAAGCTGATCCGCCGGTTTCTGAAGGACCAGGCGGGCGGTTGATGCCGCCCTCCGCCGTCATCCCTGCGAAAGCAGGGATCCATCGCCGGGGAGCCATCGGACGTTTCTGAAGGGATCCCAGGTCTCGGCCCGGGATGACGGCGAGCCTGTCACAGGCGGGCGCGCCAAAGGGAGAGAGACAAAAAACATGCTGCCGCAGGAAATCATCCGCTGGAAGCGCGAGGGCGGCGTGCTCTCGGCCGAGGCGATCCGCTTCATGGTCAAGGGGCTGACCGACGGCTCCGTCTCGGAGGGACAGGTCGCCGCCTTCGCCATGGCGGTCTTCTTCCGCGGCATGACGCGCGACGAGGCGGTGGCGCTGACTTTGGCCATGCGCGATTCCGGCAATGTGCTCGACTGGTCGGAGCTCGACGGCCCCGTCGTCGACAAGCATTCGACCGGCGGCGTCGGCGACAATGTCTCCTTGATGCTGGCGCCGATGGTGGCGGCGTGCGGCGCCTATGTGCCGATGATCTCCGGCCGCGGCCTCGGCCATACCGGCGGCACGCTCGACAAGTTCGACGCGATCCCCGGCTACAAGAGCCAGCCCGACCTGCCGCTCTTCCGCAAAGTCGTGCGCGAGGTCGGCACGGCGGTCATCGGCCAGACGGCGGACCTCGCCCCGGCCGACAAGCGCCTCTACGCCATCCGCGACGTCACCGCGACGGTCGAGTCGATCCCGCTGATCACCGCCTCGATCCTGTCCAAAAAGCTCGCCGCCGGGCTGCAGGGCCTCGTCCTCGACGTCAAGACCGGCTCGGGCGCCTTCATGGCGACGCGGGCCGAGGCGCGGACGCTGGCCGAGAGCCTGGTCGCGGTCGCGAACGGCGCCGGCGTGGCCACCACGGCGCTGATCACCGACATGGACGAGCCCTTGGCCTCCGCCGCCGGCAACGCCGTCGAGGTCCGCAACGCCGTCGACTATCTGACTGGCGCCGCGCGCGATCCGCGCCTGCACGAGGTCACGCTGGCGCTCGGCGCCGAGATGCTGGTCACCGCCGGCCGCGCCGCCGACGTCGCCGAGGGCCGCGCCCGGCTCGAGGCGGCGCTTGCCTCCGGCGAGGCTGCCGAGCGCTTCGGCCGCATGGTCTCCGGCCTCGGCGGCCCCGCCGATTTCGTCGAGCGCGTCGGCGATTATCTGCCCCGCGCCGCCGTCACTCGTGACGTGCTGGCGGAGGGCGAGGGCCATGTGAACGGGATCGACACCCGCGCCGTCGGCGTCGCGGTGATCGAGCTGGGCGGCGGCCGCCGCGTCGCCGCCGACACGATCGACCTCTCCGTCGGCTTCACGGGCCTCGCCGGCCATGGCGCCCGCGTCGACGCGAAGACGCCGCTCGCCCGGGTGCATGCGCGAACCGAGGAAGACGCCGAGCGCGCGGCTGCGCTCCTCCGCGCCGCCTACCGCCTCGGCGAAGCCCCCGCGCCACGCCCGGCCGTGCACGAGCGCATCGAGGGGTAGCGCCGCCATCCCGGGGTGCCAAAATCCCATTCCCTCCCCCTTGTGGGGAGGGCTAGGGAGGGGGTACCACCTCGCGGTTTCCAGGAAGGGGTGCCTTCGAATTGATCGGCGCCGGTACCCCCACCCCGACCCTCCGCACAAGGGGGAGGGCGCGCCGGATCCCTCGCGCCACGCCCCCATCATCCTGAGGTGCCCGGCGCAGCCGGGCCTCGAAGGACGCACGGCGGGCATGCCACCCTCGCCGTCATCCCGGGCTTGACCCGGGATCCATCCCTCCACCGCCGCGCCCGGGATCGGCATGAATCCCTGCTTCCGCAGGGATGACGGCGAGCGTGGGAGGCGGGCAAAGCCCCATTCCCTCCCGCCACGCACCCCATCATCCTGAGGTGCCCGGCGTAGCCGGGCCTCGAAGGACGCACGGCCGCCCCCAAAACAAAAAAGCCCCCTCCCGGCGGGGAGGGGGCTTTTGAGGGATTACCTCAGAGCGGGGATCTCAGACCCAGCCGCCGTCGACGATGTAGGACTGGTTGGTGCAGCCCGATGCCTCGTCGGAGGCGAAGAACAGCACCGGCTTGGCGATGTCGTCCGGGTAAAGCTTGCGCTTCAGGCACTGCTTGTTCATCAGGTCGGCTTCGGCTTCCGGCGTCAGCCAGAGGTCGATCTGGCGCTGCGTCATGATCCAGCCGGGGACGACCGAGCAGACGCGGATGTTGAACGGGCCGAGGTCACGCGCGAGGCCACGGGTCAGGCCCTGAACGGCCGACTTCGCCGAGGTATAGGCCGGCATGCCGCCCTGGCCGATCATCCACGAGGTCGAGCCCATGTTGATGATGGCGCCATGGCCCGCCGCCTTCATGTCTTCGGCCACGGCCTGCGCCGCGAAGAACTGGTGGCGGATGTTGACCTGGTAGCGCTCGTCCCAATATTCGGGCGTCACGTCTTCCAGCTTGTGGCGCTGGTCGTGCGCGGCGTTGTTGACCAGGATGGTGATCGGGCCGAGCTTTTCGCGGACATTGGCGATCGCCTGGCGGAGTGCTGCGATATCGCGCAGGTCGCACTTCTCGAAATGCACGGTGCCGGAAGCGGAAAGCTCCTTCACCAGCGCTTCCGAGGCTTCGACGTTGATGTCGAGGAAGCCGACCTTCGAGCCCTGCGCGACGAAGTGGCGGACGATCGATTCGCCGATGCCGCTACCGCCGCCGGTAATCAGCACGGTGCGATCCCTGAGGCTCGGGTAAATGGCGCCGCTGGTCATGGTTGTCTCCGTCCCTGGATGTTCGCGACGCGCCGTCGCGAGGCATTCTTGGTTTGCGTCCTGGGTTGCCCGCAGTTCCGCGGTTGCGTTCTGCAAGGCGCCGGTCGCCCGGCCCGCGCCTGTTCTAAGCCAAAGCCGAAGCAAGCGGAACCGAAATTTGAGGGGCGTACGTCAGAGGAGTTGCAACTCAATGGAAGGAATGCCTAAAACCTTCGTAGGGTCTGAACTCCACAATACACCTTCTGTCCAAAGCCGAAGCGCGAACCGGCATTCGGTCGCTCGATATCCTGCAATTCTGGCAGAGGGAGAGACTGCTCGTCGGGGGAACTATGCACGTAGTATTAGCAGAAATCATTACTGAACTTGAGAGAGTGATCTCTCGGCTAGAATCGGTGATTCCTAGTAATGAGCCCTTCAGCATCGCCCAAGGTAATTGGTCGTTTCCCGGATTAACGCGATCTGATCTGATCGCGGCGGCGAGGGACATCATCGATCTTATTCACGAGAGAGAGACCGATGATCTGGGCGACAGTGAGTCTCTGATCCGAGACTATGTTCGAAGAATACAGTTTTTGCACCAAAACACCCTTCAAAACGTGTGGGGCCAAGCAGGCCAAGCCGTTCCGCCATATATGTTTACTCTCCAAGGGCTACGAATAGTCCTCGCCCCTCTTCAAAAGACCAATGCGCAGGCCGAAGCGGCGCTCATGCTGAAGAGGGTGACAAGGCAACTTCGAGGTATGGAGGGGAGGCTTAACGGGTTGGAGCCTCGGGCGGGTGCGCTGGCCGGGATGCTGGAGAGGATAGAGCAAGCAAACGACGCGGCGGATCAACTTCCGACGGATCTAGAATCGCTTGCCGAGGCGCGTCAAAAAATCGAAGAATCGGTGCGGTTGGCCACGCAAGATCAAGGGAGAATACTTGATCTGCGAAGCGACGCTGAAGCCGTCGACAAAGAGCTTAGGAAATGTATTGAAGATGCCAACAATGTATTGAAGCGTTGTGAGACGGCATACTCTGCTGCCACAAGTGTCGGATTGGCGGCGGCTTTCACCGAGCGTTCTGAAGCTCTTTCAAAATCGATATTGTATTGGGTCTTTGGTTTGGTAGCTGCCCTCGGGGCAGGTAGTTATTTTGGCTCTCGGCAACTGGCTACGTTCTCGGATCTACTGACGAAGCCCAATGTATCCTCCTCGGTGATTGCACCTAATCTCATACTATCTCTATTGTCCGTTGGTGCGCCGATCTGGTTTGCATGGCTGGCAACGAAGCAGATTGGCCAACGCTTTCGCCTAGCCGAAGACTATGCGTTCAAAGCCTCAATATCTCGCGCGTATGAGGGATTTCGTCGCGAGGCGGCAAGGGTTGGTGGAGATCTGGAACAGCGACTGCTTAGCTCGGCATTGAACCGGCTTGATGAACTCCCTCTTCGTCTCGTTGAGACTGATACGCACGGAAGTCCATGGCACGAGCTTGCGTCGTCCGACGTTGTTAAAAACTCGGTCGGAGCAATCAACAACATCGGCGATCAAATAAAGGGTGTTGCGGGGAAGGCGGTTTCTCGTACCAAGTTCCCGAAGGTGAACCAAGATGTAGCTCCTGACGGCAGCTAGTTTGACTGGGTACCGGCCGTCGCGCCTCGCAGCGTACGACGATAGGTGCTGTCTGAGGGGAGTTCGCCAAGTTCTACGTGGCTGGACGGGCCTTCACCTCGCGAACCGCTTCGCCCCAAAAACGCACGCGATGACCGCGACCGTCGCGGCGAGCATGCTGGTCGAGACGGGTTCGCCAAGCAGCAGGGCGGCCAGCGCCAGGCCCATCAGGGGCTGCAGGAGCTGCAGCTGGCCGACGGCGGCGATGCCGCCGAGCGCCAGGCCGCGATACCAGAAGACGAAGCCGATCAGCATGCTGAAGAGCGAGACATAGGCGAGGCCGAGCCAGGCCGGCGTCGCGATGCCGCCGAGGTCTTCGGGGCGGACGAGGAGCGCGACCAGAAGCATCGGCGGCAGCGACAGCACGAGCGCCCAGGAGATCACCTGCCAGCCGCCGAGCCGGCGCGACAATCTTCCGCCCTCGGCATAGCCGAGGCCGCAGACGAGGATCGCCGCCAGCATCAGGAGATCGCCGGCCGGGCTTGCTGTAATGCCCTGTGAAAACGCGAAGCCGGCGACGGCGGCGCTGCCGAGGCCCGAAAACAGCCAGAAGGCCGGGCGTGGCCGCTCGCCGCCGCGCAGCACGCCGAACAGCGCGGTTGCGAGCGGCAGCAGGCCGACGAAGACGATCGAATGCGCCGCCGTGACATGGCGGAGCGCCAGTGCCGTCAGGAGCGGGAAGCCGACGACGACGCCGAGCGAGACGATGACGAGCGGCACGAGGTCGCTTCGGGCCGGGCGCGGCGCGCGCAGTGCGACGAGCAGCGCCACGGCGAGCAGGCCGGCGATCGTGGCGCGCGCCACCGTCAGGAAAACCGGGTCGAAGCCAGCGACGGCAAGCCGCGTCGCCGGCAGCGAGCCGGAAAAGATCGCGACCCCGATGAAGCCCGAGAGCCAGCCGTCCGTCGTCCTGTCCATGTTCTTTCTCCATTGCCCCGCTGGGGCGAAATCGTGCCGCAATGCCGGCCGCTCCTGGCCGACGCCGTGACGCGCGCGCCCCTCAACCTGCTGAGGCCGCCCGAGGGGCCGTCTCGAAGCACGCAGGGGGATCGTTCGCCGAGAAGGCTGCCCCGAGGCCGTGCGTCCTTCGAGACGGCTTTCTTCGAAAGCCTCCTCAGGATGTCGGGTTTCGGGGCTGCGGGACGGCTGTCGTCACGCGCTCGGGATCGTTCCCTAAACCCACACCCGCCGCCCTCCGGCCGTCGACCTCTCCCTCCGCGAGAGGTGAGAAGCGCCGGCACATCGCGTCTCGTCTACGCCTCAAGCCCCTGTTCGGGCCAGAGACGGTGCGGTACAGTTCGGGCAAACTGTTATGCCCACGGAGGCCATACGGATGGACGCGATATCCGGAGACGGCACGCGGACCGGGCGGGTGATGGCGGCGATCCGCGCCCGCGTCGCCAGCCGCCAGCTGCCGGCCGGCGCGAAGCTGCCCTCGATCCGCGCGCTGGCCAAGACCCTGCAGGTCTCGACCTCGACCGTGGTGGAGGCCTATGAGCGGCTGGTGGCGGAGGGGCTGATCCGCTCGCGTCCGGGCTCCGGCTTCTATGTCGCGAGCGCGGCCGCGCCGCTGGCGCTGTCGGAGATCGGGCCGCCGCGCGACCGCGCCATCGATCCGCTCTGGGTGTCGCGCCAGTCGCTCGACGCGGCGACGGGCGATTTGATGCCCGGCTGCGGCTGGCTGCCGCCCGACTGGATGCCGGAGGCGGGCATGCGCCGGGCGCTGCGCGGTCTCGCGCGCGCCGACGAAACGGCGCTGTTCGACTACGGCACGCCGCTCGGCCTGCCGCCGCTGCGCCAATGGATCGCCCGGCGGCTGGCGGAAAAGGGCGTCGAGGCGCCGCCGAACCAGATCTTGCTGACGGATTCCGGCACGCAGAGCATCGATCTGATCTGCCGGCTCCTGGTCGGCCCGGGCGACGTCGTGCTGGTCGACGACCCCTGCTATTTCAATTTCCAGGCGCTTTTGCGCGCGCATCGGGTGACGATCGTCGGGGTGCCCTATACGCCGGCCGGGCCGGATGTCGAGGCGTTTGCAAAAGTCTGCGCCGAGGCGAAGCCGCGCCTCTACATCACCAATTCGGCGATCCACAACCCGACCGGCGCGACGCTCTCACCGGTCACCGCTCACCGCATCCTGAAGCTCGCCGAGCAGCACGGGCTCACGATCGTCGAGGACGACATCTTCGCCGATTTCGAGCTGACGCCGGCGCCGCGGCTCGCCGCCTTCGACGGGCTGGAGCGGGTGATCGAGATCGGCTCCTTCTCGAAGACGCTCTCGGCCTCCGCCCGCTGCGGCTTCATCGCGGCGCGGCCGGACTGGATCGATCGCCTGGTCGATCTGAGGATCGCCACCAGCTTCGGCGGCGGCCGGCTGAATGCCGAGCTGACGCTGAGCCTGCTGCGCGACGCGGGCACGCGAAAGCATCTGGAGGGGTTGCGGCTTCGCCTGGCCCGCGCCATGGCGGAGGTCAGCGCCAGGCTGCGCGGGATCGGGCTCAAACCCTGGATCGAGCCCGAGGCCGGCATGCTCCTCTGGTGCCGGCTTCCCGGCGACCTCGACGCCGCCGACGTCGCGCGCGCAGCACTCGCCGAGGGCGTCATACTGGCGCCCGGCAACGTCTTCAGCGTCTCGCAAACGGCCGGCAGCTATCTCCGCTTCAACGTCTCGCAATGCGGCGACGCGCGCGTCTTCAGCGTGCTGGAGCGGGCGATCCGGCAGTCGCAGCGCTAGCGAAGCTCGGTCAGCGGCGGCGGCGTCCACTTGCCCTCCTTCACCGCCGCCTTCGGCACATAGGCGCGGAAGGTGAGCGAGAAGGGATGCCCCTCCGGCGAGGGCAGCCAGTTCGCCTCCGGCACGCCGGCGACCGGCTTCGGGCCGATGCCGATCTTCAGCGAGCCGTCCGCCTCGGGGGTGAGCTTGGAGTTGCTGTTGAAATTGTACCGCTTGAGCGGGTTTGGAACGACGCGGTAGTCCGGCACGCCGACGAGGATCACCGACCAGTAGCCGTCGACCACCTTCGCCGGCAGGCTGTCGGCCGGGAAGTGGAGGCCATAGCTCTTCGAGCCGTCGACGCGCTTGCCGGCCCCGTCGCTGACCAGCGAGAAGTAGACGACCTCGTCGGTGGAATTGGCCCAGATGCCGGCATAGTTCGCCGTGGTCCGCTGGAAATAGTCGCTGCCATAGGCGCCGCCGCGGTCGCCGATGGCCCAGCCGTCGCGGACCTCCAGGCTTTTGGCGATGCTGTTCTGGACGAAATCGGGAATGATCGCGTCGCGCAGGGCCTTGTCGATTTCGGCGCGCGCCGCGGGGCTCGACGCCGCATAGGCGGCGACGAAACGCGCCTTCTGCTGCATCGTTGCCGCGACCGGCGAGACGTCGAGCGCGCTCGAAAGCACCGCGTCGACGTTGTCGAAGGCCTCGACGCCGATCAGCGTCTTGTTGTCGAAGTTCGGGCGGTCCGGCGCCGGCACGGGCGTCACCGCGCCGACCGGCGACAGCTTGAACTGCTTCTGCAGCGCCACCGCGCCGTCCGGATCGCCCTTGATCTCGACCCGGGCCAGCAGCTTGGCCTTGGCGGAGTGCAGTTCGATGCGGCCGGCATCCGGCGGGATGGCGACGGTCGATCCCGGCTTCACCAGCGCGAACTTGCCGAACGGTTTTGACGGAAAGGTGCGCTCGTTGATGTTGGCGATCACCTCGCCCCATTCGTCGAGGATCTGCGCCGTGTAGTAGCGCCCCTGGATCTCCGGCACTTCGAGCAGCACGCCGGAATCGTCGTCGGTGGCGATCCAGGCTTCGAGATAGGCGACGTCGAAATTGGGATTGACGAAATCGGCCGTGCCGAGCGGGTTATAATGGATGGTGTTCCAGGCGAAGCCGTCCGCCTTGCTGTCCATCTGCTCCTGCCGAATCACCAGCAGGCGGCCGAGCAGATAGACATAGGCGTCGTGGATCGTCTGTTCGTCGGGGCGGGCGACCGTCTCCGTCTGGGCCAGAGCCGGAAGGGGCATGAGCGTCGTGGGCAGGGCCGCGAGGCCGAGCGCGAGCGACAGGGCGACGCCTGCCTTTCGGGCGACGGAACGGCAGAAAATCCAGTCCATTCATGTCTCCTTGGCGGACGTCGCGGCGAGCCGGGCGCGCGGGATTCGGTTGAGACGCAGGGATAGTCTTCGCTAACTCTAGGGCAGGTGGTCCGCTCTCTCAATTGTCGGCCGGCCGGTTCCAGCAACGGCGCGGTGCCTTTGGAGGCGATGCCTATCCAATACCCTGCCGTTATCCCCGCGGAGCGGGGATCCATACGGCTGCGCCATCGGGACGTTCGCGCCGCAATCGACCCGGCGGAACGCCACGGCTGGTGCGCCGTTGGCGCGACTTGGCTAGGATCGGGCTTTGGTTGGGATCGGGCCAATGGTTGGCGCTCGTCTCTTGGGGGACTTCATGCTGAGCGAACAGGGCGTCTTGCGCGCCTCGATCGTCGTGACCTTCGCGCTCGCGGCGTTCGGCATCGTCTTCGGCCTGCTGTCGGGCTCGTTCTCGATCGCCTTCGATGGCGTTTTCGCGCTGACCGACGCCGCCATGACAACGGTGGCGCTGGGCGTTTCCCACCTGATCGTTCAGTCGGCCAAACGCGACGCACTGTCCGGAAAGCTGCGCAATCGCTTCACGGTCGGCTTCTGGCATCTGGAGCCGATGGTGTTGGGGCTGAACGGCACCATCCTGATCATGGTCGCCATCTATGCGCTCATCAACGCGCTCCTCTCGATCCAGGCCGGCGGCCGCGAGCTGGAATTCGGCTATGCCATCCTCTATGCCGCGACGACCTTGCTCGTCTGTCTCGGCATGGCGTTGTTCGACTGGCGCACCAACCGCCGGATCCAGTCCGACTTCATCAAGCTCGACATCCATTCCTGGCTGATGTCCGGCGCGATCAGCGGCGCGCTGCTGATTGCCTTCGCCATCGGCTATTCGGTCGAGGGGACGACGTATGACTGGGTCGCGCCCTATATCGACCCGGCCGTTCTGGCGCTGATAAGCCTCGCGATCATTCCGATCCCGGTCGGCACTGTCCGCCAGGCGGTCGCCGACATGCTGCTTTTGACGCCGCCTGACCTCAAGGCGCATGTGGACGAGGTAGCGGCGGAAACGATCGAACGGCACGGTTTCCTCGGCTATCGCGCCTATGTCGCCAAGGTCGGGCGGGCCAAGCAGATCGAGCTCTATTTCATCGTTCGCAAGAACGGGCCGGCCAAGCCGCTGGAGGCCTGGGACCGGATTCGCGACGAGATCGGCGAAGCGATCGGCGATGAAAGCCACAATCGCTGGCTGACCATCGCGTTCACCACCGACACCGGCTGGGCCGAGTAGCGCTTTTTTTCGCGCGGCCTGTCGATTTCGGCGGCGCCCGATCGTTGAGACAGCGAGGACGGGGCGTTTCGGCGTCGTCCAGGCATGCATTCGACGAGCCAGGAAGGGAAGAAGCCATGGCCCATGATCAAATTCCCGAGGCATTGGTGCCGGCAGCGGAGCTGGCGGCGCGCAACCGGGCGCGCATTCTGAACGAGAGCGAGGCGTATCGGCAGGCGCGCACCGAACTGCTGGCGGAAGAGATCGAGTTGCGCCGCCATATCGAGCAGGTCGCTGCCATGCGACGGGCGCTGCCGCCTGGCGGACCGGTGACGAAGGACTATCGCTTCGACGGCGAGGCGGGTCCGGTCGGCCTCGCCGACCTGTTCGGCGACAAGGATACCCTCATCGCCTACAGCTACATGTATGGCCCGCAGCGCAAGCGGCCTTGTCCGATGTGTACGTCGCAGATGAGCGCCTGGGACGGCGAAGCGGAGGATATCGGCCAGCGCGCCGCCTTCGTCATGATCGCCCGCTCGCCCATCGACCGGCTCGTCGCCTTCAAGCAGGAGCGCGGCTGGAAGGCGCTGAAGCTGTTCTCCGACGCGAGCGGCGACTATACGCGCGACTATGTCGACCCCCAGGATGGCGATGCGCCCGGGCTCAACGTCTTCACCCGGCGTGATGGCACGATCCGGCATTTCTGGGCTGCGGAAATGGGCTTTGAGACGGCGGATCCCGGCCAGGACCCGCGCGGCGCGCCGGATACGATGCCGCTCTGGACCATGCTCGACATGACGCCGGAAGGCCGTGGCACCGACTGGTATCCGAGCCTCGAATATCGCTGAGGCCGAGCGGTTTCGAGCGCGGCGGATGCCGGGTCGCGTGAAGCAGACGCGGCCGGACTAAGCCTTGGCCAGCCCCCTCATCCCCCGAGGAGTCTTCGATGCAATATGCCTGTCTGGTCCATGTCGACGGCGCCGCCCTGACGGCGCTGTCGAAGGAGGAGCAAGCGCGCCTCACCGACGAAACCATCGCGCATGACTGGGAGCTGCGGCGGAACAACCAGCTGATCCTGGCGCGACCGCTGCAGCCGCCGGCGAGCGCCGCGATCGTGCGCGTGCGCGGCGGGCGCGCCACCGTCACCGATGGCCCCTACACCGAGGCCAAGGAGTTCCTCGGCGGCTTCCTGATCGTCGAGGCGGAGGACATGGCGGCGGCGGTCGCGATTGCCGGCGCCTGTCCGATGGCACGCTTCGGCAGCATCGAGGTGCGGCCGCTGCTCGTCCAGACGCACAGCGTCACCGGCGAGGCGCGGCCGCTTTTCGAGGTCTGCGGCTATTCCAGTCCCTCGAACAGCGCCGTCGACAGATAGCGCTCGGCGAAGGACGGGATGATGATGACGATGTTCTTGCCGGCGCTTTCCGGCCGGGCCGCCACTTGCAGCGCGGCGGCGATCGCCGCACCCGACGAGATGCCGACCGGGATGCCCTCGACCCGGGCTACCAGCCGTGCCGTCTCCAGCGCCTCGCTGCTGGGGATCTGCACGATCTCGTCATAGATCGCCGTATCGAGCACGGCCGGCACGAAGCCGGCGCCGATGCCCTGGATCTTGTGCGGGGCGGGCGAGCCGCCGGAGAGAACCGGGCTCTCGGTCGGCTCGACGGCGATCACCTTCAGCGACGGCTTGCGCGGCTTCAGCACCTGGCCGACGCCGGTGATGGTGCCGCCGGTGCCGACGCCGGAGATCAGGATGTCGATGCCGCCATCGGTGTCGTTCCAGATCTCTTCCGCCGTGGTCTCGCGGTGGATCGCCGGGTTGGCCGGGTTCTGGAACTGCTGCGGGATGACGGCGTCGCCGATCTCCGCCTTCAGCTCCTCGGCCCGGGCGATCGCGCCCTTCATGCCCTTCGGCCCCTCGGTCAGCACCAGCTCGGCGCCGAGCAGCTTCAGCATCTTGCGCCGCTCGATCGACATCGTCTCCGGCATGACCAGGATCAGCCGGTAGCCGCGCGCCGCCGCGACGAAGGCGAGAGCGATGCCGGTATTGCCGGAGGTCGGCTCGATCAGGGTGGTCTTGCCGGGGACGATCTTGCCCTCGGCCTCGAGCGCATCGACCATGGCGACGCCGATGCGGTCCTTGACGCTCGCGATCGGGTTGAAGAATTCGAGCTTGGCCAGCAGGTTGGCGTCAACGCCCTTCAGCTTCGCCAGCCGGTCCAGCCGGACGATCGGCGTGTCACCGATCGTGTCGGTGATCGAGGCGTAGATCTTGCCGCGACCGCGCTTTTGGGCGTCTACCTTGTTCGATCCTTCGGCCATTTTCGGGCATCTCCCTGTTTCATTTGCGCTTTAAGGCCGAATGCTAGTCTAGGCAGCCCGGCCGGTCGAGATCGGGCGGGCTATTTGCCGCCGGTCGAGCCGAAGCCGCCGGCGCCGCGCGCCGTCTCGGTCGAGAATTCCGCCACCACTTCGAAGCGCGGCCGCACCACCGGCACGAACATCATCTGGGCGATGCGGTCGCCGGGCTCGATGGTGATCGGCTCGCTGCCGGCGGCGTTGCGGTTCCAGACGCTGACCAGGATCGGGCCGAGATAGTCGGCATCGATCAGCCCGGTCGAATTGCCGAGCACCAGGCCTTGCTTGTGGCCGAGGCCGGAGCGCGGCAGGATCATCGCGGCGACGAAGGGGTCGCGGATGAAGAGCGCGAGGCCGCTCGGGATCAGGACCGCCGGCGAGCCCGCCTCGATCACGACGGGGGCGTCGATCGCGGCGCGGAGGTCGATCGCCGCCGCCATGTCGCTCTGATAGGCGGGCAGGCCCCAGGCCTCGAGGCGCGGGTCGAGCACCTTCAGTTCGATCGTCGGCTGGTGCGGCACGGCGCGGTCCCTCATGCTTAACAAGACAGTAACGGTAGGCTAACGGGCTGGAAGGTCGTTAACCCGGATGGCGGCGGAGAAATCGGGGCTGTCGCCGGCGGCGATGCCGAGCGCGCTGATCGCGGCGCGGCGGCGGAACTCGGCCTCGCTCAGGCCGGTCTCAAAGCCTTGATTCTGATAGATATAACTGGGCAGGTAGCCCGAAAGCAGGATGCGATAGTCGAACGGCAACGCCGGATCGAGCGCCCGAAGCAGGCGGAACACCACCGTCGTGCAGTTGGTGGTGACGGTGTTGTAGAAGGTCGGTACGGTCGCAAGCCGGTTGCCGGTCTCGACATAGGACCAGAACAGCTCCTGCATGCCGGCCTTGGGCATGTGTACCGAATAGCGATAGACGTCCTCGCCGCGGATATTGGTGCGAAGGCGGATGATGTCTCGCTCGTCAGCGGCGATCAGGGCGAGGTCGAACTCCTTGAAGAAGCCGCCGATCGACGAGAAGCTCTCGCCCTTTTCTTTCCGGATTTCCGCTGAGAAAACAACATGATCGCCGCCCTCGAAGCCGAAGGAGACGAGCGTGTGGGCGATCGCCGGGCTGGACCAGTAGGAGAGGAACAGGTCGACACTCTCGAGTTTCGCGAGGTCGTAGGTCCGTGTCTCCCAGCGCGGCGTGAACTCGGTCTCGCTCACCCAGTCGAAATCGCGGACATTCGTCAGCGTGACGATGTCGCCGTTGCGCGTGCCGGTGACGATGTGTTCGACATCAGGCGCCCATTCGTGGTCGAAGCTCGGCTTGATCGACGCCCACCAGAGGCCGACGGCGACGAGCGCCAGCAGATAGGCTGCGCGCGCGATCCAGGAACGCCTTGATATATCGAGGAAAAGCACGCCGAGGGCGAAGAGCGCCCAGAGGCCGATGGCGATCTTCTTCGCCGTCTCCGGCAGCGGCAGCTGGTACCAGAAGGCCAGCCCGACCAGTGCCGCCGTGACAAGGATGACGAGCCAGAGCAGCAGCCGGCAGAGCCAGCGGAAGATCGTCGCGAGCGTGCGAATGGCCCCGTCCTTCCCCGTCAGGAGGTCTTCGAAATCTGTCCGGCGATCCAGTCTACCAGGCGGCGCGCCACCTCGTCCTTCGGCAGTTCCGGCCAGCTCTCGATGCCCGCCGTCGTTACCAGATGCACGGTATTCGCCGCGCCGCCCATCACGCCGGTCGCCGGCGACACGTCATTGGCGACGATGACGTCGGCGCCCTTGCGGCCGAGCTTTTTCTTCGCGTTTTCAAGCACATCGTCCGTCTCGGCGGCGAAGCCGACGACGAGGCCGGGGCGACCCTCCCGGCGGTGGGCGATGGTGGCGAGGATGTCCGGGTTTTCCGTGACATGCAGGGGCGGCACGTTTCCGCTGCCGTCCTTCTTCAGCTTCGAGGCCGCCTCATGCGCCGGCCGCCAGTCGGCGACGGCCGCGGCGAAGACGGCGATGTCGGCCGGCAGCGCGATTTCGACGGCGGCGAGCATGTCGCGCGCCGTCTCGACCCGGCGCACCGAGACGCCGGCGGGATCGGCGAGCCCAACCGGCCCGGCGATCAGGGTGACGCGGGCACCGGCCGCAGCCGCCGCCGCCGCGATGGCAAAACCCTGCTTGCCCGAGGAGCGGTTGGCGATGTAGCGGACGGGGTCGATCGGCTCGTGCGTCGGCCCGGCCGTGATCAGAATATGCTTTCCACTCAAGGGCTTGGCGCTGGTGCGCTCGGCGCCCGTCGGCGCGGTACCGTTGGCGAAAAAGGCCTCGACGGCGGCGACGATGGCGAGCGGCTCGCTCATCCGGCCGGTGCCGGCCTCGCCGCTCTCGGCCATCTCCCCACGCTCCGGGCCTGCGAAACGGACGCCGTCGGCGGCGAGCTGGGCGACGTTGCGCTGCGTCGCCGGATGCGACCACATCGCCGGGTTCATCGCCGGGGCGACGAGGACGGGCAGCTTGGTCGCGAGTAGCACGGCGCTGGCGAGATCGTCGGCATGGCCGCCGGCCATCTTCGCCATCAGATCGGCGGTCGCCGGCGCCACGAGGATCAGGTCGGCCTCGCGCGCCAGCCGGATATGGCCGACATCCTGCTCGGCCTCGCGGTCGAAGAGTTCGGTATAGACCGTGCCGCCGGCGAGCGCGCCGGCCGCGAGCGGGGTGATGAACTCCGTCGCGCCGCGGGTCATGACGACGCGCACCTGGGCGCCGCGCTCCTTCAGGCGGCGGATCAGGTCGAGGCTCTTATAGGCGGCGATGCCGCCCGCGATGACGAGAAGGATGCGCTTTTCCGCCAACGTCGTGTCGAAATCCGCCATGCTTCCTCTCCCGATCCTCTCGACGCGGCCAAGGCCTGCGTCAGGTGAACGCATTCCAGGCGAGCAGGATGACCGCCAGCCAGACGCCGATCGTCAGCCAGCGATTGCCCCGTCCCTCGGCCCTGCCGATCGCCTCGACGGTCTCCGGCGAAAGCGTCAGGCCGTCGCGGGTCGCGTCGCTCAGTTGCTGTGCGATGCGGGCGCCATGCTGCAGCATGACGGGCAGCCGCGTCACGGCGTGGCCGATTTCGCCAAGGCCGGTCGCCGCTTCCTCGATCTTGCCGACCGGACCGAGATTGCGCTCGATCCATTGCCGCACCACCGGCTCCGACGCTTCCCACATGTCGAATTCCGGATCGAGCGAGCGCGCGACGCCCTCGACGACGACCATGGTCTTCTGCAGCATCAGGAGCTCCGGCCGCGTCTGCATGTCGAACAACTCCGTCACTTCGAAGAGAAGCGTCAGGAGGTTCGCCATCGAGATGTCGCTGGCCGGCTGGCCGTGGATCGGCTCGCCGATGGCGCGCAGTGCCTGCGCGAAATCTTCCGGCGCGTGGCGGGCCGGTACATAGCCGGCTTCCATATGCACCTCGGCGATGCGCAGATAGTCGCGGCGGATGAAGCCGTAGAGGATTTCGGCGAGGAAGCGCCGCTCGGCCCGGCCGAGCCGGCCCATGATGCCGAAATCGACGGCGACGACGTCGCCGGCCGCGTCGACGAATAGATTGCCCTGGTGCATGTCGGCATGGAAGAAGCCGTCGCGCATGGCGTGGCGCAGGAAGGCCTGCATCAGCCGCCGGGCGACTTCCTTCCGGTCATGCCCGGCCGCCTCGATCCCGGCCGGATCGGAAAGCTTGACGCCGTCGATCCATTCGAGCGTCAGCACGTCGCGCGCCGTCCTTGCCCAATCGACTTTTGGCACGCGGAAGCCGGGATCTCCAGAAGTCCGCTCGGCCATTTCGGAGAGCGCCGCCGCCTCGAGGCGAAGGTCCATCTCCATCGAGACGGAGCGCGCCAGCGTGTCGACGACGGCGATCGGCTTCAGCCGCTGCATCGCCGGGTCGAGCCGCTCGACTAGCCTGGCGCCGGCATAGAAGGTTTCGAGGTCGCGATGAAAACGCGAGCGGACGCCGGGGCGCAGCACCTTGACCGCGACGGCGCGCGTCGTGCCGTCGGCCTCGATCACCTCGGCCTTGTGCACCTGCGCGATCGAGGCCGCCGCGATCGGCGGCGAGAACTTGGTGAAGATCGTCTCGACCGGCTTGCCGAAATTCCTCTCGATGACGACGCGCGCCGCCTGCTCGCCGAACGGCTCGATCTCGTCGCGCAGCCGCCCGAGCGCATCGGCGACGTCCTCGCCGACGAAATCGGGCCGCGTCGCCATGAACTGGCCGAGCTTCACATAGGAGGGGCCGAGCTTGTTCAGCGCCGCGGTGATGCGCTCGCCGCGGTCGTGGGCGGCGGCGGAGCGGCGCTCCAGAAGGCGGCCGAGGCGCACGCCAAGCCGCGCCGGCGGCGGCACGTCATCGATGTCGACCAGGCTGAACGCGCCCTCGCGCGCCAGAACGAAGCCGGCGGAGGCCAGGCGGAAGAGAGCGGCGATGCCGAGCGCCATTGCGTCAGATTTTCCAGCCCGAGTGGATGGCGGCGATGCCGCCGGTCAGATTGCGGTAGGAGACCTTCGAAAAGCCCGCCTGCCGGATCATCTCGGCGAAGCGCTCCTGATGCGGGAAGCGGCGGATCGATTCGACGAGGTAGCGGTAGCTCTCCGCGTCGCCCGCCACCACCTTGCCCATCGCCGGGATCAGGTTGAAGGAATAGAAGTCGTAGATCTTGTCGAGGCCGGGGACGTCGACGTCGGAGAATTCCAGGCAGAGGAAGCGGCCGCCCGGCTTCAGCACGCGGTGGGCCTCCTTCAGCGCCTGGTCGATGCGCGGCACGTTGCGGATGCCGAAGGCGATCGTATAGGCGTCGAAACGGTTGTCCTCGAAGGGGAGTTCCTCGGCATTGCCCTCGACGAAGGTGACGTGCTCGGCGAGGCCGCGCTTCGCCGCGCGCTCGCGGCCGACCTCGAGCATCGAGGCGTTGATGTCGCAGACGGTGGCGCGGGCCGATTTGTGCGAGCGCTCGACGATGCGGAACGAGATGTCGCCGGTGCCGCCGGCGACGTCGAGCACTTCGAACGGCCGGTTGCGCGGCGGCGTCAGCCACGACACCATGGCGTCCTTCCAGACGCGGTGCAGGCCGGCCGACATGAAGTCGTTCATCAGGTCGTAGCGCGAGGCGACCTTGTGGAAGACGTCATTGACCATGCCCTGCTTGGCATCGACATCGACATCGCGGAATCCGAAGGAGGCGCGGCCCGTTTCGGGCGTCTCGCTGCGAGATTCGGTCGCCATGGCGTCCCACTCCTTATATTACGCATATGAGCCAGCGATCGCGTCTGCGGAGAGCTCCGCAGGAAAGGGGCGACCACCGCCCGATCTGGAAAACGAAGTCCTTGATAGCCGAAGCGCTTTCCATGCGCCACGGCCCCGACACCCGCAGAGTTGACGCAGCCTAAATGCCAGAGCTTCCCGAGGTCGAAACCGTCCGCCAGGGCCTTGCCCCCACCATGGAAGGCACCGTGATCGAAAGGCTGGAGCAGCGCCGGCCGGATCTGCGCTTTCCGTTTCCCGAGCGCTTCGCCGAGCGGCTGACCGGCCGCCGCATCGAGGGGCTGGGGCGTCGGGCCAAATATCTGCTCGCCGATCTCGACGACGGCGCCGTCGTCGTCATGCATCTCGGCATGTCCGGCTCGTTCCGGATTGAAGAAGGCGCGCTCGCCGAGCCGGAGACGCCTGGCGACTTCCACCATCCTCGCGGAAAAGCGCTGGCGCATGACCACGTCGTCTTCCATCTCTCGAACGGCAAGCGCGTCATCTATAATGACCCGCGCCGCTTCGGCTTCATGGACCTGGTGCCGCGCGCGGGGATCGAGACGGCGCGCCATCTCGCCGGCCTCGGGGTCGAGCCGGTCGGCAACGAGTTCGACGGCAAGGTGCTGCATCGCCTGTTCGAGGCGAAGAAGACCCCGCTGAAGGCGGCGCTGCTCGACCAGAGCCTGATCGCCGGCCTCGGCAATATCTATGTCTGCGAGGCGCTGCACATGTCCGGCCTGTCGCCGGAGAAGAGCGCCGGCTCGCTCACGGCCAAGGCGGCCGACCGGCTGGCGACGGCGATCCGCGACGTTCTCGCCGCGGCGATCGCCGCCGGCGGCTCGTCACTGCGCGACCACCGCCAGGCGAATGGCGAGCTCGGCTATTTCCAGCACTCGTTCCGGGTCTATGACCGCGAGGGCGAGCCCTGCCCGAAGCTCGACTGTTCCGGCGTGATCGCGCGCAAGGTGCAGTCCGGCCGCTCCACCTTCTATTGCGGCACCTGCCAGAAGTGAGCCGCCGGCGAGCGGGGACGTTTGTACGCTCCGGTCTTGAAGGCGCGGCGATCGTCCGCTAGGCCTGCGGCTCCACCCGCTTCGCCCGGCCTCCGCCGGTCGGGGAGGGGCGAGGTTCGGGAAGCGGGAGCGCGCCATGGCCCATGAGACCGTTGCTTATGAGACCATCCTTGTCGAGACGCGGGACGCCGTCGGCCTCATCCGTCTGAACCGCCCCAAGGCGCTCAACGCGCTGAGCCGCCAGTTGATCGCCGATCTGAACGCCGGCCTCGACGCCTTCGAGGCGGACGATGCCATCGGCGCCATCGTGCTGACCGGTTCGGAGAAGGCGTTCGCCGCCGGCGCCGACATCAAGGAGATGCAGGCGCTCGGCTATGTCGACGTCTATCTCGACGATTTCGTCGCCCATTGGGAGCGGCTGGCGGCGACCCGCAAGCCCGTGATCGCGGCGGTGGCCGGTTTCGCGCTCGGCGGCGGCTGCGAGCTCGCCCTGATGTGCGATCTTGTCATCGCGGCTGACAACGCGAAGTTCGGACAACCCGAAATCACCCTCGGCCTGATGCCGGGCGCCGGCGGCACGCAGCGCCTCGCCCGCTCGGTCGGCAAGGCGAAGACCATGGACATGGTGCTGACCGGCCGGATGATCGAGGCCGAGGAGGCGGAGCGGATCGGCCTCGTCTCGCGCGTCGTGCCGGCGGCCGAGCTGGTCGACCAGGCGGTCGCGGCGGCCAGCAAGATCGCCGGCCTGTCGCGGCCGTCGGTGCTGATGGCCAAGGAGGCGGTCAACCGCGCCTTCGAAAGCCCGCTCGCCGACGGCATCCGCACCGAGCGGCGGCTGTTCCATTCGCTGTTCGCGACCGAGGACGCGCGCGAGGGAATGGCGGCGTTTCTCGACAAGCGCCCCGCCGCGTTCCGCAACCGCTGAATCCGCCGGATCGTGATTGACGGCGCGCGAGCAGCCGACTATAAGCCGCCCATGAACCGGGCGGCGTCGTAGCCGCCCATTCCGTTCAGCCCGAATTCCTTGGGGTTCCCTTGGGATCTGCGGCACGGAAGTCCACCGAACCGCTTTTTCAGGAAGGCCCCTCATGGCCAATACGCCGTCCGCCAAGAAGGCGACCCGCAAGATTGCTCGCCGTGCCGAGGTCAACCGCACGCGCCGCAGCCGCATGCGCACCTACGTCCGCAAGGTCGAGGAGGCGATCGCTTCCGGCAATGCCGCCGCCGCCGCCGAGGCGTTCAAGAACGCCCAGCCGGAATTGATGCGCGCCGCCCAGAAGGGCGTGCTGCACAAGAATACCGCTTCCCGCAAGGTTTCGCGCCTCGCCGCCCGCGTGAAGGCGATCTCTGCCTAAGCTGCAGAGTTTCTGGGGATTGACAAAAGCCCGGCCTCGGCCGGGCTTTTTTGTTATGCGGTTAAGTGCCTGCCCTGCCTCAGAAATGCCGCGAAGGTCGGTCTTGGCGCTCGGTGCCCGATCCCTGCTTCGCACCATTTGATCAACAAAATCAAAGGCTTATGTGGCGGTGGTTAGCTGTCCTGTCGAGTCGGTCGGATTCCGAACGAGTCAAGAGGCATCGGCCGTAATTTTTTCGCCCGCTTTGGATCTTTTCTGAGGCGCCGGCGCCGCCTTCTGAACCCTTTGACTCGTAAGGGATTCGCGGGGGCAGGGTGCCGGAATCGAGGCGGAGGGCCGGAGGGCCGGGGGCAGGGGCGGTCGAATCTTGGCCAACCGGCGTTGCGAGCCCCCGACCCCCTGTGTATTTTCCACCTCATGGAGACGGCAGCGTCAGTTGTCGTCCGCCGGTGGGGTGCTCCGGCAAGAGTTCTAACAGGCGTTTCTCGCCTTACAGAGTTTAGGGGCGAGGCAGCATTGAAATCGCGGAAATTCAGTTTGCTCTATATGTAGTGTTTTTGCGTATTTAATTGCTTCCGCGTTCTGGAAGAACCTAAACCACCCTGTATCAGCTTCAGATTTACATAGTACGTGACCCTGACGGTCATGTGCGTGAGGGGGCAGTATGTCTCGTTCGCCTGCCGGCAGCTTTGCCGGCGACGTTTCGGCCGATGAGGCTTGGGAAGGGCTCTCCAGTGAACCGCAGTCGATGCTGATCGATGTGCGGACCCGGGCCGAGTGGGCTTATGTCGGCATTGTCGATCTGAGTGCGATCGGCAAGGAGACGCTGCTGGTCGAATGGCAGAGCTACCCGGCGATGACGGTCAATGCCGACTTCGCCGAGGTGCTGGCCGCCGAGCTGGAACGGCGCGGCATCGGCCGCGAGACGGCTCTGTATTTTCTGTGCCGGTCCGGCGCGCGCAGCCTCGCGGCGGCGAACGCTCTGGCCGAAGCCGGTTTCGACCGGTGTTTCAACATTGCCGGCGGCTTTGAAGGGCCGCTGGACGAGGGCCGACATCGTGGTTCCGTGGATGGCTGGAAAGCCGCGGGACTGCCTTGGGTCCAATCATGACAAGATGCCATTCGTTACGAGAGGGGCTCAGATGCGCGACGACAGGACAGGCGAATTTGGATCCGGAGCTTCGGCTCTCAGGACGATCGCTGTCGATGGGGATCAGCCGATGAGCGGGCGCGCGGATGCGGTGCTGTGGGAACGCGTCAAGACGCGTCTCAGGACGGAACTGGGCGAAGACGTGTTTTCGAGCTGGTTCGCCCGGGTTGAATTCGAGAGCTCCGACGGCGCGTCCGTCGATCTTTCGGTGCCGACCCGATTCCTGAAATCGTGGATCCAGGCGCACTATCTCGACAAGCTGCTCGGCCTCTGGGCCGCCGAGGTCGAGAGCGTTCGCCGGGTCGAGCTGCTGGTGCGCGGCGCCGTCCGCGCCCGGGCGCCTGCCAAGGTCGAGAAGCCCGCCGCCGCCGTCCAGGCGACGCCCGCGCCGACCTTCATTCCGGCCGCCAGCGCCGCGCCGATCGTCGCCGCGGCCGCCGCGCCGGTTCGCAGCGAGCCCGATGGCGACGGTTCGCCCGTCGATCCGCGCTTCACCTTCGACACCTTCTGCGAGGGCGGTGCCAACCGCGTCGCCTATGCCGCGGCCCGTGCCGTGGCCGAGACGCCGGCCGGCCGGCCGACGCCCTACAACCCGCTCTATCTTCATGCCGCCGTCGGTCGCGGCAAGACGCATCTGCTGCACGCCGTCGCCCAGGCGGCGCGCCGCGCCGATCCGAGCCGCAAGGTCGTCTACCTGACCGCCGAGCACTTCATGTTCCGCTTCGTCGCGGCGCTGAAGAACCAGTCGGCGATCGCCTTCAAGGAGCAGCTGCGCGAGATCGACCTGCTTCTGATCGACGACCTGCAGTTCCTGCAGGGCAAGTCCGTGCAGCAGGAATTCTGCCACATGCTGAACGCGCTGATCGACGGCGCCCGGCAGGTGGTGGTGGCGGCCGACCGGCCGGCGGCTGAGCTCGAGACGCTCGACGAGCGCGTCCGCTCGCGCCTGCGCGGTGGTGTCGCCTTCGAGATCGCCCCGCCGGACCTCGACCTCCGCCGCGATATCCTGAAGAGCCGATACCAGATCGCCCAGACGCAGAACCCGGGCGTCGAAGTGCCGGAGACGGTGATCGAATACGTCGCCCAGTCGGTCGTCTCGAACGGCCGCGACCTGGAAGGCGCGCTGAACCGCCTCGTGGCGCAGTGGCAGTTCACCAACCAGCCGGTGACGATGAACTCGGCCGAGATCACGCTGCGCGATCTCGTCGGCGCCCATGAGCCGCGCCGGGTCAAGATCGAGGACATCCAGAAGGTCGTCTCGCGCCACTACAACGTGTCGAAGGCCGACCTGCTGTCGAGCCGTCGCACCCGCACCATCGTGCGGCCGCGCCAGATCGCCATGTATCTGTCGAAGACGCTGACGCCGCGCTCGCTGCCCGAGATCGGCCGTCGCTTCGGCGGTCGCGATCACACCACGGTGCTGCACGCCGTCCGCAAGGTCGAGGAGATGATGCAGGGCGACCAGCATCTGGCGGAAGAGATCGAATTGCTGAAGCGCATGATCGACGAATAGTCGATCGGTCCTGAGCCGGCGGAGGATCTCCGCCGGCTTCTTTGTCTCCCGTCCCGTCCCGATCCCCGGGATCGCGGGGGAGGGCCTTGCGTTCCGGGCCGGAACAAGCCAATTTCCACGGTCCGTACCGGACGCTGCGTCCGGCCTCTGTCGGCGCCGCGCCATCCGCGCGGCTTTTCTGTCAAGGTTCCTGCGTTTCATGAGAGCGACCCTCGAGCGATCCAACCTCCTGAAGTCCCTCAACCACGTGCACCGCGTGGTCGAACGACGGAACACGATCCCGATCCTCTCCAACGTGCTGATCCGCGCCGCCGGCTCGGAGCTGACGCTGAAGGCGACCGACCTCGATCTCGAGATTCTCGAGACGATCGCCGCCGATGTCGGCCGCCCCGGCGCGACGACGGTGCCGGCGCACATGCTCTACGACATCGTCCGCAAACTGCCGGACGGCTCGGAAGTGGCGCTGGAGACCTCGGCCGACGGCCAGACGCTGACGGTCCGTTCGGGCCGCTCGAATTTCTCGCTGCAGATGCTGCCGGAGACCGATTTTCCGGATCTCACCACCGGCGAGTTCCCGATCCGCTTCGAAATGCCGGCCTCGGCCTTCAAGACGCTGATCGACCGCACCCAGTTCGCGATCTCGACCGAAGAGACGCGTTACTATCTGAACGGCATCTATCTGCACACGCCGGCGATCGAGGGTCGGACCGTGCTGCGCGCCGTCGCCACCGACGGCCATCGCCTGGCCCGCGCGCAGACCGCTGCGCCAGCCGGCTCCGAGGGCATGCCGGGGATCATCGTGCCGCGCAAGGCGGTCGGCGAGATCCAGAAGCTCCTGGAGAACTCCGACGAGACCGCCACGATCGAGCTGTCGGACACCAAGATCCGCGTCTCGTTCGGCGGCGTCATCTTGACCTCGAAGCTGATCGACGGCACCTTCCCGGACTATGCCCGCGTCATCCCGCAGGGCAATGACAAGGTGCTCAAGGTCGATCGCGGCACCTTTTCGAACGCCGTCGACCGCGTCTCGACCATCGCCAGCGAGCGCGGCCGCGCCGTCAAGCTGTCGCTGACCTCGGAAGGCCGGCTGGCGCTCACCGTCAACAACCCGGATTCGGGCTCGGCGACGGAAGAGCTCGACGTCGACTACCAGTCCGATCCGATCGATATCGGCTTCAATTCGAAATATCTGCTCGATATCGCCGGCCAGCTGAAGACCGGCACGGCCTTGTTCAAGCTGGCCGATCCCGGCTCGCCGACGCTGATCCAGGATGACGGCGACGAGGACGCGCTCTACGTCCTGATGCCGATGCGCGTGTGACCCTCTCCCCTGACGTCGGCCAGCCGCGCATCACGCGGCTGACGCTGGCGGATTTCCGGTCCTATGAGCGTCTCGACGTGCGGGTCGCCGGGCGCCTCGTCGCGCTTTCGGGCGAGAACGGCGCCGGCAAGACCAATCTGCTCGAAGCGATCTCGCTGCTGTCGCCGGGGCGCGGCCTGCGCCGCGCCGATCTCGGCGACATGGCGCGGATCGGCGGTGGCGGCGGCTTCGTCGTGGCCGTCGACCTCGACACCGCAAACGGTCCCGTCCGGCTCGGCACCGCGCTCGATGGCCAGCCGCCCTCGCGCCGCTGCCGCATCGACGGCGCGCCGGTCTCCTCCGCCACCGCTTTCGCCGAATATCTCCGCATCGTCTGGCTGACGCCGGCGCTGGATGGGCTGTTCACCGGCCCGGCCGGCGATCGCCGCCGTTTCGTCGACCGGCTGGTGCTCGCCGTCGACGCGACGCATGGCAGCCGGGTCAATGCGTTCGAGAAGGCCGTGCGCGGCCGCAATCGCCTGCTCGAGGATCCCTCTCCCGATCGCGCCTGGCTCGACGGGCTGGAGGCCGAGATCGCCGAGATCGGCGTCGCCGTCGCCGCCGCCCGCAAGGAGACGGCCGAGCGGCTCGCAGGCCTGATCGCCGAAGAACGCGACGACACCTCGCCCTTTCCCTTTGCCGTGCTGGCGCTCGAGGGCGACGTCGAAAGCTGGATCGGCGAGGGGCCGGCGGTCGAGGCGGAGGATCGCTACCGCGCGGCGCTGCGCAACGGCCGCGCCCGCGACCGCGCCGCCGGCCGCACCCTGGTCGGCCCGCAGGCGAGCGATCTCGTCGTCCGCCATGGCCCGAAGGACGTGCCGGCCGGCCGCGCCTCGACCGGCGAACAGAAGGCGCTCCTCGTCGGCATCGTGCTGGCGCATGCCCGCCTCGTCGCGCGGATGAGCGGGCTTGCGCCGATCGTGCTTCTCGACGAAATTGCCGCCCATCTCGACCAGCGTCGGCGCGCCGCCCTGTTCGAGGCGCTCGAGCGGCTCGGCAGCCAGATCTTCATGACCGGGGCCGACCCGGCGCTCTTCGCCGAATTGCCGCAATCGGGGCAGATCTTCACCGTGACGCCGGGCCGCGTCGAGCCGCAGCAGGAGGCGGGATCATGACGGGATTGTCGATTTCGGGTCTGGCGCTCTTCGCCGCCGCGCTGGCCGTCGCCGCCTTCGCGCCGGGTCCCGGCATCGCGGCGATCGT